>DASPOT010000039.1:0-2768 GCA_035625875.1 Mycobacterium sp. | reverse complement strand
CCCGGCCGCGTTGTGCTCGTGCGCGAGCCCGCCGACCAGAAGGCGCTGGCGATCTTCACCACCGATCTCGACAGCGACGCCCAAGCGATCGTTGCCCGCTACGCGCACCGCTGGCCGATCGAGACCGCCATCGCCGCCGGCAAGCAGACCCTCGGCGCATCGGCCAAGCCCGCAACCGGCTGCAGCGGGCCGTCGAACGCACCCTGCCGTTCCAGTTCATCGTCTACAGCCTCGTGATCGTCTGGTATACCCTGCACGGCCACCACCAAGACGACCTCGCCCAACGACGCGCCGCCCAACCCTGGTACCGCCACAAGCACGAGCCAGCCTTCGAAGACATACTCACCAAGCTCCGCAGAACCCTTCTCGCAACACGAATTACAGGCGTTGCCGCAGCCCAGCCCGACCCCAAGAAATACCGCGACTACCAACTGGCCTGCGCCGCAGCCGCCGCGTAGATGCGAAACTCAAGAGCACAGATAAGGCGATTAATGGGCGGATACTTTCGCCAGATGAGGCGTGGACGACCTTCCTCACCAGAAACAATCGAGTACAAATAGCCCACACCGACGACGTGTTATCCCGTGAACCGTGCTACACGGATACATCGATTCTGGGCAAGACATTGGGGACTTTAGTCCTGCAATACATAGGCCACGCATCGCAACTCCGCTGCCCCGGGTAGGGGCCGCTTACGCGTTACGGCGTCTATCTGACGTCTAATCCCTTGTCTTCCAACCTGTCTGAATGTAAGTCATTTCGGTTCGTCTCCTGGATTCACAGTCGCGGGACTGATGCTACGGCGGCCCCGCAGGTTGGCCGGGGCCGCCGTAGCGACTAACCGGCCTTCCCTACCAAACCGGCATCGCGCAACGTCTGATGCAGTTCCAGCTGATCTTGCCTCAGGTCCGGAAGCGCAGCGCCCATAGCGGATTCCACCCCGCCGACGGCGCGGCCTAGCTCGACGTCCAGCCTCTCCCAAGACGCAGGGCCGTTACCCCGGTGGCGCCCATGGGAAATGAGCAGAATCGCGTTCATCGTCGTATTCCCTTCCTAGCGTGCAGTTCCTCGGCCACCCGGTGATTCCCGTTGGCCCAGTGCCTAATGAGCGCGGATACTTCCCGACCGCTCAGCTCGCGCCAATTCGAAACCGGTTCTCCAAGCCCGTCGAGGGTCATTTCGAAACCTCCAGTGCCTCTAGCTCCTCTGCTGCGATCAGTAGGTCGTAGGCGACCGCTCGCGCGGCGGCGGCCACGTCCAGCTCGGCGCCGTACCCAAGGGGCGCCACGATGACGCGCCGACCCACGATGCTGCCATCCGTGTGTTGTACCCCGGTGATGCCGACCCGAACCGTACCGCCGTGTTCGGTGCCGGTGAAGTAGCGACACACCTTACCCACAAGCACCCCGACGTGCAGGCCAGGTCCGGGCGTAGTTCTCTGGCGCTTGTAATCGTGGGTCAAAGTGCCGGCGCGGCCGGGCGGTGCGGGCGGTGGGGTCGATGTCGAGGACCCGTCCATTGTGGATAAATCGATCATCACGCGGTCCGGGCTGGGCATCATCCCGCCGCTCGACGATCGTGAGGTGTCGTGGGGAGACCTCGCACTCGATGCGGACTTGGTTGCGGGCGTGCTCGGGCACCCGCACGGCGCACCACCGCTGCACTCGTGCGACGTCCAGCTCCGGCAGGGTCTTGGATCACCGGCCGTCAGGAATCCGGGCTGCGGTGTTGAGCGCGTCCAATGCGGCGTCGAGCCGCCGTTGGCGGCTGCGGTGGTCGGCATGATTACAGGCTTTCCAGGAATGCCAGCACCGCGTCGTTGGGCCGGTAGCGGCCTGGTGGTGTTGAGGCCTGCGCGGTGAGTTCGAGGGCGCGCTGTTTGATGGTCATGTCGGCGTGCAGGTAGATGGTGGTGGAGCGGATGTCGGCGTGGCCGAGCCAGAGCGCGATGACCGCGGTGTCCACGCCGGCGTGCAGCAGTGTCATCGCGCAGCTGTGCCGCAGGACGTGGGGGTGCAGCTGTTCGGGTCGGATAGTCGGGCATCGGTGGGCGGCGGTGGTGGCGTGCTCGCGGACGAGGCGTTGCACAGCGTCGATGCTCAACCGCCGTCCGGTGCGCGTGGGAAACAGCGGCTCGTCGCGACGCCCGGCACGTTCCGGTCAGCCAGACCCGCAGCACCGCTTGGGTGGGTGAGGTCAGCGGCACGGCCCGATGCCTGCGGCCCTTGCCGAGACAGCGGACGTGAGCACCGACGCCGAGACTGACGTCGCCGCAGTCGATTCCGATCAGCTCGGAGACCCGAAGACCGGTCTGCACCGCCAGCAGCAGCAACGCGCGGTCGCGGCGGCCTTCCCACCGGCTACGGTCGGGCGCATCGACGAGGGCGTCGATCTGGACCGGGGTGAGAAACGACACCAGCTGCTTGTCGAACCGTTTGGCGGGGATGGCGAGCACCCGCTGGATGAGCTCGGCGTGTTCGGGGTGCCGCAGGGCCGCGTAGGCGAACAGCGACCGGATCGCGGTCAGCCGCAGGTTGCGGGTTCGCGGCCCATTGTGCCGGTCGGTTTCGAGATGCTCCAGGAAGGCGCCGATCATCTCCACGTCGAGGTCGGCCCAGTCCAGCGCGGCCGGCGTTTTCCCGGTGCGCTGCTGGACGAACACAAACAGCAACTTCAGCGAATCCCGGTAAGAAGCGATCGTGCGTGGGCTGACCCGACGCTGCTTGACCAGCCGCTCGCTGAAGAAGCCTTGCAGGGTGGGGGCGATC
>DASPOT010000038.1:0-7523 GCA_035625875.1 Mycobacterium sp. | reverse complement strand
ACCAAACACCGAGGAAGGGAACCGATTTGAACAAGTTCTGCGGGATCGACTGGGCCGAGGATCACCACGACATCGCGGTGATCGACGCGGACGGACAGTTGGTGATCAAACGCCGAATCACCGATGACGGCGATGGGTTCGCCGAGTTGCTCGGCGTGCTCGAGTCGGTCGGTGACACCTCAGGCGATCCGATTCCGGTGGCCATCGAGACCGCTCGCGGTCTGCTGGTTGCTGCGCTGCGCGCCACGGACAGGCCGGTGTATGCGATCAACCCGATGGCGGTGGCGCGCTATCGCGAACGGCACTCGATGACCGGCAAGAAATCAGACCATGCCAATGCGATGACGCTGGCCAACATCTTGCGCACCGACGCTCATATGCACCGCCAGCTGCCCGCCGACAGCGACCTCGTACGGTCGATCGCGGTGTTGGCGCGCGCCGCTCAGGATGCCGCCTGGCGACGCACGCGAGCCACCCAGGAACTGCGGGCGCTGCTGCGCGAGTACTACCCGACGTTTCTCGATGCCTTTGCCGGAACCCTGCACACCAACCTCGCCAAACCGGAGGCACGCGCAGTGTTGGCCATCGCCCCCACCCCACAACAGGGCGCCAAGCTGACCAAGCCACGGATCATCGCGGCGTTACGGCGTGCCGGTCGCCGACGAATGCTCGACGAGACCGCCACCCGAATTCAACACGCACTGCGTCGCCCCCAGCTACGCCAGGCCGCGATCGTTGAACAAGCAATGGGTCGGCAAGCGGTCGCATTGCTCGCCACCCTGCACACCGAATGCGCCAACGCCGACAACCTAATTGGCGCATCCGTCGAGGCATTCCGCCAGCACCCCGATTACAGCATCGTCACGAGCTTTCCCGGCCTCGGCGAAAGCACCGGCGCACGCGTGCTCGCCGAGATCGGTGACGACCCTCGACGCCTCGCCGACGCCCGCGGACTGAAGGCCTTCGCCGGCTCCGCACCGATCACCCGCGCGTCCGGGCGCAGCATGTCGATCACCCACTGGCGGGTGAAAAACAACCGCCTCGCCGCGGTCGGCTTCGTCTGGGCGTTTGCTGCCATCCCGCGACCCGGCCCCGCCAAAGACCACTACGAACGCCGGCGCGCCCTCGGAGACCGCCACGCCGCAGCCCTACGGCACCTCTTCAACCGATTCCTCGGCCAACTGTGGCACTGCCTTCAGACCCGACAAACCTACGACGAGACCAAGGCCTGGAACTTAGTAATGACGACGCCGGAGCCTAACGCGGCTTGACTCCTAACTAGATCGGAGGTCTGCCTACAACACCGGCAGACCTTCGACGAGGCCAACGCATTTCCGGCGCCGCGACACAGCGTGGCGGCCTAACACCGAACCGGCTGACATGACCCCCGATCGTCGGTCCAGGGTTTGTGAGCATCTGACCGCCCATAGCGTGCGGGCAGGAAGGCTGGATGGATGTCGACACGACGACGGAAGCGGCACACCCCCGAGCAGGTGGTGCGAAAGTTGCAAGAGGCGGATCGGCTGCTGGCCGAGGGCGCTGACGGGCCGGAGGTCGCGCGTCAGCTTGGGGTTTCCGAGCAAACCTACTACCGATGGCGCAATCAGTTCGGCGGCCTCAAGGCGCATGACGTGAAGCGGTTGCGCCGGCTGGAACGCGAGAACGCCACCCTGAAACGGCTACTGGCGGACACAGAGTTGGAAAAGGCCGCGCTCAAGGAGATCGCCAAGGGGGAATTCTAAGCCCGGCCCGCCGCCGCATTGCCGTTCACCACCTGCAGTGGGTGATGGCGATGAGTGAGCGGTTCGCGTGTCGGGTGGTCGGGCAGCACCGGTCCACACAGCGCTACCAGCCGGTGGGCGACACGATCGATGACCCCGATCGTGGGCTGCGGGAATGGCTGCGCGACTACGCCCGGCGGCATCCGCGGTGGGGTTATCGCCGCGCCTTTCACGATGCCCGTGCGGAGGGCTGGTTAGTCAACCACAAGAAGGTCCAGCGGTTGTGGCGCCATGAGGGCCTATGTGTGCCGGTGCCGCGGCGCCGAAAGCTAGCGGGATCCTCGACTCATCCACCGGTGCCGATTGCCGAGGCACCAAATATGGTGTAGGCAATCGACTTTCAATTCGACTCCACCACTGACGGCCGCCCGATCAAGATCTTATCCGCGGTTGATGAGCACACCCGAGAATCTCTCGGCGGCCTCGTCGAGCGATCGATCACCGCCGAGCGACTGGCCGCCGAACTCGACGACATCGTCGCCGACCGTGGCCTCGCCCCGCGGTGCTGCGGCTGGACAACGGACCGGAGATGATCGCTGCCGCGTTGGCGCAATGGGCCGGGACCCGGACGGGGATGCTGTTTATTCCGCCAGGTGAGCCGTGGCGCAACCCCTTTGTTGAGTCTTTTCACGGGCGGCTACGCGATGAATGCCTCAACGTCAACGTGTTTTGGTCGCTGGCCCACGCCCGCGTCGTCATTGGCGATTGGAAACAGGAATACAACCATCACCGACGCACTCGGCGCTCGACTACCAGCCGCCAGCCCTCTACGCCGCCTCTTGCCGCCACTTGACCCCCAACTTTGACGCTCACAGCGGTCTTGGCGGATAGTCCAGCACGGTCCAAGGCGTCGCGGATGGCGGTGAGTTTCACTGCGCCGGAAACGTTTTCATCAATGGCATCTTCAGCAGCTCGCCCGCCATCCGGTCGGCGGCGTCTTCGAGTCGCTACCTCGCCTTCGCCTTGACTGCGGGGGCCTTGCCTCCGTGGTGGGTACAAACGGTTCCTCCGACGATCGCCCACTTGCGGCAGCATTCGCCGTCGCCGCGGTGCGCGGTGCATCGTCGCGCCGGACCGCCCTTGTGGTGCCGCACCAGGTCTACGTATCTCCTATCCTGTAAAGGGTGCGAAAAATGGATCACTGGCTGTCCAAAAGTCTCTCGGAGGGCTGTGATGTCCGATTATCCCGTAACGGATCTGATGTCAGGCACGGCCGGGGCTGCCGCTGGCCCCGTGTTGTCGAAGGCTCCGACCGGGATCCGGGGACTCGACGAGATCACCATGGGCGGACTGCCGCGGGGCAGGACGACGCTGGTGGCGGGCGGGGCGGGATCAGGAAAGACGCTGCTGGGGTTGCAGTTCCTTGTCGCGGGTGCTCAGGAGTATGGCGAGCCGGGGGTGCTGCTGACCTTTGAGGAGTCGACGGCGAAGGTCAGCGCCAACGTCGCCTCACTGGGCTTCGACCTCGACGGGCTGCAGCGGGAGCAACTGCTCATCGCGGATGCCTTCCGAGTGGATCCCTGTGGGTTCGGCGAGGCGGGCGAGTTTGATTTCGAGCCGTTGTTCATCCTTCTCGCGGACTCGATCGAGCGGATCGGGGCCAAGCGGGTCGTCCTCGACACGATCGAGGTGCTATTCGGGGCGTTTCAGGAGCAGGCGATCGTGCGGGCGGAGCTCCGTCGGCTGTTCTACTGGCTTGAGGAGCGGTCCGTCACCGCGATCGTGACCGGGGAGCGGGGTGATAACAGGCTCACGCGCCATGGGATCGAGGAGTACGTGTCAGACTGCGTGATCGTTCTCGACCAGCGCGTGCGCGAGCAGATCTCCACGCGCATTCTGAGGGTCGTCAAGTATCGCGGGTCGACGCACGGAACGAACGAGTACCCCTTTTTGATCTCGGATCACGGTTTCGTCGTGCTGCCGGCCACGTCGGTCGGTCTCGCCTACGGCGCGTCCGAGGAGCGCATCTCGATGGGGGTGCCGCGCCTTGATCACATGCTGGGCGGCGGCCCGTTCCGGGGATCGACGGTGCTCGTCAGCGGGGGAGCGGGTACGGGCAAGACCACCCTCGGAGCGAGCCTGGTCGACTCGGCGTGCGCGCGGGGTGAGCGAGCGCTCTTGGTCCTGTTCGAGGAGTCACCGGAGCAGTACATCCGCAACATGCGATCGGTGGGGCTTGAGCTGCGGCGCTGGGTTGAGGCGGACGTGCTGCGCATCTGGGCGGCCCGGCCGACCGCGTACGGGCTCGAGACCCACCTGGCGATGTTGGCGCGGCTGATCGAGGAGGTCGCGCCATCGGTCGCCGTGCTCGACGGGATCGAAGGCCTAACTCACGGGGCCTCCGATTCCGAGGTGACCTCGATGGTGGCCCGCCAGATCGACCTGCTGAAGACCCGTGGGATCACCGCAATGGCGACGACACTGGCTCGCGAGGACGAGACAAGCACGGTGGGCGTATCGTCGCTGGTTGACACCTGGCTGGAGCTGCGCAACGTCGAGTCCAACGGCGAGCGCAACCGGCTGCTGTTTGTGCTGAAGTCGCGGGGCAGCCCGCACTCAAACCAGGTGCGGGAGTTCGTGCTCACCGACCACGGCATCGAGCTCATCGACGTTTACGTGGGCGCGGGAGGCATCATGACCGGCTCGGCTCGCCTTGTGCAGCAGGCCCAGGAGCGCGACGCGGCGCGACTGCAGTCTGAGGAGCTTCTATGTCGCCGGCGTGAGCTCCAGCGGGGCATCGTTGAGCACGAGGCCCAGCTTGGTGTGCTGCACGACGAGCTCGTCGCGGATCGGGCCGAGCTGGAGCGACTCGATGCGCGCGAACAGAACCGGATATCCGACACCGAGGCGGACCAATCGTCTCTGGCCGCACAGCGCTGGGCCGATTCGGTCCTGCCCGACGAATGAGGGCAATGATGGCCCAACCGCGCACCGGCACATTTGCCGCCCGCATTGAGATCTGGGAGCTGCGGCTCTACGTCGTCGATCGCTCGCCCAAGTGCGTCCTCGCGATCGAGAACCTGCAGCGCACCTGCGAGCTGCACCTGGCGGGACGGTATCACATCGAAGTCGTGGACCTGCTGGAGAACCCGCGCAGAGCGGCCGACGACCAGATCCTGGCCGTGCCCACGCTCGTGCGCAAGCTCCCGGAGCCCGTCCGCAAGGTCGTCGGCGACCTCTCCGACATCGACCGGCTGCTCGTCGGCCTAAGGCTTCGGCCGCGAACGGGCGAGGCCAGGTGACCGATGCAACGCCCATCCCCGCTGGTCGTTCCCGCTCCATGTCTCCGGCGCGGCGCCATGTGGGCCGTGCGTATAGGGCTGCCCGGTGACGACCGGTGACCCCGAGGGGGCAACGCCTGAGGACCCCCAGGAATTGCGCCGGGAGCTCGACGAGGCGCGAGACACGTTGCGCGCCATCCGGTCCGGGGCATTCGATGCCTTGGTCATCGACGTCGGCAGCGGCGATGAGCTGTTCGCGCTCAGCTGCACCGAGCGGCCCCACCGGCTGGTTGAGGTCATCGCTGGGGGAGCGCTCGGCTACTTCCGGGCGGTGGCGGTCGATTACGACGGCACACTCGCCGACGGCGCAGTCGCGTCTGACACCTTGACAGCGCTCGCCGAGGCACGCGCCCGCGGGATCCGGGTGATCCTCGTCACGGGGCGGGTCGTGAACGAGTTGCGGGCCGTGTTCGCGGATGTCGAGGATCACATCGACGCGCTCGTCGCCGAAAACGGCGCGGTGCTGGTGACCTCGGTCGGCGTCCGCCGGCTGGCCGCGCCCATCGATCGTGCTGTGAGCTCGGCGCTGAGCGCCCGCGGTGTGGTCCATCGCAGCGGGCAGGTGCTGATCGCGTGTAGCGCTGACGACGAGCTGGCCGCGCTGGAGGTGATCCGAGGCTTGGGCCTGGACTGCCGCCTCGTGCGTAACCGGAGCGAGCTGATGATCCTGCCCGCCGGGGTGACTAAGGGCACCGGCCTGCTGGAGGCGCTCGGCGACTTGGGTCTGTCGCAGCACAACACCTTGGGAGTCGGCGATGCCGAGAACGACCACAGCCTGCTGGAGGTGTGCGAGGTGGGCGTCGCGGTCGCCAACGCCGTGGAGGCCATCCGCGCCCACGCCGACGTGACGCTCGATTTGCCCGACGGTCAGGGGGTGGCCGACCTGCTCCGAGGTCCGATTCTTGCCGGGCGCACCCACGTCCATCCGCGCCGCTGGCAAATCACACTCGGCATCGACGACCGCGGCGAAGCGGTGACCATCCCCGCCTCCCAACTCAACGTCGCCGTGTGCGGTGGCACCGGGGCGGGCAAGTCCTACCTAACCGGTCTGATCTGTGAACAACTGATCCGCCTCGGCTACGCCATGGTCGTCGTCGACCCAGAAGGTGACCACCTCGGCCTGGGCGAGCTACGCAACGTGCTTGTGACCGGAGGGAGGGACCGCCGCCTCGCCGGCCCCGCCGAGGTTGTTCATCTTTTGCGTAACGTGACGGTGGTCATCGACCTGTCCCGCCTGGACCCCGCCCACCAGGTCAAGTACCTGGCCGGCCTACCCGGCGAGATCGAAGCCCAGCGTGCCGTGACCGGCCTCCCCCAATGGGTTGTCGTCGACGAAGCCCACGCCCCGTTTGGGCGGGCAGGGACCTCGTTGGGCGTGTTCAATCCCACCACGAAGGGATACTTGCTCGTCACCTGGCGGCCCGAGGACTTGGCGAATCAGGTGCCGGCCGCCCTGGACGCCGTGATCGCGCTGAGCTCACCGCAACCCTCGAGCCACCTCGTCGATTTCACGGCCGCGGTGGCCGACATGCCGCGCGCAGAGATCGCCCGCCTGCTGGACGGGCCAACCGGCCGAGCCGTCCTGGCCTGGCGAGCGCTCCCCCACCAAGCCGTGTCGTTCACCCTGGGAGCTCGGAACACCCCGCATATGCGCCATGAGCACAAGTACGACCAAGCCGGGGTCGAGCGCGACCGCCGGTTCTATTTCCGAACCGAAGCCGACACGCTCACCGGGGCGGTCGCCGCCAACCTCACCGAACTGGAAGACCAGCTCGTCCGCTGCGAGCGTGGGGTATTGCGGCACCACTGTCCCGAGCACGACTTCTCCCGTTGGGTCGCTGCCGTCTTCCACGACGAACCACTCGCCGCCGACCTCGCCGCCGCCGAGGCCCAACTCTCCGGCCAGAGCCCCGCGGCGATCGTCGAACATGTCCGCCTAGCGCTCGTCGCCGCACTCCAAGCCCGCCACGGCGCTGAGCGGTAGTCGCCCTGTCCGAGCGACCACGGCGGTAGTGGCCGCCAACCCCGACCGCGCTTTCTACCGCAGCCGAGGACCAACCCCCTGAACTGACGCCCGGCCCGCTTCTGCTTCCCACCGAGACGGACATGCTCCAAGGTGGAGCGATTACTCTATCCGACGGCTACGCGACCGCGGCGCGATGGCCGGTCATTGTGACCATCGCACAACGGGGACGACGCGCATGGGCGGTCCCGTCGGCGCGCCTCCGATACCGGAGTCATCATGGTCGCCGGGCAGTAAGGCCACTCCCGTCGGGACCAAGGCCTCCTGACCACTGAGCGCCGAGCGTCTAGGAGACCTCTGCGAGCACCTGGCATCCAATCAGGAAGGCTCGTGAGATGTCTGGTCGCGGCGCTCATCCCGGGGTTGTGGTCGGTGTCGATGGGTCCCCGTCCTTCACGCTGGCGGTGCGGTGGGTCGCCAGTGATCGTCGCCCGCCGA
>DASPOT010000037.1:0-3452 GCA_035625875.1 Mycobacterium sp. | reverse complement strand
GCCCAGGTTGCGTCCCCGGCGCAGGAACACCTCGCTGACCTCCGCCAGGACCTTCTGTCCGCGGTCACGCTCCGGAGCCGTTTGGCGGTGCACCAGCGCGACGCCCAGTGCCATCTGGGTGAAGGGTAACGCGAGATCGTCACCGGATCGTTCGGCAATCCGTAGGGCATCTTCGGTCTCGCGCACCGCCCGATCGTCGGCCGTCAGGACTCCAAGCGGTATCCCCGGGTTGTAGATGTAGGCGACGCCCAAGGCGTATGACATAGGGTCGGCGCTGCTCGCCATGGCCAGGCCGTGCCGCAGGTCGTCTTGCCATCCGGGACGACCCAGGTAAATACGGGCAAGAGCCCGCGACGCCAAGGCGAGCGCTAGCGGAGACCCGATAATGAAGTTGCCTTTAGATGGGTCACCGTCGGCCAGGTCGATCACTGTCTGTGACCACCGCAGCACGTCACACCACTTGTTGTTCTCCATCTTGGCAAAGATCAGCAGCATGGACAGCCCCACCGTCAAGGTTGGATCGCCGACCGACTCGGCGAGGGCCCAGGCTTCCGATGCCAGCTGCGACGCCTCGCGCATCCGGGCCTCTTGCGCGTGATCCATCACCAGCCCCGCCATTGCGATGGCCAGTGACGCCTTGTCCCCGGCGGCGGCGCACAACTCCCGCAATTCATCGAAGCGGGCACCTGCCGCATGTGCATGGACTCGCCAGGCGATCGCGCACAACATGGTGCGCGGGGCAATGCGCATGGCCGCTCGGTTGGGGTCCTCGGTGGGTAATGCGTCGGCGATCTTTCGGGCGCGCTCCCAACTCAGTCGCGCCGCGGCGATGTCGCGGTTGGTCGCCCACGTTGCGGCACGCATATGCCAGGAATATGCGGCGTGCGAATCACCGGCGGCCTCCAGATGTTCGGCGATCAGCGCCGCGTTCTCCTCGGCCGAGTCCGGCTCGCGGGCTTCGATCGCGGCGGCCAGCCGCCGATGCAACCGGGCGCGCTCGGATTTCAGTTGTGACTCGTAGGCCACGGTGCGGATCAGCGGATGCCGAAACGCGTACTCCGGGCGCGGGGTGAACCGCACTTGGTCGATGAGCTCGGCGTGGATCAGCTCCTCGACGGATGCATCGATTCCCAGGCTGGTCAGCAGATCGGCGCTGAAGCGCGACCCGATGACCGCCGCGGCGCTGAGGGTGTGTTTCGCTTTCGGGTCCAGTCGGTCGATGCGCGTGGCGATGGTCGCCTGCAGCGTGGCCGGCACACCGACCTCGCCGACATCGGTGCGGCAGGCGTAACAACCAGGAATACGGAGCCTCCTAACCAGCTAAGCTGCCCGCGCCAAGTCGGCCGGTCGTCATTCAGGCGGTACGTGGCGCTGGTCGCGTTGCGTTATGTGGACACTCGGCCGGCAACTGGCTGGAGAAGTGGGATGCTTGGTGGCAGGCAAGAATCGAGGTCGACATGCCAGCCGCCATGGTGGACACCGAACTCATCGAGGACGCGGTGCGGTCAGCATGCCGCGCGCCGTCACTGCATAACAGCCAACCCTGGCAGTGGGTAGCTCGCCGGGGCCAGCTCGAGCTGTTTCTCGGTTTAGGCCGGGCGATGGTCTCCGACCGGTCGGGCCGGGAGGCGCTGATAGGCTGTGGCGCTGCGCTCGACCACCTTCGAGTGGCGACCGCCGCAGCGGGGTGGCAAGCCCAAGTCTCCCGATTCCCCGATCCGAACGACCCGAATCATCTGGCGTCGATCGCTTTTACCCCGATGGAGTGCGTCACCGACAGCCAACAGAGCCGCGTCAGCGCGATCTGGGCACGCCGGACTGACCGATTGCCATTCATTGCGCCGATGAACTGGGAAGCGTTGGAGCAGTCGCTGCGCAGTGCTATCGACAACAATGCCGTGCATCTGGACGTGATGCCCGACGACGTGCGCCACAGGCTGGCTCGGGCATCGCGGGTCGCCGAATCGCTGCGGGTCTACGACACCGCCTACCATAATGAACTTCACTGGTGGACAACACCATTCGAGGCGACAGAGGGCATTCCGTACAGTTCCCTGGTGTCGACGGTCGAAAGCGACCGTGTCGACGTCGGGCGGGCGTTCCCGATGACGCATAACCGTGAACGGCGCACCGAAGTCCCGGAAGACCACTCGACGATTCTGGTGCTGTCCACGGATGACGACAGTCGCCTCGACGCGTTGGTATCCGGCGAAGCGCTCTCGGCGCTGTTACTGGAATGCACGATGGCGAACCTGGCCACGTGTCCGGTAACTCATGTCACCGAGCTCAAAGTGACGCGCGAAATGATCGCGGGACTGCTGGAAGAGCCCAGACGGCCGCAAGTTCTGGTGCGTGTGGGTGTGGCGCCCGCGGCGGCCGAACCACCGAGGCCTACGCCGCGTCGGCCGCTTAACGAAGTCTTGCGGCTGGAAGGTTAAAGGACAACGACGCACGATGCCGGCTGACCACCGTCGTACGCGGTCGTATGGACGCTGGCCGATCTGCCTCGACCGTGTAGAACAGTGCAGCTTGACCCATTGAAACGGATCGGCTGCGGCGGTTTTGTAGCCGGCGAATCACCGACTGTCGCGCACCGGGAATCGGCAACTCAACGCCGCCCTGCACCGCATCGCGATGACCCAAGCACGCCTTGCACCCGCCCGCCCGTGAACTCATGCAGCGGCGCCAACTCAACGGCGACGGCGGCATGGAAGCCCTACGGATCCTCAAACGACGACTCTCCGATGTCGTCTACCGAGCCATGCTCTCCGACCAAAAACAGTCATCACCCGCCGCCGCTTGACAGAGGAGCTAGAGACCTGTTGGCCCGGGCCCAAACTGTTGGGTATGACGATTGCGGACGTCGAGGCCGAACGGGCGGCAGTCGCGGAGTCGTTGAGCGCGGTGGGTCCGTTGGCTCGCACGGCGTGCGGTGATTGGACTGCGTTCGATCTTGCGGCCCACCTCGTATCGGCAGAACGCCTCGCTGTGTTGACCTTCGTCCTCCGGTCTTTGGCTGTACGTGGCGTTTCAGGAAGCACCGCGAGCCGAGCTGCCTACTGGGCGGTGGCCAGGCCTGAGGCCGTCGAAATGGTCATGCGCTGTGAGCGCCGCCATTGTTTCGAGACGCTGATCGATCGGTTGCGTCGCCCCTCACCGCGGCTGCTGCTGCGGCCGCAGGTGGCACCGGTGACCCTGTTCGAGTTCTGGACGCATCACGACGACCTCGCCGGCCCCAACGGGCTGGTCCATGCTGTGCCGGCGACTCTTGCGGGGGCGATCCCCTTCCTGCTGCGCTATCGGGTCAAGCAGCTGCCGGCCGGCGTCCGCGTGACCGTCCGCACAAGCGATGGCAACCACACGTGGTCTGTCGGCCCGAAATCGGGTCCCGAGGTGACCCTCGACGGCCCTGCTGCCGACCTGGTGCGATGGCTCGCGGGGCGTCGACCGCT
>DASPOT010000036.1:0-13849 GCA_035625875.1 Mycobacterium sp. | reverse complement strand
CCTGGGCACGCGGCGAGGAAGGCGAATTGCAACGCTGGGCAACGGTTGGACTGGTTAGTGATGGAGCCGATTTTGTTACCGGGCTTCGGAGCAAGCCGCTAGTCGGTTGCAAAAGCGCACTGATCGCCACGCTCTCCCCGGTCCCCTTTGTGGCGGCCGGAATCCTGGGTTTGATCCGCCGCCTAAGAAAGCCTTGACGCAAAATGCGTCAGCAAACGATGCGGTGACTCCACCGAATATATGCATGGTCACAGCCATAGATCTGCCGGCCACCGACTCCACGTCAGGATCTGGGGTCGTGCAGTCGCTGCTCACGCTCGGGCGACGAGCCGCGGGACGATCGGCGTGGCCGGCGTCAGGGGTGTTGAGGCGAACTGCGTCTTAATGCCTGCGACCCAGCGCCGGCAGCGCTCAGTGAGCTGGTAATCGTCGGTCTGCAGGTGCCCGCGGGTGACGAGCACGCCGAGTTGGGCGCCCTCGCAGCGTAAGTCGCCAGGCGCCGCGACACGCATGTAGAAGGCCTCGGACTCGTCGAGCAGCGTGGCCCAGTCGTTGCCCTGGCGCGCAAAGGAGATGCGCCCGTCGTCGTCGAGGTGCCACACACCTGTGCGTGGGGTTGCGGTGAAGAGCTCGACATCCGGCGAGGTCTCCGTGATTATCAGCTGACCCCAGACCTCGTCTTCGCCATAGCCCCGCTCCCAGCGCGAGTTGATCTCCTCGATGTCGAGCTCGTACTCCACGTCCATGTACTCGAGCAGGTGGAAGAGGAACAGCGGCATGTCGGCGTAGGCCTCGGTGGTCAAGTTCGTCATCGGGCTCGCGCCGCTCAGGCGCGGGTTCACCTCGCCGAGGTAGAGCTCGTCGGAGTCCAGGTCGTGCAACAGGTCCACCTCGAAGTAGCCGCGGTACCCCTCGCGGCGCAGGACGTCGCCCAGCTTTCCTACCATCTCTCGCGCGGCGTGCGTCTGTGCGGGCGGCAGCACCTCGCGCCAGATGTCATTGCCGCACCAGCCGCCCTTGCGCGGAGTCAGCTCCGGGTAACCGACGAGACTCGTCATCGCGGGGCCGATCACGGTGCCGTGGCGGGTCACGGTGCCCTCGAGGCACACCTCGACATTGCGGATGCGCTTCATGACTTTGAGTTCCTGCTCGACCAGGTCACCGGCGCAATGGTCCCAGTCGCGCTGGCCGCGCACAAAGAACGTCGCGTTGCCGGCGTCGCCATAAGCGGCCTCGACGACGAGGTCATCTCCCAGCCCGGCGCTTTGCGCGAGCGCCGACAGCTCGTCGTAGGAGCCGACCCGCCCGATCACGTGAGGCACGCTCGGCACGCCCGCTTCGTCGGCTAGGCGCGTCATGACGATCTTGGAGCCCAGGCGATGGCGCAGCTCCGCCGACGGGTGCATGACCTCGAGCCCCGCCTGGCGCGCGAGGGCCTGGGTCTCCTCGTCAAGCATCACGAAACAGGCCTTACCACCGGGCCCTCGTCGCGCGATGAACTCGAGTGTCTCGGGATCGCGCAGGAGGTGGTTGCACACATCCCCCATGGACCCGAAATCGATGCGGTCGCGCCGCCGGGGCACGAACACGCGCGAATGTGCGCCCTCAAAAGAGTCAAAGTACGTCAGGTAGAAGAAGTTCCGTACCCAGCGGTCGATGCCTAGCAGGTTGAACGGGGTCGGCGAGATGAAGTACAGCGGCACGGCGTTGGTGTGAAAGAACGCGCGTACGTCCGAGATGCCGTTCAGCAGGCGGCGCGGTTCGGGCTCAGGCCCGCCAGCGTGCACGATCACGCCAGCCGCGGTGACGTCGACGCCTGGGCCCGGCGCAGGGACCGCGGCGGGGGCAGGAGCGCTGCGGTCAGCGCGACGGCGGTGAGCTCACATACCTCCATTCCACAAGTGTGCACCCGCCCATGGCCGTGTGGAAGTGTGGAGTGCCCCAACGTCGGCCGAGCAATGCTTGAAATCTGTGGATCTGCTTGGGATGGACGTACCTTCCCGAGTGGTCAGTTGAAGGTTACAAGCAAGGCCGACGTTGACGGTGTCGGCCGGGAAGGTACGGCCCATGCTCACCCTAGTCCCTGATTCGGCTGTCGGCGATGGTTGCGGCGTTGCGATCTCCTTGGTGGGTTCGTCGTCGGTGATCGATGAGATCGTGCGTGAGGGTGCTCGGCGGATGCTAGCCGAGGCGCTGCGCGCCGAGGTGGAGGCCTACTGCGCCCAGTTCGCCCCCTGCGTGACGAGAACGGCTACCGGCTGGGTGGTACGCCATGGCTATCACGGCGCGCGTGAGGTTTCCATGGCCGCCGGTGCGGTCAAGGTGCACGCGCCGCGGGTGAACGACCGCCGTGTCGACCCGCACACCGGTGATCGGCAGCGTTTTTCGTCGGCGATCCTGCCGCCGTGGGCACGCAAGACCCCGCAGGTCGAGCAGGTGCTGCCGCTGCTGTATTTGCATGGGCTCTCATGCGGGGATTTCGTGCCGGCGCTGGGGCAGTTCCTCGGCTCGACGAAGGGCCTGTCGGCGGCGACCATCACCAGGATGACGCAGACCTGGCAGGCCGAGCAGAAGGCGTTCGCGGCCCGGGACCTGTCGCACGTGGACTACGTGTATGTGTGGGCCGATGGCATCCACGTCAACGTGCGCCTGGAGCAGGCCAAACTGTGCCTGCTGGTGCTGATCGGGGTGCGCGCCGACGGCTGCAAAGAGTTGATCGCACTCGACGACGGCTACCGGGGGCCTCTGAGTCGTGGGCGGACTTGCTGCGCGACTGCAAACGGCGCGGCATGCGCGCGCCGGTGCTGGCGATCGGCGACGGCGCGCTAGGGGTTCTGGGGCGTGTTGCGGGAGGCGTTCCCTGAGACCGGTGAGCAGCGCTGCTGGTTTCACAAGATAGCCAATGTGCTTGCCGCGCTGCCGAAGTCGGTACACCCGGGAGCGAAGAAGGCGCTCGCGGAGATCTGGAACGCCGAGGACAAACGCCACGCCCTAGACGCGGTCAAGGCATTCGAGGCCACCTACGGCGCCAAGTACCCGAAGGCGGTGGCCAAGATCACCGACGACGTCGACCAGCTGCTCACCTTTTACGACTTCCCCGCCCAGCACTGGGTCCACCTGCGCACCACCAACCCGAGTCGACCTTCGCAACGGTACGCAACCGCAGCAAGATCACCAAGGGACCAGGCTCGCGGGCGGCTGGAAAGGTCATGGCGTTCAAGCTGATCGAGGCCGCCCAATCAGGCTGGCGCGCCGTCAACG
Organism: Mycobacterium sp.; assembly: GCA_035625875.1. Classification (GTDB taxonomy): domain Bacteria; phylum Actinomycetota; class Actinomycetes; order Mycobacteriales; family Mycobacteriaceae; genus Mycobacterium. The sequence goes on along the minus strand of DASPOT010000036.1, from coordinate 10,588 downwards.
CCCCCACCTGGTCGCGCTCGTGCGCGCTGGCGCGAAGTTCCAGAACGGCAAACTCGTCGAACGCCCCGACGAGCCGGCCGCCGACAAGACCGGAAGAACGCCGCCGCCTAAAAGCACTTCGGGTTAGTAAGGCGATGACGGGGACGTCATTTGCTGGTTTCGCATTGCTCGTCCACCTGACACGCATACGCTGTTGCAGTTCGTGCGTGTGCTAGGGAGGATGTCGAACAGGCGGCTGTCGACGATGCGGTTGTTCGTCGCAGGTACCGCTGGCACGAGCGACGTCCGCCGTGTTAGGTCCAGGGCCGCAATGCAATTGTGGTGGCTTGCCGTAGCCGTTGCCGCACGACCGCGCGCCGGGGCCGTTCGCGACGACGTGGCCCGCACCCAGCTGCAGGGGCTCACCGCCGAGGGCGTGCGCTCCATGCAGGGCATCGAGGCTTCGCTGCTCGCGACCGCGCTGGAGCTAGAGATCATCGACGCGATCGACCAGCGCGCCGCTGGAACGGATCCGTGAAGACCGCACCTTGTGCGCGCATCGGTCCCTGCGACGGTTCAACGAAACTTACCTGCCCCCACCGGAAGTCGCGCGCGCCCATCTCAAAGTAGCGCTCGATACGCTGCTAGTGCATCGGCCGACGCGGGGTCGCAAGATCATCGAGCTGTACTTCAATTTCACTTGTGCGCGGTCGTTCACTCCGACCGCCAACTACATTCAGAGCGGCATACTTCGACCGGGTCCGTGCAGCCACTCGCCGCAACATCACCAGCATCGCGGCGAAACATGCGCTGCTTGAGCTCGATCCGGACGGCCGGCTCGACGCAACGCTGTACGCAGACCGCTCAGCGATCGTGTTGTCGGCCTTCGCACTTCGTGACCGTCGCCTTGTGCGCGACGCTGTCGTCGGCCTGCGGGACCGCTTCCGTCATAGCAGTCCGGACCGGCAACGGCGAGCCCTTGGCTTGGTCGACCATGTCGGCTTCGTTGGTGTCCCGCTCTTAATGGCGTCGACGTCGGTGGTGTCCAGGCCGGTTTGGTCTTCGACATCGCCGGCAAGGCGCTGTTCGGCCGCGTCTGTCGTCGGGTAGAACGATGTTCTCGACGTCCGTCAATGGTCGGAACCCCTCCGTTCTTTCTTGGGCACAGCGCTGCGGCCTGCCGGCGGTTTGCGGTCGGCGTTGAGTTTGGCGTTGAGAAGCTCCAGCTGGGTGTAGTCGGCTTCCAATCGGTTGTTTTTGGTTTCCAGATCAAGTATCTGAGCGATGCCGGCCAGGTTGACGCCCAGGTCAACCAGTTCGGTGATCCGCTTGAGGCGCTCAAGATCGTCGTCGCTGTAGCGGCGGGTGCCCCCGTTGGTGCGCGACGGGGTCAGCAGTCCCCGCCGCTCATAGAGCCGCAACGTCTGCGCCCCGATGCCCGACAGCTCGGAGGTCACCGAGATGCCGTAGACGCCGCGCGCCGATCGGGCTGTCGAGTCGTCGGTCAACTGCTTGTCCTTCAGAAAACGTCTAACTGCTACTTGCGGAAGTATACACGCCGTGGTATCACAAAGTTATGTTGGTAGACATAGATTGTCTGCCCTGATCGGGAGGTGAAACATGGTATTGATGCGTACAGATCCGTTCCGTGAACTCGACCGGTGGACTCAACAGGTACTGGGCACGGCGGCCCACCCGGCGGTCATGCCGATGGATGCCTGGCGAGACGGCGAGCAGTTCGTCGTCGAATTCGATCTGCCCGGGGTAAAGGTTGATTCACTCGATCTGGACGTCGAGCGCAATGTGCTGACCGTGCGCGCCGAACGCCCCGACCTGGATCAAAACCGGGAGATGGTCTCGGCCGAGCGGCCGCGCGGTGTGTTCAGCCGGCAACTGTTCCTCGGGGAAAACCTCGACACCGACAAGATCGAGGCCAGCTACCGCGACGGCGTGTTGCGGCTGACCATCCCGGTGGCGGAAAAGGCCAAGCCGCGCCGCATTGAGATCAGCCACGGCGGCCAGCAGACGGCAATCAACGCCTAACAGCCGTAGGGCCACAAGCCCGGCGACTGCGCTCGCGTCGGTGGTGGCCCTACTTTTCCGAGCTTGCCACTCGGCGACGCGGAGGTGATGCGTCGACAGCCGAAACCCACGGGTGAACCCTCGTGCCGTCCACACCCAATTACTACGTATGGACACGCGACTGACCAGACTTGCGCGCGCATCGCCACTAATCGTGGCCGTTTTTGGTGGACCGCACGGACGTCATCGACCCGGGGTGGACGACGGCCCAATGCGCGCGCCCACCCCCACGACGCGACTGTCGGCACGACCGAAAGAGCGGTGCCTGATGGTGACTGACCCCTACCAGGTGCTCGGTGTGTCGCCGATAGCGACGCAGGCCGAAATCACGCACGCCTACCGGCGTCAGCTGCGCGACCATCATCCCGATATGCGCTTCCGCGAATCGAATTCAGCAGCCGGTGAACGGCTGCGCCAAATCCTTGCCGCCTACGCCTTGCTGCGTGACCCGCGACGCCGCGCTGCCTACGACCGCGCTCATCCTGCCCACAAAGACACCGGCCCGGTCCAAATACCCGTGACCCGCATCGACTGCACTGACGAGCGGCCGCCTCTGTGGGCAGGACCGGCCCGCTGGCATCGCAAACCCGGCGGGCGCTAGCGGCTTCGTTTGAGGAGGTTCTGCTATTTCAGGGAGCTAATCGTGGACATGCCAGGATTTGATGAGATGTCGCTCAGTGCGCAGAGCGCGTTGGCTTTGCGGGCCCCGGAGTTGGTGGTCGAGCTTCAGCAACGCGCATCTACCGACATGGGTTCAGCCCTCACCGCATTAGTTGAAAGTGCCGCCAGTTCAGTGCCGGGTGCTCAATATGCTGGTATCACGATCTGCAAACGTGGCAGGGACATCGAAACCCTCGCTGCGACGCACCGCTACCCGGTCGTACTGGATGAGATCCAAAGCCGCTATCGGGAAGGGCCGTGCCTGTCAGCGGCCTGGGAACACCACCAGATTCGCATTAATGACCTCGCCGCCGATGACCGGTGGCCACGTTATCGTGACGACGCGATCCAGCAGACGCCGATTCGATCGATCATGTCGTTCCAGCTTTTCGGTGATCGCCAAACCATGGGTGCGCTTAACTTTTACGCCGAGCCCGCCAACGCGTTCGACGAAGCATCAGTGGAGCTAGGCCTGGTTTTTGCCACCCACACCGCCTTGGCGTGGAACATGTTGCGCCGCGACGAGCAGTTCCGTAGTGCCTTGGCCTCTCGCGACACCATCGGCCAAGCCAAGGGCATGCTCATGGAACGCTTCCAGATCGACGCAGTCGCGGCCTTCGAGCTGCTCAAGCGGCTGTCGCAGGACTTCAACATACCGGTCATCGAGGTCGCCCAACGGCTTATTCACGCCGACCACGGCGCCGCAACCTAGGCACACCCGTGAGAACGAGGTCGAACTGGCGCACAACCATCAGCCGGCTTCGTCGAAGTGTGAAACTTCGCAGATTGGGTAACTAACCGCCGTGATCGATCTGGCGCAGGCCGTCGTGGTGGTCCCGGCCCACGATGAAGCGCAGCACCTGCCGTGTTGCCTGCGAGCGCTGGCGACCGCGGCGATCTGCCTGCCGGCGCCGTGCCCGCCGCGCGCACCTGGTGTGCCACCACCGACGCCGACAGCACGGTCAGTGCCAACTGGCTGCTGCGGATGACCGCGACCGACGCCGACATGGTGCTCGGGGTGGTGGGGGTCGCCGCGTGGCGGCACTATCCCGCGGAGGTGGGCCGCCGCTACCTGCGCCTGTATCACTCGAACGGGCCGAGCCACAACCACATTCACGGCGCCAACATGGGCTTCCGAGCCGACGCTTACTGGCGGGTGGGCGGATTTCGTGCGCTGGCGCCCGGTGAGGACGTCGAGTTGGTCCAGCGGTTCGAAGACGCCGGAATGCGGATCCATCGGGACAGCAAGCTGTCGGTGGCGACGTCGGACCGCCGTGAGGGCCGCGCGCCGGGCGGGTTCGCCGCACATCTGCGCGAGCTGTCGGGCACGGTGTTCCGCAGGCCGGCCGGCGAGCACGCATGATCGCCGGGCTGATCGGCCGGTGGTTGGCGGCGGGCGAACTGGAGCTTCCCCTGCCCGGATCCGGTGCCACGGCGCAGCGTTGGCGACGGCTGGCCGCGCTGGCGCAGGACGATCTGGTGGCCGGGCGGCTCGCCGAGGCATACACCGACGCGGTGGCGATCCTGGCCGAGCTCGGCGGCCCAGACCCCAAACCCGACCAGCTGTGGGGTGTTTGGGCCGCCGAGTCACGGGGTGCCATGCTGCGTGCGCGGACCGAAAACGGCGAGGCCACGCTCGACGGCGTCAAAGTGTGGTGCTCAGGTGTAAGCCTGTGCACCCACGCGCTGGTGACGGCCCGGCTGGACTCCGGTGAGCGTGGGTTGTTCGCCGTCGAGCTTAGCCGCACCCGTGCGCTGCCGAGCACGTGGCGCAATCCGGGGATGGCCGAAACGGACACGCGCTCAGTCGGATTCGACGGGGTACCCGCCGTCGCCGTCGGTGCACCGGGTGAGTACCTTACCCGGCCGGGCTTCTGGCACGGCGCGATCGGGGTGAGTGCGTGTTGGCTGGGCGGTGCGGGGGCGGTCGCCGAGCCGCTGTACGCGGCCGCCGCGGACGCCTCGCCTGACCCGCACACCCTGGCGCATCTCGGCGCCGTCGACGCCGCTCTTGCCGCGGCGAAGGCCCTCCTGACGTCCGCGGCGGCCGAGGTCGACCGGGATCCGCTGGATGTCAGCGGCACTGCCGAACTGCTCGCACGCCGCGCCCGCCCAGTGGTGGAAACCGCTGTTGACGAGGCGATCACCCGCACCGGCCGAGCGCTGGGCCCCGCGCCCCTGTGCCTGGACGCCGACCATGCGCGCCGGGTCGCCGACCTGACCGTCTACGTCCGGCAGAGCCACGCCGAACGTGACTTGCACCGGCTGGGCGAGCTGGCAGGAGCCGCGCGATGACCACACTGTCCGAACCACCGATCGGCAATTCGGTGCGGTTCGCCGCTCGGCCGCTGCCCGGCGGCGGCACACCCGCCTGCATCTGGCTGAGCGCCGAACGCCGGCTGCCCGAGCTGAATCTGACCGGCTGCCCCGAGCTCTTCGTCGTCGGCGCCCACCCCGACGACGAAACCCTCGGGTTCGGCGCCACCGCGGTGATGCTGGCGCAGCGCGGGGTCCGCGTGCAGGTGGTGTCGGCCAGCGACGGCGGCGGGTCGCAGCCGGGGCTGTCCCTGCGGCAACGGCACCGGCTGGAGCTGACGCGCCGCGCCGAACTGCACCGTGCGCTCGACGTGCTCGGGGCGCCGCCGCCGATCTGCCTCGGCCTGCCCGACGGCGCCATCGCCGACCAGGAGGCCCGGCTGGCCGATCTGCTCATCGAGATGCTGGCGGTGCGGCCGCGAGGCACGTGGTGTGCGGCCACTTGGCGCGGTGACGGGCATCCCGATCACGAGGCCGTCGGCCGCGCGGCCGCGCTGGCCGCCGCAGAAGTCGGCGCCGAGCTGGTCGAGTACCCGGTGTGGATGTGGCACTGGGCTGTCCTTTCCCCTTTTGACGACCGGGACGGGCCCCAGCAACACAAAACCCAGGGTCAGACCGCACACGCCAACCGGATCGATCCGAGGTGGCTTGCTTCACCGCGACGTCAAACCCGCCAATATTCTACTCACCAAACCGGAAACACGGGTTCTACTGGCGGACTTCGGGATTGCGCGCGGTCTCAGTGAGATTAGCGGTATCACTCAAACCAACGTAGCTCTGGGAACAGTGAGCTACGCCGCTCCCGAGCATCGGCGACCGCTTTGATGTGCACGTTTGATGTGCACGCCCGACTCTAGCCACGCCACGGCCGCGGAGTGGCGCAGGGTGTGAATGCCAACGCCGTCCACACCCGCCGTCTTCGCGGCCGTCTCGATGACCTGAAGCAGATTGCGCGGGTCCACAGGTGCGCCGAACTCCGTGGTGAACACCAGCCCCGAGTCCTGCCACTGGTTGCCGGCAGCCAGCTTCTCGGCCTTCTGGGCGGTGCGGTGGCGGCGCGGCATTCCCACCATCGCCGGGTGCGGGCGTTCGTGCAGACGTGGTCGTTAGATTCGGTCAGTACTTGCCCCACCCCCGTCGGTGGCAAGTAGCCTCGTCGGTGCCCCCGCTGGGGGCAAAAGCAGCCGCGTCGCTGCCCCCGAAGGGGGCCAAGCAGCTTCGTCAGCCAGGTACCGGTGCAGGGTGGCGCGAGAGACCCCGAGGTATCTGTCCGAGCTGAGGATGTACCGGCAATTGCTTGGGCAGACGGTGGCCCGGTTGACCCCCATCGGTGAACTCGGTTGACCCCCATCGGTGAAGAAGTCGGCAAACATCTCATCCGGGAACAAGTTGAAGCACTCCCGGATTACACGCTAGCGCCGGCTGGCGGCGCTCGCCGGCCTGACTGGGCCAACGCTGATACCGCGTCCTCGGCCGAGCGACGGGCGTCCGTTCCCGGTTGGGCGGTCGGGCTGCCATCCGGTCTCCGATGACCGCTAGGCCTCTCTCCTCCTTGTTGTTTTGCAGAAGACCCCAGCCGCTGCCGTGCTTAACGGCCACCGCCTCCTCGGTGAATAACCCCAACTCCGGCAAGGTCGTTGCCAGATCGCGTCAGGGGTTAACTCGCGTTTCGCGACATTTCGGGATAGGGGCCGCCCACCGGCGTCGCCGACGTCATGATCTCCTCGATAGCGGCAAGGTCTGCGTCAGACAGCGTGACATCAGCCGCGCCGGCACTGTCTTGGAGGTAGCCCAGATGTTGCGCACCGACGTGGCGACGTGCACGCCCGGTTGCGGAAGAGTCCATGCGATGGCCAGCTGGCTGATCGTGACGCCGAGGTCGGCGGCCAAACGCTCAAGCTGTGCAACGACTTCCAGGTTACGCAAAAAGCTGTCGCCGCTGAAGATATCACTCTTGCCGCGCCAGTCTTCGGCGGCAAAGCTGGTGTCGCGTTTGACTGTTCCAGTCAGCAAACCGTGAGCCAATGGTCCGTATACGAATACCCCAATGTTGTGTGCGTGGCAATACGGCAACAGCTCGTCCTCGATGTCACGGCGAAACAGGTGGTAGGGCGGCTGCACCGTTTCCACCGGAAGGGTGGCCGAGAACTCCTCCACTTGCGCTGTGTCGTAGTTCGACACACCCACGTGCCGGATTTTGCCCTCCGACACCAGATCTGCGAGCGCCCCAGCGGTCTCGGACGCTGGAACCGTTGGATCAAGCCAGTGCACCAGGTACAGGTCGATTTGGTCGATGCCCAGCGCGCCGAGGCTGGAATCAACACCTTTCTGCAGCCATTCCGGGCTAGCGTCGCGGACCAGCCCGGCGTCGGTTGGACGTAACGGCCTTTGGTGGGAATTATGAAAATCCCCGCAAGAAGTTCAGTCAGGTGGGGTAAAGGTTCGCGCACGTTTCAGTTGTCACGCGACACGTCATGCGGCACCGCGGTTTTTGTCGTCCCGTGGTTGACAATGCGGGACATGACGCGATCGCGGGAGTCCGACGTTGGCGCGTGAGATCTCACGCCAGACGTTTCTGCGGGGTGCCGCCGGAGCGTTAGCCGCCGGCGCGGTTTTCGGCGCGGTCCGGGCTACCGCCGATCCGAATACCTCCGGCTGGGACGGTCTTTCTGCCGCCATCGGCGGGCGAGTGTTACGGCCGGACGACGGTCCTCGATTCGCAACGGCCAAGCAGGTTTTCAACACCAACTACAACGGCTTTGCGCCAGCGGCGATCATTACCCCGACATCGCCGGCGGACGTGCAAAAGGCGATGGCATTCGCTGCTGCCCACAACCTCAAGGTCGCTCCGCGCGGTGGTGGGCACTCCTATGTGGGGGCATCCACGGCGAACGGCGCCATGGTGCTCGACTTGCGTCAGCTGCCCGGGGAAATCAATTACGACGCCGCCACCGGGCAAGTCACGGTGACCCCCGCGACCAGTTTGTATGCGATGCACCAGGCCTTGGCCGGGGCCGGCCGGGGCATCCCGACGGGTACCTGCCCGTCGGTCGGTGTCGCGGGGCACGCCCTGGGCGGCGGGCTGGGCGCCAATTCCCGACACGCGGGCCTGCTCTGTGACCAATTGACATCGGCGTCGGTAGTGCTACCCGGCAGCCAGGCGGTCACCGCGTCTGCCACCAACAACCCCGACCTGTTCTGGGCGCTACGCGGCGGCGGTGGCGGGAACTTCGGTGTGACAACCTCGCTGACCTTTGCCACCTTCCCCACCAAGGACCTCGACGTCGTGAACCTCAATTTCCCGCCGCAGTCGTTCGCGCAGGTCCTCGTCGGTTGGCAGAATTGGCTGCGCACCGCCGACCGAAGCAGCTGGGCACTGGCGGACAGCACTACCGACGCGCTGGGTACGCAGTGTCGCATCATGGCGACCTGCCCGGCCGGGTCGGGTAACAGCGTGGCGAGCGCCATCATTTCAACCGTGGGGATGCAACCGACCGGGACCGAGAACCACACATTCAACTATTTGGACCTGGTGAGGTATCTGGCCGTCGGGAACCTCACCCCGTCGCCGCTCGGCTATGTCGGCGGTTCCGATGTTTTTCCGACGATCACTCCGGCCGCCGCTCAGGGGATCGCCTCGGCGGTCGACGCCTTTCCGCGTGGAGCCGGTCGTATGTTGGCGATCATGCATGCGCTTGACGGCGCGCTCGCCAGTGTGGCGCCGGGGGCGACAGCCTTTCCGTGGCGTCGGCAGTCCGCGCTGGTGCAGTGGTACGTCGAAACATCCGGTTCCCCGTCGGCCGCGACCAACTGGCTCAACACGGCACACCAAGCGGTGCAACCGTATTCGGTCGGCGGCTATGTGAACTATCTGGAGGCAAACCAGCCGCCGTCGCGCTACTTCGGCGCGAATCTATCCCGGCTGACCGCCGTATGCCAGAAGTACGATCCCGGCCGGGTCATGTTCTCCGGGCTGAATTTCTAGCCGCCCAGTGTGTCTCGGCCCTCGGGCTGTCCGCTATCGGACTCTCCAGCATGGCAAACGCCGCCCGGTCCAGGCCCCGCAGGCGGCCCACGCCCTGCAGGTGGTGCTGGTACACCCACCACCCCGAGGGGCTAGAGGTCCGGTTCGTGTACGGCAACCGCTCAACAGCAAACTCCCGGCAGCGCCGCGGCGGCCGTGCCGCGCCGTCAGCGGGGCATGCACCTGCGACTGCCCCGACGCGGCCAGCTGCCCCTGCGCGGCCAGCAGCTGCGTCGAGGTGTGTGCGGCCTGCGCCGCCAGGTCCGACAGCCGCGCGGCCGCCGCCGTCGCCGGGCCGGGACCAGCTCCGGATTCCAAAGCCAGGGCCAGTTCCTCGCCGTCGCGGCCAGAGATATCGGGGATCGCCCCTACCGCAGGCGGTCCCGCCGGCGCCATCGGCCCCGCCGCGGCGGCGCCGGGCGCCCCGCCGCCCAGCCCTGCGCCCCCAGCGCCGCCGTAGCGGGCCGCAGCATCAGCGTCCTCGGTCCTGTAGGCGACCGCATTACCGGCGACCGTGTCGGCCGCGGCCAGCGCCTGACCGTGCCCGGCCTTCACGTGGCCGATCAGCCAGCGCCGGCGCGCGTTGAGGTTGTCCATGATCGCCTTGGAAACCTCGTCACCGCCGCACGCTTCGACGTCGACGCCCAGACCGGTGGCCAGCACCTCACCTGCTGCGCGAACAAACTCCGCGACCCTGTCCAGGCCGTCGGGTTGCAGATCCAGACCGGATGCCCTCATAAGCGCTGCTGAGCCTTTCCCTACACCGGCCGCACGCGGCCGGTGTCGTAGCGTCGCGCCTCCTTGGCGTCGACGCCGCGATAGGTGGCGGCGTGCACGGTGAACCGCTGGGAGTATGCGGTGAAATCCGCTGCCTTGCCGGTGACCCGAGCTTCACGCGACACCAGGCCCGCCACGATGCCGACCGCCACCGGATACCCCGTCGGCCCATGCGTGGCGATGACGCGGTTGACCTGGTCAACAGCTTGCGGGCTGATCGGCGCTGCCCGCGCCGCCAGTTCCGCGCAATCGCCGGCGGCCTGGTGTAGGTCGGCGGGATTGACGTTCAAGTCGCTCACTGTGGTGTCTCCTCGGGGCTCAAATAATCCAATAGTGATTATCTATCGGGTGCGGCGTGCTGCCGCGCGCCTTTTTTGGCAGCTGGCAATCCGGTGGAATCGAGCGCTTGGACCTCGGAGGGCAGATGATCGCGATTTCACCGCTGCCGGATGACTTGGCGAGATAGTAGCCGAACGCGGCCCGCGCCGACCTCGGCGTAGTCGTTGGCCGCCTGCACCAGCTAAGGCGGGTTGACATTCAGGGCCATAGCTGTGTCTGTCCCTTGGGCATCGTCAAGTTATTTGAGAATAGTTGTGGTGCAGTAGATGTGAGTGGATTAGGTTGCGGAACTTACTGACTGACGGTGTCTTTCATGCCGCTGCAGCGGCTGTGATTTCGTGCCAGACCGCGAAACGCTCGCGCATCTCGGTTCGCCACTGCGATGCGCTGATCAGATGACGACGGGGCCGA
>DASPOT010000035.1:0-10569 GCA_035625875.1 Mycobacterium sp. | reverse complement strand
AGGCCAAGTGGGCTTGGATCGCCTCGTCGGGGTAGACGGCCTTGTAGCCCATGGTGACGTTGATGTCGCGGTGGCCGGCGATTACTTGGGCGATGTGCGGCGGTAGCCCGTTGAGGACGGCGTCGGTGATGAAGATCCGTCGGAAGTCGTGCGGCGTGAAGTGCAGTGGCTGGCCGGTGGTTGGATCGGTCAGCCCGGTGTGCTGCAGGGCCGCATTAAGCATGTGTCGGATGCGGTCGGGGGCGATCGCTTGGTGCTCGCCGCGAAGCGGCCGTTGGAACAGCAGCGGTTCGGGTTCGCGCCAGGTGCGCTCGTATCGGTCGAAGCTGCGCACGAGCGGCACCGCCCCGTTGGGCTGCCGGATGCGGCGGATCAGGGCCGACAGCACGTCGGCGAGCTCCGGGGAGACGACCAGGAGTCTCTCCTGGTCGGTCTTCGAGGGGACGATCTGCAGCAGCGGCACCACCTCCCCAGTGGTGGGAAGTCGGTATTGGATCAGGCTGTGATGCGACAGTTCGAGGAGCTCCTCGAAGCGCACACCGGTCGCTGAGAGAATCTCGACGGTGGTGTAGGCCCAGAAGGCGTGTTCTTCTTGCAGGGTCAAATCGAATCGACGCCCGGTGGCTGGATCCTCGGCCCAGACTCTGTCGCTGGATGGGTATCGAACTATCGCGCGGCGAAGCGTTTGTCCTGCGGCGGTGAATGTTTCACCTGGGGGGACTGATTCGGCGGCCCTTAGCAAGGCTTCGGCTTCGCGTCGCCGGCGGTCGACGGTGGCCCGCAGTACCGGCAGGACTGGCAGCCGTTCGCGGGTGCGAGTGTCCATGCGCGATTTGCGGACGAGTCTTTGCTTGCGGTAATCGGTTTCATCTTCGCCAACCGGGCACGGGGCAACCCATGGTCCCCACCGTGCCGGGTCTGCAAGTGCCCACTGGGCCAGGTCGAGGTAGAACGCCCGCACCGGGGTGAGGCAATGGCGGTAGTTGATTCGTGGGGCCTCGATTGTTGTGGTGTGGCCGGCGGTGTCACGGACAATCGTGGTTTTCGAGCGCAGACGCTGCTTCCACGCGTCGGCGACCTCGACGGGCAGGTGCAGGCTTGCGATGCCGGGGTGGTGGCGCTCGATGTCCGACCAGAACAGCTTGCCCAGGCTGTAGGAGAGCGCTTCCAGACTGTGATAGTCCAAGGCGGGTTGACGCTCCCGTAGGTAGTCGACCAGCAGATCTCGCACCGGACGGCAGACCAGTTGATAGCGGTCGATCAGCTCTTCGGGTGTGCGCTGCCCCATCCTGCGCACCTGGGCCAGCGTCGCCGGTGCGCGGTCACCGAAGATGCCCATCGTGTGCAGGGCTCGGTAGAAGCCGGAAGTGCCGTGGCCCGGCGCGCGTTGGACGTCGCGTTCAGTGTGAAGTAGTTGCAGGACATCGCCGATCGTGATGTCGGCCAGGGCGCCGCCCTTGGCGGCGAGGATCTCGGCGCTGCGGTATGCGATTTTTCTCGCAGCATTCTCCGCGATGCCTGGATCGTTCGCGCAGACCTCACGCAACCGCGCGAACCCCGCGCCGTCACGCCACTGGGACATGGCACGCACCAACGCGCCGTGACCAGTTGTGTCCGACACCAACCACCTCATCGAGGGACGGATCAGGTCGGCGCTGACAGCCACGATCAACGCGCTCGACATCGCATCCCGCCGCCAGCGTGCCCATCCACCGTGCGTGCGCAGCCACGCCTCGATCAGTTCACGCCAGGCCGCGCCGGCCGGTTCGGCTCCGCTGGCCGCCCATCGTTGTTGCCAGGAGCTGCCAGGATGCTCGCCCAACCACTCCAGTAGCAGCCGGATTCCCGCGACCCTGATCTGTTGGGTGTTGGGCTTATCCGCGACGAACGGCGCCGACATCAGACGATTCAGGACTGTGTCGCGACGCCAATCAGTGGCCGGCCAGGACAACTCGGATGGCCGAGCGGGAAACCGCTGCAGCGCCGCCCCGCGCAAGTCGGGACGCACCGCGCGCGGGACGCGGGTATCGACGGCCGCGGTCATCTCGCCTCGGATCCAAACAACACCGCCAGGGAGTCGGCGCGATAGCCAGGCGCTGCCGGTGGGGCAGCTCGTTTCGACACCTGTCGGGTCTGGTCGGCGTGGTGGGCCAAAATCCGGCGGATCACCTCCTCCTTGCGGGGTGTCAGATAGATCTGCGTGGTGCTCAGCAAGGCATGCCCGAGGACGTACTGCACGTCGGTCAGCGGCAGTGCCGGATCTTCGGCCATGCGATAGGCCGCGGTGTGCCGCAACGCATGCAATGTTGCGGTCCGGCCCGCTCGTGCTACCGCTCGCTCGAACATTCGGTGCGCGGCGTGATAGGTCAACGGCCGCACCGGCATACGCAGTGTCCACCACAACGGCTCGCGCCGGCCCTTCGGAATGACACCCTCCATCTGCAGCTGATACAACCGCAGCCATACGAACGCGTCCGTCGATGCGGGCAACTCCTGCGGCGCTCGGGTTCCCTTGCGCACCACCGTGATCAGATGCCGACCGGGATCCACTCCACCCTGCGTCGCTGACAGCAGCTCCGAGGCACGGCAGCCGGTGGAGACGTAGAACGCGACCAGCGCCCGGTCTCGATGCGAAGGCAGCCTGGCGAAGATCTCGTTGAACTCATCGTCGCTGATCGAACGAGGAATCCGCGACGGCGCCTGCGGTCGATACAGACCGCTGCGCTGTCTGGGATAAGGCTCCATGGGATTGTGATGCGCGTGCGCGCGACCACCGCGCCGCGAGCGATCTAGCGGAAACGGATTCATGATCGGTCCTCGGCCAACCGAAAGTTGAAACTCGTAGAAAGAGCGCAACACGGTTTCGCTGTGCGCCCTTACCGTGGGCGCGTAAGCACGAGTCTCCGACGGATGCGCGGCCGGACGGGTTGGGTGGCGCCAGTGCGGCCGAGATGGCTTGCCCGCCACCAGCATCCACCGAGAAAAGTCCCGCGCCTCTGTCCGCGTCGCCCGCTCCCAGGGAACACCGATCGCCCACAGGAACCGAAACCACCGCAGCAGATCCAGCCCGTATGAGCGGATCGTCGCATCCGATCGGCCGGCCGCCTGCAGATCCCGGAAGTAGGTCGCCACCGCCTCCACCGACATCCCGGCCGGGTCCACCAACCGGAACGGTAACCAGGGATCACCGGTCGGCTGCAGCGCCCCCGCCAGCGGAACCGCCAACCCCGCCAGATCCCGAGACTCCTCGTCATCGCTCACAGCCGATGACCATAACCGAACAATCCGGCAATAGGCCGTCAACCTGCATAAACGCGTGTCGCAGTTCAGTCAACAGGGATTGGGCGAGCAGCGGGTCGCTCATCATGGTCAGCCACTCACTGGGCTCTCGGTTGGAGGTGAGCACGGTGGAGGCGTTGTGGTGGCGGGCGACCACCAGCTCGTAGAAGTCGGCGGTCTCGGTGGCGTCCATCGGCTGCAGGGCGAAGTCGTCGATCAAAAGCAAGCGCACTTGCGCGAGGCGGCGCATCTCGGCTTGGGTGCTGTTGTCGAGCCGGGATGCTTTGAGCCGCTTAAACATTGCATCAGCGCGCAGCATCAAGGTGGGAACCCTGCGGCGGATGGCGATATGGCCGAGGGCCATGGCCAGGTGGGTTTTGCCCACCCCGACGGGCCCCAGGACACAAGCCCCGTGGGGTCCGTCGAGGAACCGCAGGCTGGTCAGCTCGGCCCATAGGGTGCGGTCGTAGCGCACAGCGACTGTGTCGTCCCAGGTGTCGAGGCGCATCCCGGGGTCCAGCCCCGCGGCGCGGGCGCGCCGGGCCGCCGACGTGGTGTCGCGGCGAGTGGCCTCGTCGGCGAGGACAAGCTCAAGAAACGCCACGTGCGACAGGTGCTGTTGTTTGGCCAAGATGAGCCGCTCGGGCAGGGTGTCGAGCATGGGCCCGAGTTTGAGCTGGCGCAGCACGCGTTTGAGGTCTCCTGAGATCGGGTCTTGAACACTAGTTTTCGTCACCACAGCTGCTCCTGCTGGGGTGCTGCTGCTGCGCCGCCGTCAATGACCGTCATCCAATCCGGCCTGGCCGGCTTGGCCCGGTACTCGGCGGCATCGCGGGAAAACCGCGCCGGCGCCAACCCGCTGGCGGCTCGCGGCGGTGGGGTCGCGGTGTTCTCGGTGGCTTTCTCCAGCATGGCGGCGATCTTGGCCACCGAGACCACGTCGAGGTCCAGCGCCCGCCCGCACGCGGTGTCCACCGGCCCGGCGCCGTAGCGTTTGACCAGGGAAAGCAGCCGGTAGACCTGCCGCATCTTGGTCCAGGGTAGGTGGTGGTCGAGGAGGCGCTCGGCGTAGATGCCCACGTTGGGGCCGTGTGCGGCGGCGGTGGCCACCAGCCGGGCCAGGTCGCGCAGGGCGTAGGCGGTCTTTTCCGCGGGCAGGTCGGCCGCGTCGGTGGATCGCTGCCCCGGGGCTTGGCGCGGGTGGGTCTTGACCAGCTGCCCGTGGTAAAACAGCTTCACCAGCTCCTCATCGGCGCGAGCGGAAACCCGTTGCCCAAGAAGATTTTCCGGAGCGGAGTAGAGGGCCCGATCCACCTGGACATGGTAGTCGCGGTGGACTGTGACCTCGACATAGATCGGCACCCGGTAGGCCCGTTGGGGCGCGGGCAAAAGCCGCGGCGCCTCGTGTTCGGCGAACACCACCGCCGGTTGCGCGCAGGTGGTGCCGTGGATGCGCAGCCCGGCCTTGTGCGCACACCAGTTCTCCGCCCGCAGCTGCGCGTCGGTCCTGAGGGGACGCGACCCGGGTCGGGTCGGTGACAAAGCCGCGGGCTTGCGCGTACTCCAGCCAGCCCACCGTGAACCGCGGGTTGGTGGCATCTGCTTGGGCCACAATCGGTTTCATATTATCCGGGATGAGCACACGGAAGACGCCGAAGAACCGCCACGCCGCCTCACAGCCGGCGACGATCGCCTCCAACGTCTGGGAAAACGTCAACCACACGAACATGTGCCGCGAGAACACCGCGGTGAAAATCAACGCGTGCACCACCCGCCGCCGCCCGGTCTCCGAGTCGAAGATCATGCCCATCCGGGCGAAGTCGATCTGACACTCCACCCCGGGCTCGCCGTCTGCCACCGGCACCGTCCCACCACGGCTGCGGCCCCGATAGTCGGTGCGCTCGCAGCAGTACCGGTGCAGCGTACGAGCCGGCACCACCACGCCCTCCCGCGCGAGCAGATCAGCGATCTTCACCACCGTCAACCCGCCACCCACCCACTTGACAATCCGATCATGTTGCTGCTCAAGGGATTCCCACGCCGCGCCGTGACCGTTGAGGCGGTCCGGGCGCACCGCGGCGATTACCTGCCCGATTAGCTCGTCGGTCAGCTGCTCCTCGCCGCCGTCACGGGCCAGACCCGCCGCGACCGCCGCCTCCACATAACGGACCACGGTCTTGCGGTCCACCCCGGCCTGCCGGGCCACGCTGCGCTGACCCTTTCCCGCCAGCCAGGCACGCAGGACCTCCCGCACCTCGATCACATCAACCTCCCGAAACGCCACACCGGACCTCCACATCGTTCGACATGGATCGATCCGAAACCGGCAACCACGCGAGCACCCGCCACGACACGCCGAGTGGTCCCATCAGTGGCAATCGGGTGGTCCCATGAACCTGGCAAAACCCCGGTCAAACCGGTCCCATGAACGTGGCGGTCGACACGCGAGGGGCCGCGGAACTGGTCGGCCCGGCGGTGTGTTTGGTCATAAAATGCTCCTTTTCGGTATGAGTGCGGCCCCGTCGGGCCGCTCTGACAACTAGGAGCAGCCACTCCACCGTTGCTCCTATTAGTGCCGTGCAGATGCTCTAACGGTCCGGTCTGCGTTCGCATGGGGCGTTTGCCTCAAACTTGGTTCATTGATGCGGTTTTTGGTCCACGCGGGTTCGTGCGCTGCGTCCCCATGGTGGCCCCGGCGGCGCCACCACCGAATCCGGTGGCCCCCTAGTTCTTGTGCCATGCCGACAGTCACGGCGGTGATGGTGTCTCGGCCTGAGTCTGGCTACCGGCCGCGACGATGTCCGCTCTCGACATTCCGCTGGACCACCTGAGCGGTCACAGGTAGGTGTCGGTCAGCACGCCCAACGTAAGAACCACGGGAAGGATCGGCAGAGTAAACGCGAAGGCCGCCCACGGATAGTTGCGCTGCCGGCGCACCCGCCAGCCCCACACCACGGCACAGATTGCCAGCACAGCCGACAGGACCAACATGATCAGGCTCCACGTGTTCACCGCCGTGATGGCATCTCCGATCGAAATGGCCAGCAGCCACAGGATGTAGCCGATGACGATCCCGGCAACGACACCGATAATCGTCTCGCTGCGATTCGACCTGCTGCCAAGCTGCATTAGAAGTTGATCATGTGCCCGAGCAGACCGTGGAAGCACTCCTGCAGTGCCTCCGAGAGCGTCGGGTGGGTGTGCACGTTGCGCGCCAGCTCGCTTGCCGTCAGGTCCCACTTCTGCGCCACCGTGAGCTCCGGCAGCAGTTCGGACACGTCGTGGCCGATCAGGTGCCCGCCCAGCAGCTCGCCGTGCGTGGAGTCGGCGACCAGCTTGACGAAACCGCTCGGGTCACCCACCCCGTGCGCCTTGGCATTGGCGGTGAACGGGAACTTGGCGACCTTGATGTCGTAACCCTCGTCGCGTGCCTGCTGCTCGGTGAGCCCGAAACTGGCGACCTGCGGCTGGCAGAACGTCGCACGCGGCAACATGCGGTAGTCACCGAGCGCCAAAGTCTCTGCGCCGGCGATGGTTTCGGCCGCCACCACACCCTGGGCCTCGGCGACGTGGGCCAGCATTGCCTTGCCGGTGACGTCGCCGATGGCGTAGATATGCGCCACGTTGCTGCGCATGTAGTCGTCGATACCGATGGCCCCGCCGTCGGTCAGCGTAACCCCGGCCTTGTCGAGTCCGTAGCCCTCCACGTTGGGCGCAAACCCGATGGCCTGCAACACTTTTTCGGCCTTTAGCTCCTCGGACTGGCCATTCTTGCTGACGGTCACGGTGACCGCAGAACCGTTGTCGCTCATACCCTCCACTTTGGTCGAGGTGAGGATCTTGACACCCAGCTTCTTGAACTGCTTTTCGATCTCCTTGGACACCTCGGCGTCCTCGTTGGGCAGTGCCCGCGGCAGGAACTCGACGATGGTCACGTCAACGCCGTAGTTCTTCAGCACGTAGCCGAACTCCATGCCGATGGCGCCGGCACCGGCGATGATGATCGACCCTGGCAGTTCGCGGGACAGGATCAGCTCTTCGTAGGTGACAACGTTCTCCGACACCGACGTGCCCGGAACCAACCGGGTGCTGCTGCCGGTGGCGATGATGGCGTTGTCGAAGGTGACGGTGTCGGTGCCGCCGTCGTTGAGTTCCACCGACAGTGTGTTGGGGTCGATGAAGCGGCCGTACCCGTGGATCTCGGTGATCTTGTTCTTCTTCATCAGGAAGTGCACACCGGCGACGCGGCCCTCGGCGACCTTGCGGCTGCGGTCGTAGGCGATGCCGTAATCGAAGGTCGCCTCGCCGCTGATACCGAATGTCTTGGCGTCCTTGGTGAAGATGTGGACGAGTTCGGCGTTACGTAGTAACGCCTTGGACGGGATGCAGCCGACGTTGAGGCAGACCCCGCCCCAGTACTTGTGTTCGACGACTGCGGTGTTCAGTCCGAGCTGGGCGGCGCGAATGGCCGCGACATAGCCGCCGGGGCCGGCTCCGAGGACGACGACGTCATAGTGGGTCACGGCCACTACCCTAAAGCGTGTCGAACAACTCAGGTCGAGTGGTCGGCACCGCCCTTCTCGGCCGTCGTCGGTTCAGGCCGCTGGTGCGGTGTGAACGTCGGCTCCCGCGTCAACCGGGCTGGTTTCACCCGGCACGCGTGGGGTGCCGGTCAGCGCCATCCCGTCGGCGGGCATTGCTGGCCCGGCCCCAATGCTTGGGGGCCCGAGGATCGAGGGATGGATCGTGCTGGGTTTCACCCCAGCGGGCGAGATTCATCGCGGAGTTGAGATCGCGGATTGCCCGCAACCAGAGGTGAACGCCCGGTCGCCCTGAAGCGGTCGCGTGTTAGTACCTTCCACCGTAGGTTGCTTGGCACGGCCCCAGCTGCCGAACTTGCTTTCATACGCGCCACTGCTGATTCGCGATGGCGGTTTGTCCATCTCTCCATACCTCGGCGCCCGCCCGCAGTGGGTCCAGACGGTAAGCAGGTTTTCGAAGTAGTCCTCATCAGTCCATCGCCTGCCGCGGCTCGAAAGCTGCAAGCCGGCCGCCTCGAGCGCAGCCCTCCAAGTCCCAAATCGATTAATGACGACCCGCTCCGACAGCAAATCGGAACTCCTGAGGTCGTGCATCGTGATGGTCGGCTGCCCCTTGTCGGCGGCGAGTCTTTGTAGCTCCACGACAATCTCGTCAACTGTCAGTGTCCGACCCTGCTGCCTACGCATCTTGCCGGTAACAGACGCGCCGCTGTACCGACCGGCGAGGCCAGCACGATCGAGCGCTGATTGCCAGCCGCCGAACCGCCTGACGATTATGCTCGAGGCGGCGCGTGAGAGCCTGTCGAAGGCGTTTCGCATTAAGCGAGTGCCGGGGGCCAAGGCCGCAACTCGCCGAATCTCCTCGATCAGGCTGTCGTCGTCGTACGAGAGCAGGTGGTTCATCTCGAACCCTAGCTCGCCTTTGGCTGGCACCAACGCGATTGTCGTACGGTCACGGGCGCGTCGACTGGGGTTGACCTGCAACAACCTCATGCTTGTCCGTGGTTTCCTTGGATCCGCCGAAGCGTTGGCTGAATCTTTTCAAATCGCTTGGGCCTGTTCGCGGTGTTTGGGGTCATCGGGTGATTCGATTAGTTCGCGGTTGTTCTGCGATCCTCCACCACTGCCTTCAAACCGGCCAGCTCTACGACGAACACCGGGCATTTCAACCTCCTCTCCCGCGCGCGGCTTGACTTTTAACTTCGTGAGATGTCTGTCTCGCGCAGGCTATCCGCATAAGCCATAGGCCGCCGTGAGTGCAGGTCGCTGGGCAAGTATCGCTTCCAGGTGCGCCTCGGGTCACATCTCGATTCGTGGGCCCGAGCCATTCTCGTTGTTGTTCGGTCGGGCAACCACCACGCGAAAGGGCGCCGATGGGCTGGTCGAGGCACTGCACGTGTTGCACAGCCGGTCATTTCCCCTGGCGGTCCTGCGCCTCGGCCGACTGGTGCAGGCTAGGCGGGCCGCTGCCCGGCCGCGGCGCAAAGCAGGTCTCGGGCGGTGCTTACAGCGCTAAGCACCAGCAGGCTCGGCAGGTTGGCGGCATTCGCGCCCGCGATGTCGGTGTCGAGCCGGTCGCCGATCACCAGCGGCGCTTGAAAGTCGCTGCGCGACAACGCTTCCGTTAGCAGCGTCGGCTCCGGCTTCCCGGCCACCTGCGGTACCCCGTCGGCCCCCGCCCGCAGCCCGCGACCATGGATCCGTTGCCCGGCAGCAATCCACGCTCCGACGGCAGCGTGAGGTCGCCGTTGGCGGCCACCCCACCGCCCCGCCGCGGATGGCCAGCGCGGCCTTGGCGAGGTCCGGCCACCCGGTGTGCGGCGAGTGGCTCTGCACGGCCGCGACCGGGGCGATCGGCCCACTGACGGCATTGTCAAGTTGAGCGAAGTGGGCGGGGTCGCCAATCACATCAGCCTCATGCGTCACATATGACCTGGGGGTTCACGAGAACGCATCGCCTCAAATCCTGGTCTGATTGCTCAACTTGACAATGCCAGCTGGTCAATGACGTCGCGATCAGCGGTGTTGGCCGGCGTCACAGCCACGTTAGTGATCAGCTCCTCGTCGGGATCCACACTGAAGTGACTCTTGTACCCATCGAAGGTCCGCGCCCGTGACTTATGCCCGTGGCGGGCCTCGACATCCACCGTGGAGATCAGCCGATCGCGGGCCACCCGTTAGGCGATGCGAAAAACGCCGTCCTGGCCGGCCGCGACGTCTTGACCGGCCACCCGCCCCAAAAGCTCGCCAGCCTGAGCCAGCGGCCCGTCCAGCTCATGACCGTCGAGCACCGCCAGCGCGGCGTAGGCATCGCGGACCAGCGCATCCACCAGCGCCTCACGGGCTTTCGGGTCGTCCCAGTCGCACGGCGGTTTGCCCAGGGTGGCGTAGTCATCATCGCGGGTCAGCGCCGCGCGCACCGCGCCGGCCAGTGCCGGGTCGGCCCGATCGGCGGCCGCTAGCACTTTGCGGATCGCCGCGCGCACCTGGATCACCGTGTCCTGGGTAGCCACCGCATCAAACGATGGGGTGGAATCAATGACCCGCCGACGCCCCCGCAGCAACCCCGCCGCCCGGGCGCTGGTATTGACATCATCAAACAATCGCCGCGGCCGATCAGACTTTCGCAACCGGTTGCGCATCCCGACCAGCACGGTCGGATGAAAGGCCTCCGCGCCCACCGTCAAACCAGCGGCGGCCTTCCAGCGCAAGTCAAACGCCAACCGGTCGCACGCCTCCCAATCCGAGA
>DASPOT010000034.1:0-29305 GCA_035625875.1 Mycobacterium sp. | reverse complement strand
CGGCACCGAGAACCAGCGCGCTGCCATGTGGCTGGAACACACCGGCAGACGCGGCTGGCAGGCTGTGGCCGCCGTGGAAGCCGACAGCCGTGCTGGCGACGTGCCGTCCGCCGTGGAATTGAATAGCGCACCGTTGCTTGGCGTGGCCTACGGCTATTGCGGGGCGCCCGATCAGTGGTGGCAGCAGCAGGTTGTGCTGGGCTTGCAACGCGGCGGCTTTGCAGGCCCGGAGATCGCCCGACTGATGTCCAGCTACTTTGAGTTGACCGAATTGCATATCCACCCGCGGGCCCAAGGCCGTGGCCTGGGCGAGGCATTGGCCCGGCGACTGCTTGCACGACGTGGCGAAACACACGTGCTGCTCTCGACGCCGGAGATCAATGGCGAGGCGAACCGCGCGTGGCGGTTGTACCGGCGGCTGGGCTTCACGGACATCATCCGCGGCTATCACTTCGCCGGCGATCCCCGAGCGTTCGCGATCCTGGGCCGCAACCTGCCCCTGTAACGCGCTCAACGGTCGGTAATGGTAATGATGATTGCGCCCCTGCCGTGATGTGGGACCGGCAGCGGCGCACCGGCCTACCGGGTCTGGCACGATGACCTGATGCGCGCCAGGTTGCCCCTGCTCGTCGCCCGAGGGCTCAACCCTCGCCGGCGCCGCCGCTTGCTGGCGGCCGCGACGCTGCTGTTGCTGGTGCCCATCGCCGCCGGATGCGTGCGGATCAAAGCGTCGATCACCGTCTCTCCCGATGACCTGGTGTCTGGGCAGATTATCGCCGCGGGTAAACCACGCAACAATAAAGATGCCGGCCCGCAACTCGATCCGAACAACTTGGCGTTCAGCCAGAAAGTGGCCGTGTCGAAGTACGACCGCGACGGCTATGTGGGGTCGGAGGCGGTGTTTTCCGATTTGACCTTCGCCGAGCTGCCGCAGCTGGCGAATATGAATTCCGACGCACAGGGAGTGAATCTGTCCCTACGCAGAGCCGGCAATCTGGTGATCCTGGAAGGCCGGGCGGACCTGACATCGTTGAATGACCCTGA
This sequence comes from Mycobacterium sp., assembly GCA_035625875.1. Classification (GTDB taxonomy): domain Bacteria; phylum Actinomycetota; class Actinomycetes; order Mycobacteriales; family Mycobacteriaceae; genus Mycobacterium. Next base: position 28,261 of record DASPOT010000034.1, on the reverse strand, counting down.
CGCCGATGCCGAATTGAGCGTCGCCTTCCCCGGAGCAGTGACCTCCACCAATGGTGATCGCGTCGACCCCGAGGTGGTCCAGTGGAAGCTCAAACCGGGCGTAGTGAGCACGATGAGCGCGCAGGCGCGCTACACCGATCCCAGTACGCGCTCCTTCACCGGCGCCGCGATGTGGCTGGGCATCGCGTCGGTCGCGGTCGCTGGAGTGGTGGCGCTGCTGGCCTGGCGCGGCCGCGACCGCTCCCCACGGTTCACCGGATCAGGAGACCAGCCGCACGGCTGAGTCTCGGGATCGTCGGCCTCAGACGACCTGCCGTGGCGGTTCAAGACATGGCTGGCGACCAGTAGGCGAGCATCTCCGCCAAGGTCTCGAAAGCCGCCGCCGAAACGCCATATGTCGCCTCGAAATGGATGCTCAGCGGAAAACCGAGGTCGGCGACGCCATCTATCACGCGCTTGTACAGGTCGACCATCAGCTGACGCTTCCGCGCGGGGTCGCTGTTAGCCAACGTCTTGACGAACGCCTGCTCATCAGCTACCGCAGCGTTTCCCGGATCCTGGATCAGCCAATTGATCAGACCCACCCGGTTCTCAATCTTCGGCACGAAGCCGAACGACAGCAGGATCTCGGGCCGATGATCGGTGTTCTTCGCGAACTCGGTCAGGAAGCCCACGATTGCGTTGGAGTACAACAGCTGGGTCAGCGCGAAGTTCGCACCCTGATTGCACTTGAAATTGAACCGGCCCAGTTCACCGTCCCGGGTGGGGATCAGGATCACGCCGCGGTTACCCACCAGCTCGCGGTAGAGCGACAAGGCGTCGGTCGGCGCGACGCCGGAGCCCTCACCATCTTGCATGGTGCGCGGTACACCGACGAAAACGATGCCCTCCATGCCGGCAGTGCCCAGATCGGTGAGCCGCTGACGCAAGGACTGCGCATCCATGAAAGCGGTGACTTGGGTGCACAGTCCGTTCACCCCGGGCAACTCCGGTTTGATGAGCGACCAGAACTCCAGCACGTCCAGCTTCGGCTTCATCTCGACGGGCCGGTCGTCCTCCTCGGCGATCATCCCGGGAATCATCACGTGCCTGATCCGGCCGTCGATGCCGGATTCCGCGGAGAGCTGCAGCACTTTGCGAGCATCTTCGGTTGCCTGCTCCCGACCGCGTTCCACGTTCGGCGGCACCAGCTCGAGCGCAATGGTGTTGAGGGTCACAAGCCTCCTCTTCATCCGACGACCTCCTTCCCTGGGCGCGGCAGGTCGACCGCCGCAGCCCCGTATCCGCCGCGCCGTCTGGGTGGGACGAAATCGACGGGAAACGGCATCCGCTCTTTGCCGATCTCACGAATGCTCTCGACGACCGAGACCGTGCTACTGCCGGGCGAACTGGCGCACGTCACCCGACAGCATAGGTGCCAGATAGTGAGCCTGTCGAAGCAACTGGCCCGGCGACGATGCCGGCCGTGCGGCGGCCCCGCCCGGTGACGATTCGCGCCGTGGAGCGGCGCGAGGAGGAGGCGGGCAATCGGACCCAGCACGGGAGCCGCCTGACCTGCGACAACCTAGATTACGTGCACCCAGCCTTACGCTCTACGCTGGATGCACCTGTGGGCCCGCAATCTCAGGGCCACCTATGGCGGAAAGGGGCGCCGCGCTGAGCGTCGAAGCACCGGCAACCGCCGAGTTGGCCGGCGGAATCACCGAGCAGTTGCGCGGGTACCTGCACGACCGCCGCGGCGAGGCCGCCTACATGGGACGTGACTACGACGGCCTGATCGCCGGTCTGGAAGAGTTTGTGCTTAGCGGAGGCAAGCGACTCCGGCCGATGTTCGCCTACTGGGGTTGGCGCGCGGTGACGACCCGGGATGCCGACGCGCAAGTGCTGCTGTTGTTTTCGGCGCTGGAGCTGCTGCACGCCTGCGCGCTGGTGCACGACGACGTGATCGACGGCTCCGCGACGCGTCGCGGTAGGCCGACCACCCACATGAAGTTCGCCGACGTGCACCGTGTCCGGCGGTGGCGGGGCTCTCCGGAGCGGTTCGGGGTATCGGCGGCAATCTTGCTCGGGGACCTGGCGCTGGCCTGGGCCGACGATATCGTCGCCGGTGTGGATCTACCGCCCGACGCGCACCGCCGGGTGCGGCGGGTGTGGGCCGATATCCGCACCGAGGTGCTGGGTGGGCAATATCTCGATATCGTGGCCGAGGCCAGCGCCGCCCCGTCCATCTCGTCGGCGATGACCGTCAACACTTTCAAGACCGCCTGCTACACGGTCTCGCGGCCGTTGCAGTTGGGGGTGGCCGCGGCCGCGGATCGACCCGACGTTCAAGCCGTTTTCCATCAGTTCGGTAACGATCTTGGTGTGGCGTTCCAGCTGCGTGACGATGTGCTGGGGGTCTTCGGGGATCCCGCGGTGACCGGAAAGCCGTCCGGCGACGACTTGCGCTCCGGCAAGCGCACCGTCTTGGTGGCCGAGGCGCTGAAGTTGGCCGAGAAGTCAGATCCGGTGGCGGCCAACCTGTTACGCAGCTCCGTCGGCACCGAACTGACTGATGAGCAAGTGCGCAAATTGTGTGACGCCATCGAGGCGGTAGGCGCGCTGGCCGCGGTGGAAGACCATATCGACATACTCACCCGACGGGCGCTGGCCACTCTGGACGCCGCACCCATCAACGCCGCGGCCAAGGCGGGGCTCTCCGAACTGGCCAGGCTGGCCGCGAACCGATCTGCCTGACCAGCATGTCCACGCCGACGCCCGCTCCGACGCGCCGTTCGGCAGCCGTTGTGACCCAACACTTTTCGCAGCTGCGCGAGTTCAGCATTTCCCCGAAGGCCCGGCCGGCACGGCTGGGCTGCGTGGGCGCGGTGCTGATCACCGCGGGGGGACTCGGTGCGGGCAGCACGAAGCCGCACGACCCCCTGCTGGAGTCAATCCACCTGTCCTGGCTGCGCTTCGGCCACGGGCTGGTGGTCTCCTCGATACTGCTGTGGTCAGGTGTCGCGCTGATGCTGGTCGCATGGCTGGGACTGGGGCGTCGTGTCATCGCCGGCCAAGCCACCGAATACACCATGGTGGCCACCACGGGCTTCTGGCTGGCACCGTTACTGCTGTCGGTGCCTGTCTTTAGTCGTGATACCTACTCGTATCTAGCCCAGGGTGCGCTAGTACGCGACGGCTTCGACCCGTACGTGGTCGCTCCGGTCGATAATCCGAATACGTTGCTGGACAACGTAAGTCCGATCTGGACTATCACCACCGCGCCGTACGGTCCGGCGTTCATCCTGGTCGCGAAGTTCGTCACGATACTGTGCGGCAATCACGTGATCGCCGGGACCATGCTGCTGCGGTTGTGCATGCTGCCCGGACTGGCGCTGCTGATCTGGGCCGCACCCCGGATCGCCCGCCACCTCGGCGCCGACGGCCCGACCGCGCTGTGGATCTGCGTACTCAATCCGTTGGTGATCATCCATCTGATGGGCGGGGTGCACAACGAGATGCTGATGGTGGGCCTGATGAGCGCGGGTATCGCGCTGACCTTCGGCCGCCACCATGTCGCGGGCATCACCCTGGTCGCCGTCGCCGTCGCGGTCAAAGCCACCGCCGGAATCGCCCTGCCGTTCCTGGTCTGGGTTTGGATGCACCACCTGCGCGACCGAAGAGGCTACCGGCCAGTACGGGCGTTCGCAGCGGCCATCGCGACCTCCGCGCTGATCTTCGTCGCGGTGTTCGCGGTGTTGTCCGCTGTAGCCGGGGTCGGTCTTGGGTGGCTGACCGCGCTGGAAGGTTCGGTGAAGATCATCAACTGGCTGTCGGTGCCAACCGCGATGGCGAACCTGACCCACGCGATCGGCGGATTGTTCTTCCCGGTCAACTTCTACGCCGTGCTCCACGTCACCCGGATAGCCGGGATCGCGATCATCGCCGTGTCGCTGCCGCTGCTGTGGTGGCGATTCCGCCACGACGACCGGGACGCGCTGACCGGCATCGCGTGGTCGATGCTGATCGTGGTGCTGTTCGCGCCCGCCGCGCTGCCGTGGTACTACAGCTGGCCGCTGGCGGTGGTGGCCGCGCTGGCCCAGTCACGGGCGGCGATCGCGGCCATCGCCGGCTTCTCCACCTGGATCATGGTGATCTTCAAACCCGATGGAGCGCACGGCATGTACTCGTGGATTCATGTTTCGCTGGCGACCGCGTGCGCGCTGGTCGCCTGGTATGCGCTATACCGGGCGCCGGAGACCTGCGGCGATACGATCGAAAACCCTAGCAGGCCATAGCCTGCGCCCGGCGCACCACTTCGCGAGCCTGGTGGGCGTGCAGCGCGTCGACCGGGCGGGCGTTGCTGATGGCATCGCGCGTCCCGTCGCGGGTGATGGTCAGCGACGGATCGGGGGTGAATAGCCAGCGCACGATCTCGGTGTCGCGGTAGCCGCCGTCGTGCAGGATCGTCAGCAGCCCGGGCAGGCTCTTGACCACCTCGCCGGACTCGGTGAAGAAGATCCGCGGCACCACCACGTCACCGGCGCGCCGCACCGCGAGCAGATGGCCCTCCCGCAGCTGATGGTGCACTTTGGTGACTGGTACGCCGAGCAATTTGGCCACCCCGGGCAAGTCATAGGTGGGCTCATCGGGGTCCAGAACGTCGTCGCCGGCCGGAATACTACTCACCGAGCCAAGTGTAGATCTGATGCCGACGCGTTGAGTGCACGATTCCGAGCCGAAACCGCCGCGCAACCTACGATGGCCCCGTGGCTGGAGACCCCTTGCACCACGCATTGCTGGACGGTCGCTACCGGGTGCTGGCCAAGATCGCCACCGGCGGTACCTCGACGGTCTACCGGGGCCTCGACGTCCGTCTGGACCGCCCGGTTGCGCTGAAGGTAATGGACTTGCGCTACGCCGGTGACGAGCAATTCTTGGCCCGGTTCCAGCTTGAGGCCCGCGCGGTCGCCCGGCTGAAGGACCCCGGCCTGGTCGCGGTCTACGACCAGGGCCTGGATGCCCAGCACCCCTTCCTGGTGCTGGAGCTGATCGAGGGCGGCACGCTGCGCGAGCTGCTGATCGAACGCGGCCCGATGCCACCGCACGCCGTCGCGGCGGTACTTCGCCCGGTGCTGGGTGGGCTGGCTGCGGCGCACCGGGCGGGCCTGGTCCATCGTGACGTTAAGCCCGAAAACGTGCTGATCTCCGACGACGGCGAGGTGAAGATCGCCGACTTCGGGTTGGTCCGCGCCGTCGCGGCCGCCGGAATCACGTCCGCCAGTGTGATTCTCGGCACCGCGGCGTATCTCTCGCCTGAGCAGGTCCGCGATGGCAACGCGAGTCCCCGCAGCGACGTGTACGCGGTGGGGATACTCGTCTACGAGCTGCTGACCGACCGCACACCGTTTTCCGGCGACTCGGCATTGGCGGTCGCTTACCAACGTCTGGATACCGACGTGCCAGCGCCCAGCACGGTGATCGACGGTGTTCCCGAGCAATTCGACGCGTTGGTGGCGCGCGCGACCGCCCGCGACCCCGCCGACCGGTTCGCCGACGCGATCGAGATGCGCGCCGAACTGGATGCGATCACCGAGGAGCTGGCTCTGCCGGGTTTCCGGGTACCCGCGCCGCGCGACTCCGCTCAGCACCGGTCAGCCGCGCTGTACCACAGCCGCATCACCGACCACCAGAGCACCGGTCGGAAACCGCAGCCGGCCACCCGAACACCGGTACGCCACCCCACCCGGCAGTTGACCCGCGGGCCCGAGGACTGGCCGAGCGAACCTGATGCGCCAGCCGGCCACGAATACCACGTGGTATCAGGCACATTCGCCGGCATCGACATGAGCGAATTCATCTGGGCGCGACAACACGCCCAACGGATGGTGCTGATTTGGGTGGCGGTCGTGCTCGCGGTCACCGGGCTGGTCGCAGCGGCGGCATGGACCATCGGCAGCAACCTGAGCGGACTGCTGTAGGCCGCGCACCACAAAGCTAGTCGCGCAGCATTTCGGCGACGAGGAACGCCAACTCCAGCGACTGTTGGGTGTTCAGCCGCGGGTCACAGGCTGTCTCGTAGCGGCCCGCCAGGTCGGAGTCCGAAATGTCTTCCGCGCCACCAAGGCATTCCGTGACGTGCTCGCCGGTGATCTCGACGTGGATACCGCCCGGGTGAGTCCCCAGCGCTCGGTGCACCTCGAAGAAACCTTGCACCTCGTCGACAATGCGGTCGAAATGCCGAGTCTTGTAGCCGGTGGACGACTCGTGGGTGTTGCCGTGCATCGGGTCGCACTGCCAGATCACCTTATGACCCGTGCCCTGGACCTTCTCGACGATGGGCGGCAGCAGATCGCGCACCTTGTTGTTACCCAGCCGGCTCACCAACGTCAGCCGGCCGGGTGTGTTGTGCGGGTCGAGCCGCTCGACGTACTCCACGGCCAGCTCCGGGGTCATGGTCGGTCCCATCTTGACGCCGATCGGGTTGGCGATCACCTCCGCGAACGCGACGTGCGCGCCGTCGAGTTGCCGAGTCCGCTCGCCGACCCACACGTAGTGCGCCGACAGGTCGTACAGCTTCGGTTCACCGTCGGGCTCGTCGGACAACCGCAGCATGGCCCGCTCGTAGTCGAGCACCAAAGCCTCATGGCTGGCGTAGATTTCGGCGGTCTGAAGGTTGCGATCGGCCACTCCGCACGCGCTCATGAATGCCAGCCCACGATCGATCTCGGTGGCCAGCGCCTCATAACGCGCGCCGGCCGGAGAAGTCCGGACGAATTCCCGGTTCCAGTCGTGCACCAGATGCAGCGACGCCAGACCCGACGACGTCAGCGCCCGCACCAGGTTCATCGCCGCACTGGCGTTGGCGTAGGCCCGCACCAGTCGCGACGGGTCGTGCTCCCGCGCTTCTGGGGTGAAACCGTTGATCATGTCACCGCGGTAGGAGCGCAGGCCCAGCGCGTCGATGTCGGCAGACCGAGGCTTGGCGTACTGTCCGGCGATGCGGGCCACCTTCACTACCGGCAAACTGGCGCCGTAGGTCAGCACCACCGCCATCTGCAACAGAGTACGGATATTGCCCCGGATGTGGGGTTCGGTGTTGTCGACGAATGTCTCGGCGCAGTCGCCGCCCTGCAGCAGAAACGCCTCACCGTTCGCGACCTTGGCCAGCATGTCCTGCAACCGCACGATCTCGGAAGGCACCGTCACCGGCGGCACACTCTCCAGGACCGTCCGCATCGCCTTGGCCTCGTCAGCAGGCCAGCTGGGTTGCTGAGCGGCCGGTTTGGCCAACGCGGCGTCCAGCCGCGCCCGCAGATCTGGCGGCAGCGGTGGCAGCGGCGGCAGCTGGTCGATCGGGATGTCGACGGTCCAGTTCATCGGTCCATCGTAACCGGGTGCCGCCGCTGGCTGATCACGGCGAACGGTGCAGCTCCACGCATCGTCACCGGGCTGGATGTGATGGCCCGCCTCCTCAGCGGGCCGTCCCGGCCCGCATCGTCACCGGGCCTCGGCGGTGATGAGCCGGAACCGGCGCAGCTGATCCCGGGCATCGACCAGCGCGTCATGGAGGTCGCTGGGCCGCGGGGGCATCGGGGGACAGCCGCGGTCCTCCCATAACTGGCGCAGTTCCCGAGTGAAACGGGGCATCGCCGGTGGTAGGTCGATCATCGGCCCCCACAACTGACACAAGGCCACATGGTCGTAGGCGCCCACCCAGGCCCACAGCTCGATCGGATCGGCGCCGTCGACACCGAAGAACTGCTCGAGATCGGCACGGATCTGGCTACGCGAGCGCCACAGCTGCGAGGCCGGGGGCGGCAGCTTGGGCAGCACATGGGTGCGAACCCAGGGCCCTGCCCGATCGGGATCGAATTCGGTGGACACGGCGTAATATTCGCGGGCATCCTCGGCGACCACCCCGATCGAGATCAGCTCGATGGTGCGGCCGTCCTCGATGAATTCGGTGTCGTAGAAGTACCGCACGGCCCGCAGCCTAGGCCATCAGCTCGAACCAGCGCTGTCGGTGGCCAGGACGCGCTCAGTCCGCTCGGGCGGTGGCGCGGCGTGAACTTCGCGGTCTAGCTGGGCGTCGACCATTCGGTGGTCGGGACGGCGCGGCGTACCGGCGATCGCGCACTGCAGCCACAGCTTGGCCCGCACGACCGGGCGGCGCAGCATCCGTTCGCGCTCCAAAGCGCGCCGCATTTTGTCCAGCCGGCTGATGTACCGCCAGCGGGCCCATGGGGCTTGCGGACGCGACAACCGGATCGCACCGATAACCAGCAGCGGGACGAAGAACATGCCGATCAGCCCGGTCCACACTTTGCCCTTGAGCACAACCAGCACCGCCAGCGGCAAAGTCAGTACCAACCCCAGGATCACGGCGGCATGCATCACCAGCGAGTGGGTGTCGTGCCAGAGGGAGATGAAGAACATCAGCGGGTGGAGGCCCAGCACCAGCAGTCCGCCCACCGCGACGGCGGCGAAGACCGCGTCCACCGAAGTGCGGCCATCCTCTTCCCAGTAGACGTCGGACAGGTGCAGGATCAACGCGTACTCATCGAGCACCAGCGCTGCTCCGATGCCGAAAAATATTGCGGCCGTGGTGAATTCGAGTTGCTTCCCGTCGACGGACAACGTCACCAGCGTCACGCCGGAGATCATCACCAGGACCACCCCGACCACTACGTGGTGGATGTGCTTCGACCCGATGTAGATATTCCGCGGCTGCCACCACTTGAGCGGCAGGCCACTCTCGGCGCGATGCCGGATGTAGCGCACGAAGGTGCGCGTCACGAAGAAAGTCAGGATGAACGCAACCAGGCAGCAAAGCAACGGCAGCCGGCCACGGTCGATGATGTCATGCTGCAGCCAGCGGAGCACGTTAAAAACGTACGCCCATCCTGCACACGCCGCGTTCCACCACACCGCTCGGCGCGCCGCAGGGTACCGATAGGCTATCAGCGATATGAGTGAATGGCGGTCGCCCGGCGTGGGCAGTCGACGTGGGCGGATAGCCATTTGGCAGGTCTTGGCGTGGTCGTTGCTCTGGCTGCTGGCCATCGCGGCGTTGGGTTACGCCGCCTGGGGGCTGCTCGGGCGCACGCCGTACCGCATCGATGTGGACATCTACCGGATGGGTAGTCAGGCCTGGTTGGACGGCCACCCGCTGTACACGGACGGCGCGCTGTTCCACACACCGATCGGGCTGAACCTGCCGTTCACCTATCCCCCGCTGGCGGCCATCGCGTTCTGCCCGTTCGCCTGGTTGCAGATGCCGGCCGCCAGCGTCGCGATCACGCTGACAACATTGGTGCTGCTGATCGCCTCGACGGTGATCGTCTTGACGCGCCTCGACGTGTGGACCGCCTCGCGGCTGGTGCCCGGACCCGCGTGGTTGCGCCGGTGCTGGCTGGCTGCGGCGATCGTGGCGCCAGCGGTGATCTGGCTGGAGCCGATCAAGTCGAACTTCGCGTTCGGCCAGATCAACGTCGTGCTGATGACGTTGGTGATCGCCGACTGTGTGCCGCGCCGTACCCCGTGGCCGCGCGGGCTGATGCTCGGCCTGGGGATGGCGCTCAAACTCACCCCGGCGGTGTTTCTCCTTTATTTCCTGCTGCGTCGCGACGGTCGTGCGGTGCTGACGGCGGTGGCCTCGTTCGGGGCGGCGACGCTCGCGGGTTTCGTGCTGGCCTGGCGCGACTCGTGGGAGTACTGGACCGACACCGTGCGCAACACCGACCGGATCGGCGCCGCGACGTTGAACACCAACCAGAACGTCGCCGGCGCGCTCGCCCGGCTGGGGCTCGGGGAGCACGAACGCTCCCTGCTGTGGGTCGCCGGGTGCCTGCTGGTGCTGGCGGTGACGGTCTGGGCGGTGCGGCGGGTGCTGCGCACTGGCGAGTGGACCCTCGCGGTGACCTGCGTCGCCCTGTTCGGGCTGGTGGTTTCGCCGGTGTCGTGGTCACACCACTGGGTGTGGATGCTGCCGGCGGTGCTGGTGACGGCCGTGCTGGCCTGGCGACGCCGTAGTGCGGCCCTGGCTGCGGTGAGCGCCGGGGGAATAGCTCTGATGGTGTGGACGCCGATCGACCTGCTTCCCAAACACCATGAGGCGGGTGCGGCGTGGTGGCGTCAACTCGCCGGAGTGTCCTACGTGTGGTGGGCGCTGGCCGTCATCGTTACAGCCGGGCTCACCGTCACAGCACGCACAGTGCCGCAGGAGTCGGTCACGCGCGAGCCCGCACCGGTGTCTGCCGTCAGCTGACTCGAGGCGCCAGCGGCGTCTGGTTGGCCGAGATTCAGCGCGACAATCGTCGAAACGCTTTGCCAGGCAACACGACGCGGCTGCCTTCCGATTGCCCGGCTCCTGCTCGCGCCTACCCGGCCCGCATCGTCGCCGGGCTAGATTCGATTGCCCGGCTCCTCCTCAGACCGCTACCCGGCCCGCATCGTCGCCGGGCTAGCCGGCCGCGGTTTCCGGGATCCGGGCGACGTCGCTGGCCGAGCTGGCGCCATTGCCGCCGTCCTTGATGTCGGTGGCGTAGATGTCGACGTACTCTTGACCGGACAACCGCATCAGCTCATACATCACCTCGTCGGTGACTGCCCGCTCGATGAAACGGTTGCCGGCCAGCCCGTCGAAACGCGAGAAGTCCATCGGCTTGCCGAACCGAACGGTGACCCGGCCGAATCGCCACACCTTGCTGCCGGGGGGGTTGACGACATCGGTGCCGATCATCGCTACCGGAATCACCGGGACGCCGGTGTGCAATGCCACCCGCGCCAGCCCGGTCTTGCCCTTGTACAGCCGGCCGTCCGGCGAGCGGGTGCCCTCCGGGTATATGCCCAGCAACTTGCCCTGACGAAGCAGCCGCTCGGCGGTCTCCAGCGCGGCCTGCGCGGTGTCGGTATCGCTGCGATCGATCGGCACCTGCCCGGTGGTGCTGTAGAACCACCGGATGAACCAGCCCTTCAGCCCGGTGCCGGTGAAGTACTCCGCTTTGGCCAAGAAGGTGATCCGGCGACGCACCACCAGCGGCAGGTAGAAACTGTCCGCCACCGCCAGATGGTTACTGGCCAGGATGGCCGGCCCGGAACGCTGGACGTATTCCAGTCCTTCGACTCTCGGCCTGCCGAGCATAGCGAGCAACGGGCCCATGAAGATGTACTTGAAAAGCCAGTACCACATTGACCCGCCCTCTCGCCCGCACCCGATGGCGTCCTGGCCCACTGTACCTACCCGGTGTGGCCGCGACCACCTGCCGCGCGGGCGACGCATTGCCCGGCTCTCCTCGGCCGTTCCCCGCAAGCGGGAGGTGCCCCCGCTCGGCCCGCATCGTCGCCGTGCAGGCGGCTCACTCCTCGACGGTGACCGGGATGGGCTGATACCGGCTCTTCACGGTGCCATCGCCCGTTGTTGTTTCGGCGGCGACGCCACCTCCGGACGGGCCGTCCGGAGGTGGCGTCGGTAATCGGTCGATGTCGGCGACGATCGCGCGGATCACCACCAGCAGAGCAACGCTGTGTTCGGCGATCACGGTCAGCAACGGGTGCTGATCGCCGGTCACCAGCGCGGCCAGCGCACACACCGGACACCACACCTGCTGACACTTACCGGTGCCGACACCGCCGGCCGACGCCCGCGCCGCCGCTAACCGCACCGCAGGGTCGATCCCGTCCAGGATGGCCTGCGCAAGCTTCCGCAACTCCGGACCAACGTCCGGGTGAAGGCCACTCACGTCGGCCACACCTCCGGATCGGGTCGAAATCGCACTGTCAGCTCACTACCACGAAGATGCGCGTCCAGCACCGTGCAGCGGCGCAGTACGGACGCCAACCGAACCCGGCGCCGCATCCCACCGGCACCGATGATCAGGTCGTCATCGACCCGGCCCAGGGTCAGCGCGCCCGGATCGAGTTGCGGCAACTCTAGCCGCAATCGGTACACCGATCCCAGCCCCGAGCCTGACTCCAGATCCACGACAGGACGCAACGGCCCCGGCGGGGCCGATCCGTCGCGGCGCCGGACACTGTCGAGCAGTTCGCCCAGCGCCTTGGGGCCGATCGGCTCGCCGGCCAGGTGTGGCGCCACCAGCAGGGCCACGTCGCCGATGGTGGAGGCGAGTTGGTCGAGCACGGCGCGCTGCTCGCCGATGCGTTCGGCATACCATTCGAAGGCAGGGTGGTCGGGCAGATTGTTGTACTCGTACGAATCGTCTTGCACCAGAACCTGATTGACGATCAGCTCTTCGACGCGCACGCCCATCAGCGCCAACGAGCCCAGCGTCCGCACCGCCTCGGCCGCCACTACCCGTTCTGCGGTCAGCACCAGGTGAGCACTGACCAGCGCACCGTCGGTCAGCAGGGCGCCAAGCCGCTCGACGCTGGCGCTGATGCGCTCCAGCAATTCCACCGCCGCGGCCGATCGGGCTTCGTCGGCCGCGACGGCCAGCCGATGGTGCCGCGGCCACGCACGCTCAACGTACAGCCCGAAGGCGGCGGGCAAAGTCAGCATCCGCAACGCGTCGGCGGTGGAGGCACAGTCGACCACGATGCGATCCCATTGCCCGGTGGCGGCCAGCTCACCGACCTCGTGCAGACCGAGCACTTCCTGAACACCGGGCAGTGCCGAGAGTTCTTCGGGCGCAATGCTGCCCAACTCGGAGTCGGGAAATCGCCGGTCCAGCGCGCCGACCACCTCGCGCCAACGCGCCTCCAACAGCGCCAGGGTGTCCAGCGCCAGGGCGTCGAGGAAGCCACCCCCGACATCGGCGTCGTCGGCGAGCACTCGGACCGGGTCGCGCTGACCGGTTGGCGGGACCTCGACGCCCAGCACGTCACCGAGCGAGTGCGCCTGGTCCGTGGACACCAACAGCAGACGCTGACCGGCGCGCGCGTCACGCACCGCGGTGGCGGCCGCCAGGGTGGACTTTCCTACCCCGCCCTTGCCGACGAAGAGACTGATCCGGGCCAGGACGGGGCGCTGCGGACTCACTCAGCCTCGACTCGTTTCTTTAGATCCTTCAACGCGGTGTCGATCAACCTGCGCTCTGCCTTGCGCTTGAGCAGCCCGATCATCGGGATAGCCAGGTCGACCGTAAGCTCATAGGTGACGTCGGTACCAGACCCCTTGGGCACCAAGCGATATGCGCCGTCCAGTGACTTCAGCAGCGAGCTGGACACCAGCGACCAGTGGACCGAGCCGCGGTCTGCCGGCCAGTCGTAGCACAGCACCATGGTGTCTTTGAGGACCGTGGCGTCCAGCACCATCCGGGCCACCTTCGGGTAACCCTCGGCGTCGGCCTCCAGCACCTCAGCCTCCGTGTACTCCGAGACCCACTCGGGGTAGGAACCAATGTCGGCGATCACTTTAATTACCGTGCGTGGATCCGCGTCGATGTAGATCGTCTGCGCCGTCTTCTCCGCCACCTGGTCGCTTCCCTTCTGGCTCCCGCAAAAACGGTACCTTGCCGGCGTGGGCGTGGTTAAGCCACCGGAGAAACCCCCAGCGGGCGCGACCGCTCCACTGTCTCCTTAACCTCGAAGGCCATTTTCTTGCCTGCGACCCGGCGGCGGTGGGTCATTCTGGCGAGATTCATCCGGGCCAGCTGCCAGGCCGCCGCGCCGGACGGCTCGGCGTGCAGAAAGTAGTGCAGCAGCACCCCGTCGAGCGTCGGCTCCAGCCAGATCTCCATGGTGCCGGCCAGCGCGCCGGTCACCGCCCACCTGATCCCCTTCTCGGCACGATCCTCGACAACTTGCAGCCGCAGATCAGGCCACCACCGCCGCCAACTGGCCGGGTCGGCGATAGCCGCGCCGACCCGCGCCGCGTCGGCGGCGATAAACGTCTCGTCGGCGACTTGGATGCTGTGCACGGGCTATCACCTTCGCACATCCGCCGCGCTCGGCACATCGGACCCGTACCAGAGACTAGGCTGGACGGACCAGCCAGACCTGGAGGCCGAGACCGTGCGTGAGTACAGTATGCCGGCGCCGTTCACCGTCGAGGCGCACGACAACATCGTCAGTAGCGTGTACGCCCATGAACGGGACGACCCGGATCATGTGATCTTCCGACGACTGGTCGACGGCACCTGGACCGATGTGACGTGCGCGCAGGCCGCCGAGCAGATCCGCTCGGCCGCGCTGGGTTTGATCGCCGAGGGCGTGAACGCCGGCGACCGGGTGGCAATCCTCTCGGCCACCCGTTACGAGTGGGTGATCCTCGACTACGCGATCCTTTCCGTCGGCGCTGTCACCGTCCCGATTTACGAAACCTCGTCGGCTGATCAGGTGCGCTGGGTGCTGGAGGACTCGAGCGCGGTGCTGGTGTTCACCGAGACAGACGCGCACGCACAGCTGGTCAAGGAACTGACCGACGAGTTGCCCGCCCTGCGCAGCATCTTTCGCATCGAGTCGTCGGGATCGACGGCGCTAGACAAGCTAGCCGAGGCCGGGAGGTCGGTCGCGCGAACCGAGCTCGACACTCGGCTGGCCGGCCTGCGCGCCAGTGACCCGGCCACGCTGATCTACACCTCCGGCACCACCGGCCGCCCGAAGGGCTGCCAGCTGACCCACTCGAACATGCTGTACGAGACGCGCGGCGTGTACGCATGCATCCCGACGCTGTTGCGCAAGGGCGAACGGCTGCTGGTGTTCCTGCCGCTGGCCCATGTATATGCTCGCGCGCTGTCGATGACCGCGTTCGCCAACAAGGTCACCATCGGATACACCAGCGACATCAAGAACCTGATCGCGCAGTTCGCGGTGTTCAAGCCGACGATCGTGGTGTCGGTGCCACGGGTGTTCGAGAAGGTGTACAACACCGCCGAGCTGAACGCGCGCGACTCCGGCAAGGGGAGGATCTTCGAGCTTGCTGCCAAGACCGCGATCGAGTGGAGCAAGGCGCAGGACACCGGCGGGCCGGGTGTGCTGTTGCGGGCCAGGCACGCGCTGTTCGATCGGCTGGTATATGGCAAGCTGCGCGCCGCCCTCGGTGGTGAGTGCCATACCTCGATCTCCGGCGGCGCACCGCTGGGTGTCCGGCTGAGCCACTTCTACCGGGGCGTCGGCGTGTCGATCTACGAGGGTTATGGCCTCACCGAGACATTCGCTGCGATCACCGTCAACCGGATCGGGGAACTGAAAGTCGGCACCGTCGGAAGGTTGTTGCCGGGCAACAGCATGGCCATCTCCAACGACGGCGAGGTGCTGGTCCGCGGCGGCGTGGTATTCGCCGGCTACTGGCGCAACGAGAAGATGACCGACGAGGCGATCGTCGGCGGCTGGTTCCACACCGGTGACCTAGGCAGCATCGACGACGACGGCTACCTGTCGATCGTCGGCCGGAAGAAAGAGATCATAGTCACCGCAGGCGGCAAGAACGTCGCCCCCGCAGTGCTGGAAGACCAGTTGCGCGCCCACCCGTTGATCAGCCAGGCCATGGCCGTCGGCGACAACAAACCGTTCATCGCGGCGCTGATCGCAATCGACCCCGAAGCCTTCGACGTGTGGAAGCAGCACCACCGCAAGGAGGCGACCGCGTCGGTGGAGGACTTGGCTGACGATCCTGATCTGGTCGCGGCGATCGACCTTGCGATCAAGGATGCTAACCAGGCGGTCTCGAAAGCCGAAGCGATCCGCAAGTTCCGGATCCTGCCGGTCGATTTCACCGTCCTCACCGGAGAGCTCACACCGACGCTGAAGGTCAAGCGCAATGTCGTGGCGGAGAAGTTCGCCAGCGAGATCGAGGCGCTGTATCAGACGGACTAACCGCGCAGCAGGTCGGCCAGCCGTGCCGCCAGCGTGCCCCAGCGCCAGTGGGCCGTCACCCATTCCCGCCCGGCGGCACCCATGGCTGCGCCCCGGTCGCGATCGACCAGCAGCGCAGTGACCGCATCGACGACCTGACCCACCGAACGGCCGTCGACCACCAGCCCAGTCTTGTTGTGCCACACAGTTTCTGGCGCACCACCCGAGCAGCCGGCGACTACCGGCACGCCGGTGGCCGATGCCTCCAGGAACACGATGCCCAGCCCCTCGACGTCCAGCCCGGCGCCGCGCGTGCGGCACGGCATCGCGAACACATCGGCCACCGCATAATGGGCGGGCAGCTCGGCGGCAGGCACCCCCCCGGTAAACGTCACGTGTTCGGCCACCCCGTGACGCTGGGCCAGTCGGCGCAGCGCCGCCAGATAGGGGCCGCTCCCGACGACGACTAACGCGGCGCCGTCGACCCGCCGACGGATCGACGGCAACGCACGGATCAGCACGTCCTGGCCTTTGCGCGGCACCAGCCGCGACAAGCACACGACCGTCGGTCGTTGCCCCAGTCGATAGCGGGCGCGCAGCTCGACGCGACTGGCGGGGTCGGGCCGGAACCGGTCGGTGTCCACCCCGGGTGGCAGGTATTCCAGCGCGGCCCCGGGCCCGAACGCTGATGCGAACCGGGCCCGCGTGTAGCGGCTGACGAAGGTCACGACGTCGGTGCCGTCGCCGATGCGGCGCAGCACCGACCGCGCGACCGGCAGCATCGACCAGCCCACTTCGTGGCCATGGGTGCTGGCCAGCACCCGGGTCGCCCCGGCCTGTCGCGCACGGCGCGCCAGCAAGGCCAGCGGTGCGGCCGCACCGAACCAGACAGTGTCGATGCCGTGCCCGGCGATCAGCCGGCGCATCCGGGCGTCGACGGTCGGGCCCGGCAGCATCAGCGTGCCCGGATGGCGCACCACCTGATAGCCGGCCGCGCGGGCTGAGCAGTCAAAGGCGGCGGCGCCCTTCCACCGCGGTGCATACACCGTCACCGCATGCGACCCGGTGCCGACCAGCCGAGCGACGAACTCCCCCAGATACGACTGGATACCACCGGGTCGAGGCGGAAAGTCGTTGGTTACCAGCAGGACCCGGCTCACTGCGCCAGGCTAACCGGTCAGCCACTGCTGCCAGCCAGCCACCAGGCCATCCGTGTCGGTCCTGAGCACGTCACGAACGGCGGTGGGCAAGTCAGCATGCCCGACACCGCACGCGGCCAGGTACAGCGCGCGCAACTTCGCCGTCCCATAGGTTGCGGCGACGAAGCGCGCGAACCACCATGCGCGGTCATAGGCCAGCGAGCGCTGCGGCCCAGGCACATCCAGCTCAGTGTCCGACGGCAACGTCTCAGGCAGCGCAGTGGCGGCCGGCACCGGTGTCGGTGGTCGGGCGACGAAATCGGCGACACCTTCGGTGAGCCAGCGCGGCGCTTCCAGCGCGGTGTCTGCTCGTGCCGCGTAGTGAAAAAGCTCGTGTGCCAAGACTATTCGCAGCGCCGTCTCGCTCATGGCGGCCGCTCCGGGCGCGAACACGATCCGCTGACCAAGCGCGACCCGGTGGGCCGGATCGATGCGGTCGGCGACCGCCACCGCCGCGATATCCGACCACTGCGACGCGGTGCCGCCACCAGCCTGAGCGCGGAACTGTCGGTCCGAGCCGGTGGCCACCACCGCGATCTCGCGTGGCCAGTCGACTCCCCAGAAGGCTTCGACTTCGTCGACCGCTGTGCGGATGTTCGCCGCGATACGGGCGACTAGGCGGTCGGTGCCCGGGACGCCGAGGCTGAGCAACCGGACGGTTCGCCCGCCAGCGGCGACGACGACCGGCGCTGCCGAGGCGCTCACGGCGCCGTCCGGCTGTCTGCTATCGCGCGCCGGACGGGTCAGCACGACCGCGGCGACGAGCAGCTCGGCGACAAGCACGCACGCCAGCAGCGCCGGTGAGCACCGGCCGCTGGCGCGACGTTCAGTAGCGGCGGGCGTTGTAGATCGGACCGCCCGCGGTCATCGGTACCACCCGCACCGGCTGACCATAGGTGGAGGAATGGACCATCAAGCCGTCACCGATGTAGATGCCGGCATGCGACGCGTCGGAGTAGAAGGTCAGCACGTCGCCGGGCTGCAGGTCTGACAGCGCGACCGGCTGTCCGCCGTTGGCCAGCGCCTGGCTGGAGTGCGGCAGCCCGATGCCGGCCTGTTGGAATGCCCACATCACCAAACCGGAACAGTCGAACCCGCCGGGTGCGGCGCCGCCCCACGCGTAGGGTGCTCCGACCTGGGTCAATGCCGCTTGTACGGCGATGGCGCCTTCGCCGCTGCCGGGAGCCGGGAAGGGCAGCGCGTCGGGCGGGGGCCCACCGGGCGTCCCGCCATCCGGCGGCCCAGGCGGTAGCATCAGCGGGCCGGGGGCCGCGGCGAACGTGGGTGGCGCCTGCTCCGGGCCGGCCAGCGCGGTGCGCTGCTGCGGCGTCAACGCTTCGTACTGCGACTTGACGACCGCGATCTGCAGACGCAGCCTGCTCTGCTTGGACTGCAGATTTGCGCGCACCGCGGCGGCCTGTCCGGCCGCTGTCTTGGCGTCAGCCGCGGACTTGGCGGACGCCTGCTCGGCCTTGGCGGCTTGCTCTCCGGCCGCCCGGTAACTCGCCATCTGCGCGGCCATTTGGGTCGATATTACCCGCTCGACGGCCAGCTTACCGATCAGCTGCTGCGGTGACCCCGCGGTCAGGATGACAGCCATGCCGTCGGTGCGACCGCCCACGTACATCGCGGCAGCAAATTTGTTGACGGCAGATTGGAACATTGCCAAGCGCGACTTCGCGGCATCCAAGGCGGCCTGGTCGTCAGCGTGTTTCTTGTCGGCTGCCCGCTGGGCAGCCAGCTTTTCGTTCAGGTCGAGTCGGGCGCTGTTCATCGCCTCGGTGGTCTGCTCGGCTTGCCGGGACAGCTCGTTGAGTTTTGCCAGAGCGTCGTCGGCCGGGTCGGCCAGCGCATTTGTGGCGAGAACGCTGGAGGAGAGGGTGAAGCCCGCTATCGCACCGACGACAGATCGCTTGATCACGCGCGCCGTCCCATGCGTACCGCGGTGCCCCAACCCCAAGACGATGTTTCCTTTTAGTCGTCGACGAGACCGCCGAATCTGCAGTAGGTCTCAGACAGGTTACGAAACGGTATAGGTATTGTCCAACACCCGAACATTAAGAAATCAGCAAGATTTCGCGTGGCCGCGTCTAGGCCACACCGGGGCGATCCCGGCGTATCGGCACCAGACGCAGCCTTGGGGCCAGCCCTGCATCGGCGAGCACCTCGAGCGCTGCGCGTTCGTCGTCCAGCAAAGTCTCCGGTACGCCTAGCAACACGCTGACGACGCAGTCGCGGCATCCTGGGCCGCAGACCGCGCAGTCGTCGCAGTCAATGACCATCGATCCGGTCGGCCCGGGCGCCGTGCCGGCTTGTGCTGCGCCCCCTGACCTGCTGGGTCTGTTGGTTTGTGCCATCTGGTTCGGTCCTCTCGGTGTCTCGGTCGGGCTGCCCGCACGCTAACCGCCGGCACCGACATGTTTCCTCTTTCGGCGGCGAGGTTCGATCGCGGCGTTCGCCGCGCGGCGTGGGAACCGCTCGCTGTCGGTGCGGTTGCCTAACGTCGCGGCATGGGCGCGATCGGTGCGACGCAGCTGAGCTTCGCCGAGGTCGACCCGGGCGCCGAAATGTCCTTGCGCGAGACCACCTTCGTCGTGGTCGACCTGGAGACCACCGGCGGGCGGATGACCGGTGCCGCGGCAACACCCCCCGACGCCATCACCGAGATCGGGGCTGTCAAAGTATGCGGCGGCGCGGTCCTGGGTGAGTTCGCCACGCTGGTCGACCCACAGCGCAGCATCCCGCCGCAGATCGTGCAGCTGACCGGCATCACCGCGGCGATGGTGTGCGATGCTCCGACCGTCGCCGCCGTGCTGCCGATGTTTTTCGAGTTCGCCGAGTTCGCCCGCGGCTCGGTGCTGGTGGCCCACAACGCCAGGTTCGACGTCGGATTCCTGCGGGCGGCCGCCGATCAGTGCGGCGTCACCTGGCCGCGCCCGCAGGTGCTGTGCACGGTCCGGCTGGCCCGGCGGGTGCTCAGCCGCGAGGAAGCACCCAGTGTGCGGCTGGCCACACTGGCCCGGCTCTTTGCCGTCGCCACCCAGCCCACCCACCGCGCCCTCGACGACGCCCGCGCCACCGTCGACGTGCTCCACGCACTCATCGAGCGGGTGGGCAACCAGGGCGTGCACACCTATGCCGACCTGCGTTCGTATCTGCCGGACGTGACGCCAGCTCAGCGCCGCAAGCGGGCGCTCGCCGAGCACCTTCCACATCGGCCAGGGGTCTACCTGTTCCGCGGGCCATCGGCCGAGGTGCTCTACATCGGCACCGCAAAAGACTTGCGGCGCAGGGTAAGTCAGTACTTCAACGGCGCAGACTCGCGCGGCCGGATGAAGGAGATGGTCACGCTGGCCAGCACGGTCGAGTATGTCGAGTGCGCCCACGCGCTGGAAGCCGGGGTCCGGGAACTGCGGATGCTGGCCGCGCATGCCCCGCCGTACAACCGCCGGTCGAGGTTCCCGCACCGGTGGTGGTGGGTAGTGCTCACCGATGAAGCGTTCCCGCGCCTGTCGGTGGTGCGCGCCCCACGACACGATCGTGCCGTCGGGCCGTTTCGTTCGCGTGCCGACGCCGCCGACACCGCGGCGCTGCTCGCGCGGTTCACGAGCGTGCGGACTTGCACCACGCGGCTGCCGCGGTCGGCGCTGCACGGCCCAATGTGCGCGGAGCCCGCGGTGTCGGCATGCCCGGCCGCCCGCGATGTGACCGCCGCCCAATACGCGTCGGCGGCCAGTCGCGCCGCCGCCTTGATCGAGGGGCTGGACAACACCCCGCTGGCAGCGGCGGTGCGGCAGGTCAGCGCGCTCGCCGAGCGCCGTCGCTACGAGAGTGCGGCCCGGCTGCGTGACCACATCACCGCCGCGATCGAGGCGCTCTGGCGCGGTCAGCGCCTGCGCGCGCTGGCCGCGCTGCCCGAGCTGGTGGCGGCCGCGCCGGACGGCGGTGGCGGCTGGCAGCTCGCCGTCATCCGCCACGGCCAACTCGCCACCGCTGGCGCCGCCGGCCGTGGTGTGCCGCCGATGCCGGTGGTCGACGCCATCTGCGCGGGCGCCCAGGCGATCCTGCCGCGGCCCGCCCCGCTCGGCGGTGCGCTGGTCGAGGAGACCGCGCTCATCGCGCGCTGGCTGGCGGCGCCGGGGGTGCGCATCGTGCGCGCCGGCTGCAACGACGCTGCCGACGCGGCGGGCTGGGCTTCACCGCTGGGGTCCGCGGGCCAGTGGGCGAGCTGGGCGGCATCGGCGCGCTCGGCGCGGATAGCCGCCGAACAAACCTTAAGCCCGATTGCCCGGCTCCTCCTCGGCCCGCCGAGCGGCCCGCATCGTCGCCAGGCCGCAAGTGCCTGGGACTCAGACCTGCTGGCTGAACCGCGCCCATCGCACGAGCAGCTGCTCGGCGGCACCGGTGTCGATCGCCGCAGTGGCCCGCGCCAGCCCGTCCTCCCACGCCGGCAGCCATTCGGCGCGGCTGGATAGCCCGGCGTGGGCGACGATCGCACCGGCGGCGTTGAGCACGACGGCGTCCCGGACCGGACCCTTGGCACCGGCCAACACCGAACGCGCCTCAGCCGCGTTGGTTGCCGCGTCGCCGCCCAACAACTCGTCCAACTCGGCACGCGCGAACCCGAACCCGGCCGGGTCAAACGTCAGCTTGTCCACGGTGCCGGCCTGCACCCGCCAGATCGTGCTCGTCGTGGTGGTGGTCAACTCGTCAAGCCCGTCGTCGCCGTGCACCACCAGAACGCTGGAGCGGCGCGCAGCGAACACCCCGGCCATCACCTCGGCCAGACCAGCGAACGCGCACCCGATCAACCCGGCGCGCGGCAGGCCTGGATTCGTCAGCGGCCCAAGGAGATTGAACACCGTGGGCACCGCGAGCTCGCGGCGCACCGCCGATGCGTGGCGGTACGAGGGATGAAACTGCGGTGCGAAGCAGAATCCGATGCCGACTTCGGCGACACTGCGCGCGACCTGGTCGGGGCCTAAGTCGATGCGTACCCCGAGCGCCTCCAGGGTGTCGGCACCGCCGGATAGCGAAGACGCCGCCCGGTTACCGTGTTTGACCACCGGCACGCCGGCGGCCGCCACCACGATTGCCGCCATGGTGGACAGGTTGACGGTGCTGACGCCATCGCCGCCGGTGCCGACGACATCGACGGTGTCGGTGCCGATCACGTCGGTCGGCAGCCGACGCGCATGGCTGAGCATGACGTTGGCGAGCTCAGTGACCTCGGCCGCGGTCGGGATCTTCATCGTCATCGCCACCCCAAAAGCAGCGATCTGGGCCGGCGTGGCGGCACCGGCCATGATCTGGTCCATCGCCCAGGCGGCCTGGCCGCGGGCCAGGTCCTGACCCATCGTCAACCGCCCCAGAATCCGCGGCCACGACGCCGGCCCTGCGGGGTCATGCGGGCCCCCCGGGGATGCCACCTGAGATGCCAGATCCACGCGCCGATGGTCCCACGAGGACCAGGTGCCCCCCAAGCGCTGCCGAAAACGAGAGCACGACGCCGGTAATCAATTTCCCACCCGGGTGGAGTTCGACAACTACAAAGCGTCATACTTGCGGATGTGACGAGCGCTGTGGGGACCTCAGGTACTGCGATCACATCGCGCGTGCATTCACTGAACCGGCCCAACATGGTCAGTGTCGGCACCATAGTCTGGCTTTCCAGCGAGCTGATGTTCTTTGCTGGCCTGTTCGCGATGTACTTCACGGCGCGCGCCCAGGCCGGCGGCAACTGGCCACCACCGCCGACCCATCTGAATCTGTACCAGGCCGTCCCGGTCACCCTGGTGCTGATCGCGTCGTCGTTCACCTGCCAGATGGGTGTGTTCGCCGCCGAGCGTGGCGACGTGTTCGGGCTGCGCCGCTGGTATGTGGTCACGTTCCTGATGGGCCTGTTCTTCGTCCTAGGCCAGGCCTACGAGTACTACCACCTGACCAGTCACGGCACCACCATCCCCTCCAGCGCCTACGGCAGCGTCTTCTACCTGGCCACCGGGTTCCACGGGCTACACGTCATCGGCGGCCTGGTCGCCTTCATCTTCCTGCTGGCCCGCACCGCGATGAGCAAGTTCACTCCCGCGCAGGCCACCGCCGGGATCGTCGTCTCCTACTACTGGCATTTCGTCGACATCGTGTGGATCGCGTTGTTCACCACCATCTATTTCATCCGATGAACAGGCCCCTAACGAACAGAGGCGCAGGCGCGGACAGGAGTGCTCAGTTGAAGACACTGGGGTTGAGCAAGGGGCCTGTTGCCCGGCTCCTCCGCCCGCCGTCAGACGGCGCGCATCGTCGCCGGGCGCGCGCGCGACGGCGTCTTCACCGCCGGTTGTCGGGCGGACTGCTGCTGCTGGCAGCGCTGGCCCTGGCCGGCGGGCTGGCCGCCGTCCTGACCCCTCGGCCGCAAGTCGCCGTCGCCGACGAGTCCTCCTCGGCGCTGCTGCGCACCGGCAAACAGCTATTCGACACCTCCTGCGTGTCATGCCACGGCGCCAACCTGCAGGGTGTGCCCGACCGGGGTCCAAGCCTGATCGGCGTCGGCGAAGCGGCCGTGTACTTCCAGGTGTCCACCGGCCGGATGCCCGTCGCGCGCGGCGAGGCCCAAGCACCCCGCAAGGATCCGATTTTCGACGGCCCGCAGATCGACGCGCTGGGCGCTTACGTACAGGCCAACGGCGGTGGTCCCACCGTGGTGCGTAACCCGGACGGCAGCATCGCCCAGAAATCCCTGCTGGGCGACGACCTGGGCCGTGGCGGGGACCTGTTCCGGCTCAACTGCGCCTCCTGCCACAACTTCACCGGCAAGGGCGGAGCGCTGTCGTCGGGCAAGTACGCGCCAGCCCTGGGGTCGGCCACTGAGCAGCAAATCCTGACCGCGATGCTGTCCGGCCCGCAGAACATGCCGAAGTTCTCCGACCACCAGCTCTCCTTCGACGCCAAGAAAGACATCATCGCCTACGTGAAAACCGTTAGCGAAGAACGCAGTCCGGGTGGCTACGGCCTCGGTGGGTTCGGGCCGGCACCTGAGAGCATGGCGATGTGGATTATCGGGATGGTCGCCGTCATCGGCGTGGCACTGTGGATCGGGGCGCGGTCATGAGCGACGTCCAGTACCCGGCCGGCAGCGACACCGACGTTCCGGGCCAGCCCGACGAGGCGGCGCTGAACGCCATGTCGCGCCAGGAACTGGTGGCGCTCGGTGGCCGGCTCGATGGCGTCGAAACCGTCTACAAAGAGCCTCGCTGGCCGGTCGAGGGCACCCGGGCCGAGAAGCGCGCCGAGCGCCGGGTGGCCCGCTGGCTGTTGGCCGGGGGTTTCTTCGGGCTGGCGCTGCTGGTGGTGTTCCTGTTCTGGCCGTGGGAGTACAAGCCGAAGGAGGCCGACGGCAGCTTCCTGTACTCGCTGACCACCCCGCTGTATGGTCTGACCTTCGGACTATCCGTCCTGTCGATCGCCGTGGGTGCGGTGCTGTTTCAGAAAAGGTTTATCCCCGAAGAGATTTCGATCCAGGAACGCCATGACGGCGACTCTCCTGAGATCCACCGCAAAACGGTCGTCGCGAATCTGGCCGACGCCTTCGAGGGCTCGACGATTGGGCGTCGCAAGCTGATCGGGCTGTCGTTGGGCATCGGGTTGGGCAGCTTCGGCCTGGGCACCCTGGTGGCGTTTGTCGGGGGCATCATCAAGAACCCGTGGAAGCCGGTGGTCCCGACCGCCGACGGTAAGAAGGCCGTGCTCTGGACTTCGGGCTGGACCCCGCGCTATCACGGCGAGACCATCTACCTGGCTCGGGCCACTGGCGAGCACCTGGGAGCGCCATTCGTCAGGATGCGTCCGGAAGACATCGACGCCGGCGGGATGGAGACGGTGTTCCCGTGGCGGGAGTCCGACGGCGACGGCACCACCGCGGAATCACACGAAAAACTGCTGGACATCCTGATGGGGATCCGCAACCCGGTGATGCTCATCCGCATCAAGCCGGGCGACCTGCCCCGCGTGGTCAAACGCAAGGGCCAGGAGAGCTTCAACTTCGGCGAGTTCTTCGCCTTCACCAAGGTCTGCTCGCATTTGGGTTGCCCGTCATCGCTTTACGAGCAGCAGTCCTACCGCATCCTGTGCCCGTGCCACCAGTCGCAGTTCGACGCGCTGCACTACGCCAAACCGATCTTCGGTCCGGCCGCCCGCGCGTTGGCGCAGCTGCCCGTCACCATCGACTCCAACGGGTATTTCGTCGCCAACGGCGACTTCGTCGAGCCCGTCGGACCGGCATTCTGGGAGCGCACCTCATGAGTCCGAAGATCGGCGAAATCCTGGCCCGCCAAGCCCAGGACATCGACACCCGTTACCATCCGTCGGCAGCGGTGCGGCGCCAGCTCAACAAGGTCTTCCCGACACACTGGTCGTTTTTGCTCGGCGAGATCGCGCTCTACAGCTTCATCGTGCTGCTGATCAGCGGCGTCTACCTGACGCTGTTCTTCGATCCGTCCATGACCGAGGTCACCTACAACGGCGTCTACCAACCGCTGCGCGGAGTGGCGATGTCGCGGGCCTACCAATCAACGCTGGACATCTCCTTCGAAGTCCGGGGCGGGCTGTTCGTGCGCCAGATACATCACTGGGCGGCACTGATGTTCTCCGCGGCGATCATGGTGCACCTGGCGCGGATCTTCTTCACCGGAGCGTTCCGACGGCCCCGTGAATTGAACTGGGTCCTCGGTTCGCTGCTGCTGATCCTCTCGATGTTCGAGGGCTATTTCGGCTACTCGCTGCCCGACGACCTGCTGTCCGGTATCGGTCTGCGGGCCGCGCTCTCGTCGATCACGCTGAGCATGCCGGTGCTCGGCACCTGGCTGCACTGGTTTATCTTCGGTGGCGACTTCCCCGGCAACATCCTCATCCCGCGGCTATACGCCATCCACATCCTGCTCTTCCCGGCAATCATGCTCGCGCTCATCGGGATACACCTGGCCTTGGTGTGGTTCCAGAAGCACACCCAGTTCCCCGGCCCCGGCCGCACCGAGCGCAACGTCGTCGGCGTGCGGGTGATGCCGGTGTTCGCGGTCAAATCCGGCGCCTTCTTCGCGATGATCACCGGTATTCTCGGCCTGATGGGCGGGCTGCTGCAGATCAATCCGATCTGGAACCTGGGGCCCTACAAGCCATCCCAAATCTCGGCTGGCTCGCAGCCGGACTTCTACATGATGTGGACCGAGGGCCTGGCCCGGCTCTGGCCGGCGTGGGAGTTCTACTTCTGGCATCACACAATTCCCGGCGCGGTCTGGGTCGGGTCGATCATGACCCTGGTGTTCTTGCTGCTGACGATCTATCCGTTCCTGGAGAAGCGGTTCACCGGCGACTATGCGCATCACAACCTGCTGCAGCGGCCGCGAGACGTGCCGGTGCGCACGTCGATCGGCGCCATGGCGATCGCGTTCTATATGGTGATCACGCTGGCGGCGATGAACGACATCATCGCGTGGAAGTTCCACATCTCGCTGAACGCGACCACGTGGATTGGGCGCATCGGGATGGTGGTGCTGCCGCCGATCGTCTACTTCGTCACCTATCGGTGGTGTCTCGGGTTGCAGCGCAGCGACCGGGCCGTGCTCGAGCACGGCGTCGAGACCGGCATCATCAAACGGCTGCCGCATGGTGCCTACATCGAGCTGCACCAGCCCCTCGGCCCGGTCGACGACCACGGCCACCCGATAGCGTTGGAATACCAGGGCGCGCCCGTGCCCAACAAGATGAACAAGCTGGGCTCGGCCGGCTCACCGGGTGCCGGCAGCTTCCTGTTCGCCGATCCGGCGTCGGAGGACGCGGCTCTGCGCGAGGCGGCGCACGCCTCCGAGCAACGTGCCCTTACCGCGCTACGGGAACACCAAGAAAGCATCACCGGGTCGACCGACGGCGAGCACTAGCCCGATAACCGGTTCCGCTGTCCACCGAATGGCGTTTGCGCGCAATCGGGCGGGCAGCAGCATGAAAGGGTGTTTCTGATTGGAATCCTCCACCCTGACCGCGACGTCCTCGGGTACACCCCGAAGGAACCGAGGGCTTGAACGAAGACCAGCTGGCCGAAATCGTCACGCGTGATTGTTTGATCGGCGTCGCGCTGCCCAAGGTCGGCGTGACCACCAACGCGATCACCGACACCTGTTGTCATCGACGAGACTGAGCGCCAAGAACGGATCGCCATGATCCGGGCCAGACTGGAAGCCTAACCTGGCAGACGAGCTGGCCCGGAATCCCCTTGTGACCCTTCGGTTTCCACCGGCCGGCGTGGCACGCCCAGGTGGCCGTGGCGTTTTCGACGGAACCAAAACGACGGCTGATCGTCGGCGAGCATGCGCCGCAACTGCCGAACCTGGCGCCAGGGGATCACGATCATCGCCGCGGTGGCGATCCCGGCGATACCGTAACCGGTCCAGGCTGCGTCGTCCCGACCGATGGCCATCAGGTAGGTTGCCGCGGCGACCGCAACCAAAGCGACTCCCATGGCGCCAATCAGGGCGACGGTGCCCCGCAACCAGATCCGGTCCACCGCCGCGTCGGACAACGCGGCGGCCGGCCCGAACGTGGTGAGCCTCTCAGTGCGGGCCTGCTCGCCCATGGTGCGCGCTGCGGGGTACCCGGACCTGATCGGCCGCTTACCCGCTCCGCGTGCCGGCCCGCCCACTGATCGAGCAAAGGCCTCGGCCCGGGTCGTGCGGCGGGCCCGCAGCAGCATCGGGATTGCGGCCAGGATGATCAGCGCGGAGACGACGATGATGGCATACAGCACCGCCGCGGTATGCGAGCTCCCCGCCGCCTTGTGAAATCCCCGGCCCAGGTCCACCAACGCGACGACGGCGGCCACGCTCACGCCCACCAGGACCAGCCAGACCGCGGCGCACAAACCCAGCAGGATGCGATCGGTGGTGTTCAGCGAAACGGTGCCCCACCCGCGACGATCCGCGGAATCGCCGCCGACCATCAGCAGCTCGTTTGGGGTTGGTCGTTGTTGTTCGAGGACAGCACGGTTCCATCGCTCGTTGTGATCGAGCAGTTGAGTTTGCTGAGCCGCAGCATGCTGAATGCCTCCACCGAGCCGATCTCGGACTGCGAGATCGGTGTCAGGGTGAGCGACCATGGGATGTACGCATTACGCTGGGTCCGTCGCTGCCCGGAGGCGTCGATGTAGGTAATCGTGATGACGTCAAAGGGCGCCTTGCTGCCGGTCACCGAGTAGGTGACCTGCCGTGGACCAGCCGGAGTGGTGGTCGTGGTCGCCGGCGGCGCTGCCGCGGTGCTGGTCGCCGGCGGCGCAGCGGGAGGCG
>DASPOT010000033.1:0-12287 GCA_035625875.1 Mycobacterium sp. | reverse complement strand
GCAGGCGTATTCGGGTCCGAACTTGGCGCACCACTGCCGGATCGTCTCGTAGGAGACGATCCCGCCGCGCACCAGCATGAGCTCCTCGACCTCACGCAAGCTCAGCGGGAAGCGGTGATACAGCCATACGCAATGCGCGATAATCTCCGCCGGAAACCGGTGACCCTTGTACGACACCTCGCCCACGATGATCCCCCTCCGGCGTATCGACTCCGAGATCATCCACTTCGGCCGCACCAATCACCAACCTGACAATGCCCTGCGCAGGGGTGCCGCCGAGCCGGTCGAGGCCACCGCATCCATCGCCAGGCCCAGGTCCCTGTTCATCAGCGCGGTCGCGAAGCCTGGTTTGAAGCCTTCGTTGGCCGGCGATGTCGGCACCGGGCCCGGACCGCTACCGAATGAACCGCAAGCGGTTCCGGATCGTGTTACTGCTCAAGAACCGCGGGGAGGGAGTCATACCGCTTGTGTTCAGTAATCGCCGCGATGAGTAATCCTGTCATCATCGCCTGCAGTTGCGCGGACCGCCGCGCGCACGTCGATGTCACCGCGGACCATGACGCACCGGTCCGCGAGACCGTGCCTGAGCCCGAGGTCCTCGTCACCCAGCAGATGAAGGGAGATCGCGGATGACCACCGAGCTCCAGAACAGTCCCGACGCCGTTGTCATCGGGGCGGGGCCCGCCGGTCTGGCTGTCGCACGCGAACTCGATCATCAGCACGGCATCAAAACGCTCGTCTTCGATCGCGCAGCGGCGCCGGCGATTTCGTGGCGTACGCGCTATGACAACTTCCGCCTCAACACGAGCGGGTTCTTGTCGCATCTTCCCGGACAACGGATTCCCTTGAACGCCGGCCGTTGGCCGACCAAGGAGGAGATGGTCCGCTATTTCGATCACTACGTTCAGCGGCAGAACATCGCGCTCCTGCTCGGGTGTGAAGTCAACCGCGTCGACCGTACAGGGGGGGTCTGGCAACTTGACACATCGTCGGGTGAAATCCGAACGTCGGCAATCGTCCTCGCCACGGGGAACTACAGCGCACCCACCATCCCTCCCTGGCCTGGGCTCAGTCGCTTCAACGGCGAGATCGTTCACTCCGGCGACTTCACAAACGCTTGGCCCTACCGTGGTCGCGACGTCCTCGTTGTCGGCGCAGGCAATTCGGCCGCCGACATCGCCGTGCAGCTCGCTAACGACGGCGCGCGCCGGATCTGGCTTGCGGTGCGCACACCACCGCACCTCGTACGGCGGGCCATAGGACCGTTTCCATCGGATATCTTCCTCGAGCTGTTCTCGCGGGTCCCTGCGCGCATGATCGATCCGCTGATCGCGCGCGTCAACCACCTGATGTGGGGTGACCTGTCAGCCTACGGCTTCCAGCGGCCGCCGCTCGGGCTGAAGGCGACGGTGGAACAGCGGGGTCGCATCCCGACGCTGGCCGACGAGCTCATCGACGCCGTGCGGGTCGGGCGCGTCGAGGTCGTCGGCGCCGTCAAGGCGATCGAATCCGACGGCGTGATCCTCGCCGACGGCACGTCCGTAGCGCCGCAGGTGATCATCGCCGCCACCGGGTTCGGCTCGGATCTCGACGGTTTGGTCGGACATCTTGGCGTCCTCGACGAGCACGGCAACCCGCGCGGCGGCTTTGCCTCGCACGTCGGCGACGGAATGTTCGCGATCGGATACGGCATTCCGCCCAATGGCCCACTCCGGGCGATCCGCCTCAACGCTACGCCATTGGCCCGGCAAGTCGCCGCCTACCTAAAGCGGATTGGTCCATCCGTCCGGGCGCCACTTGGCTGTGCGCCCGCGGGTCTCCTAGCACCAGGGCAGCAGTTTCGAACGTTTGACGACGGTGTCTCCTTAGCGATGCACGCTGAGATGTCGCGCGCGAAAAGCAAAGGAACACAATGATTTTACTTTCGACCGAAAAGACCTTCTTCCGTGGCACAGACGGTTACGAAACGGCCCGTCGGGCAACGGTATGGAATGGCCTTCTGCCGGACCGTTTTCCTGATGTAATCCTGCAGGCGCACGACACCGACGACGTGGTCGCAGCGATCCGCTATGCGCGGGCCAACGGACATCACGTCGGCGTACGTTCGGGCGGGCACAGCTGGGCGGCCAGTCACCTGCGCGACGGTGGCCTGCTGCTCGACGTCAGCCGCCTCGATCACTGCACTGTCGAACCGGATCGGATGATCGCAGACGTCGGCCCGGGCAAGGTCGCCAGCGTCTTCGCGGCAGAACTGGACGCACAAGGGCTTTTCTTTCCCGCAGGCCACTGCGAAGGCATTTGCCTCGGTGGCTATCTTCTGCAGGGCGGATACGGCTGGAACAGTCCGGTGCTCGGGCCGGCATGCGAAAGCGTGCTTGGATTGGAAGTCGTCACCGCCGACGGCGAACAGATCTACTGCGACCCCGAAAACCATCCAGACATGTATTGGGCAGCTCGCGGCTCTGGACCGGGCTTCTTCGGTGTGGTCACCTCCTTCAAACTGCGGGTTCACTCACGTCCCGCGGTCTGGGGCACCTGCCTGTACATGTATCCGATCGAGGTCGCCGACGAGGTGTTCACCTGGGGACGCTCGATCATCTCCGAGATCGACGACCGGGTCGAACTGCAGATCCACACCGCGCGCAGCTTTCCGGGAGCCGGGCTCAACCAACCTGGCATCACGATCGCCTCCCCAGTATTCGCCGACTCGCAGGACGAGGCGGTGAAAGCCCTTGCCCCGCTGGGTACTTGCCCGGTCATCGATAAGGCGATCGTCAACCTTCCTTATGCGCCAACAACCTTGGCCAATTGGTATACCGCCGTGATGACCAGCTACCCCAAGGGGTACCGCTATATCGCCGACAACATGTTCACGTCGGCTTCCGCCGAAGAACTACTGCCGGGCATCCGCAAAATCATCGAAACCATGCCACCGCACCCCTCGCACTTCATCTTCACGGGCTGGAAGACGTCCCCGGAGCGCGCGGACATGGTGTACGGCTTGGAAGACGAGATCTACATGGCGCTCTACACGATCTGGCAGGATCTGGCCGACGACGAACGGTACCGCGACTGGGCCGCGTCCAACATGGCGGCGATGTCGCACTTGGCGACCGGCATCTCGCTCGCCGACGAAAATCTGTGCCGGCGTCCGGCGCGATTCATCGCCGAATCCAACATGGCACGCCTCGAAAAGGTGCGCTCGGCCTACGACCCGGATGGTCGATTCCACAGCTGGATGGGCGGCATCTGACCGCTGGCGGCCGCCCGGACGAAGAAATACCGGCTCGCCGCGCTGGTAACCGGGTCCTGCGCGATGATCAATGGACGATCACTAACGTTGACGCTTCCGGGTGCTGCAACTGGGAGGACACCGTGGCAGTGGCTGACGACGAGCCCCGTACCTTGCCTCTCAGCTAACCGTGGCCGGTGTGCCGCGTGTGAACCAAACAGGCGCTTCGATCGTTTCCCCAGCAAGGAGGTGAATGGAGTGCCTATTCTAACCAGGTCGGCGGGTGCGGAAGCCGAGTTGATGAAGGCACTCTACGACGAACACACCCCGGTCTTGTGGCCCTATGCATTCCGCCTGACCGGCAATCGGACCTGTGCCGAAACTTGGTGTAAGAGGCGCTATTACGGGCGTGGCAGCATCCGGAGGTTATCGGCGGCACCGAGCGCTCCGCACGGGCCTGGCTGTTCACCGTCGCCCGCAATATAAATCATCAACGAGAGAGCCGCACTGCACGGGCCCGCGATGATGGCTCTACTGGCTATCCGAACGGCCGCCGGCTACGAAATATCTGACGTGCCGGGAGATGGGAGTTACACGATGATGCCGCTATGGCGGCCCGGGACGCCGCACGGCGGTGACCTATCCGGGCATGACGAGTACGCGATGTGGGATGCCGCGTACATGCTGGGATCACTGTCGTCCGCCGAACGGCGGGAATTCGAAGCGCACATGACCGGCTGCCCGTTGTGCCGCCGCGCCGTTGGCGAGCTCAACGGCATGCCGGCCCTCCTGTCGCAGCTGGATCGCTACGAGTTGGCGGCGATCAACGAGGCCGACCGCAGTGGCGTAGAACCGTTGCTGCCTGACGAATTGCTGCCGTCGCTGCTGGCAAAGGTGAACTGGCGACGGCGCCGGTCCCGCATCCTGACTTGGACGGCTGGGGCCGCCGCAGCCGCGGTGCTGGCGATCGGTGTGCTTGTCGGCGTTGCGGGCCATTCCCCGACATCCGTGCCCACGCCGCCGCAGGCGAGCGTGTCGGTTCAGCCGATGGCGCAGGTCCGGACGAACAGGCTGGCCTCGACGGTCTCGCTCAGCAGCCAGCAGTGGGGAACATTCATCTCGATGAACTGCGTCTGCCTGGCCCCGCTAAACGCCCATCATGACACGCTGGCGATGGTTGTGGTAGGTCGTGACGGTAGTCACACTCGGATGGCAACCTGGGTGGCGAATCCGGGCCATACGGCGACGCCCGCTGGCAGCATTTCGACGCCTGTCGATCAAATCGCCTCTGTGCAGGTGGTTTCCGCCGACGACGGCCAGGTGCTCCTGGAGCGTTCGCTGTGAATTTTCACCCCGGCCTGAACTGAAGTCACCCGCGGGTCGTGTTACTGGCATCGACACAAGTTAGGTGAGCAGATGCCCAGGCAACACCGGGTGGTCGACCATATCGTCGAGCACCTCGCGAGAATCGACAGCGATTACATATTCGGTGTCGACGGTGCCAACATCGAAGATCTTTACGACGCCGCACATTTCAGTTCGGATATCACCGCGGTGTTGGCCAAGCACGAGTTTTCCGCGGCCACGATGGCCGACGGGTACAGCCGCAGCGGCGCCGGTTTGGGGGTAGTGGCGGCGACATCTGGCGGAGGTGCGCTCAATCTCATTCCGGGCCTTGGGGAATCATTGGCCAGCCGGGTGCCGGTGTTGGCGTTGGTCGGTCAGCCTGCGACCACGATGGACGGTCGGGGCAGCTTTCAAGACACCAGTGGCCGCAACGGTTCATTGAATGCCGAGGCATTATTTTCTGCGGTGTCGGTCTTCTGCCGGCGGGTGTTGACGCCCGCCGACATCGTTTCGGCGTTGCCCAGCGCTATAGCGGCGGCGCGAACCGGTGGTCCGGCAGTGTTGTTGCTGCCCAAGGATATTCAGCAGGCGAAAGTCGGCGTCAACGGCTACAGTGGTGATGACCGGCGTGGCTTCGAGCGCCCGGGAGCGTGCATCGGTGATCCACATGCGATCGTGCGCGCTCTGCGCCGAGCGACTGGACCTATCACAATCATCGCCGGCGAGCAGGTGGCTCGCGATGACGCCCGGTCCGAACTCGCGGAGCTGCGGGCACTGCTGCGCGCGCAGGTGGCATGTGTGCCCGACGCCAAAGATGTAGCCGGTACACCAGGTTCTGGTTCGTCGTCAGCGCTCGGAGTGACCGGTGTGATGGGCCATCCCGGTGTGGCCGACGCGGTGGCAGCGAGCGCCGTGTGCCTAGTGGTCGGCACCCGACTGTCGGTGACCGCCCGCGCCGGTCTCGATGACGCGCTCGCGGCGGTGCGGACGGTCTCAATCGGCTCGGCACCCCCCTACCTGCCGTGCACGCACGTGCACACCGAAGATCTGCGAGGATCGCTGGCGATGCTGACCCGGGCGTTGTCCGGGCGGGGGCGGGCAAGGGGACTGCGCGTGCCCGATTTCGTGGCAGACACCGAACTCAGTCCACCATCCTTCGCCGGTGCGGGTGTGCGCTACCGCGATGCCATGGTCGTGCTCGATCGCGTGTTGCCCGACGGAGTGGACATCGTCGTCGACGCCGGCAACACCGGCGCAGCCGCAATCCATCACCTCCCCGTTCGCCGGGACGGTCGGTTCGCGGTCGCACTCGGCATGGGCGGCATGGGCTATAGCTTTGGCGCCGGTATCGGGATGGCCTTCGGCCGTGCGATGAGCAACGGGCCTAGCCGGCGCACCGTGGTGATCGCCGGGGACGGTGCATTCTTCATGCACGGCATGGAGGTGCACACCGCGGTGCAGTACCGGCTTCCGGTGACTTTCGTACTGTTCAACAACAACGCCCACGCCATGTGCGTCACCCGCGAGCAGCTGTTCTACGACGACCTGTACAGCTACAACCGGTTCGCTCCCAGCCAGCTGGGGGCCGGTCTGGCGGGCATGTTCCCCGGGCTGTCTTCGGTAGACGTGGCCGACATCGACGCACTACCTGCAGCACTGGAACGGTCAATGGCCGTCGACGGTCCGTCCGTGGTCAGCGTCGAGTGCGCCGCCGACGAAATCCCACCATTCGCAGCATTCCTGAACAGGCAACCCACCAACCACGTTGTCGAACAACAGATCACAACACCAAAGGAGAACCGATTCCATGTCCCTAGCAGCACTTGACGATATCGCCGTCCATAGCGGCACCACCGAGCCGATCGAGGGAGTGGTCCGTATCGAGACCTCGCCACTGGAGGAGACCGCCCCGATGTTCATGGCGAAGATGCGGTCGGTGTACCCGCACGACGAGGTCTTCGGCCAGTACTGCACGGTCAACGACTACGTTGACTGCCCACCCGACGAGCTGTTCGAATACTTGGCCCACACCCGCAGCCTCGAGGAGTGGACCTATACCCTGCGTGACTTCACCCCCACTGAGGAGTCCGGGCTCTGGCTGGCCTACGACCGGTTGCTTCCCGACACCAAGATCTACACCCGCACGGTGGCCAACGCCGAGGCCCGTACCGTCGACTACCACTGCGCCTGGGACCAGGGCAAGCACCTGTGGATGATCTACCTGATGCGGGTCCTCGACGCGCAGGTGGTGCTCGGCAAGCCCGGTTCCGTTGTGCTGTGGACCAATTGCCGTCACCCGTTCTACGACCACAACCCGTATCCCGAGGCCGCACCGCCACAGCGCACGGGCTGGGTCGGCGACTTCTGGGACATATTCGGTGCCGGTCATGGACTGGAACTGAACAACCTCAAGTCAATCGCCGAATACCGCCACCGCAACGGACTGCCGGTCACGCCGGCCTGGATGAGGGCATCATGAACCAACCCACCGTCAGCCTGACCGACGTTTCCACCTATCTGCCCGGAGAACCGATCGGCGCCGACTACTACGCGCAGTTCGCCGGCTCGGACGACCTGGCGGCCAACCTGATGTTCCGCGCGCCCAAGTTCCGCCATCACGTCGCGCCGGACGAAACCGCGATCGACATGGTCGAGCGAGCCGCACAGGGCCTGATCGAACGGCACGGCCAGGATGTCATTGCTAACGTCGACGTCCTGATCACCCACGCCCAAATGCCCGACATGCCGTTTTACGGAGGGGGCGGCGGCATCGCGCACCGCTTGGGCATGCGCCCGTCCTGGGTGCTTGATCTGCACAACGGCGGGTGCGCGGCGTTCGTGCTGGGGCTCAAAGTGGCCCGGCAACTGCTGGCCTCAGGACAAGGACGTACCGCGCTGATCGCCATCGCGCAGAACGCCGCCGGGCAGGTCTTCGACCAGCCGGGAGTGCGCCGCAAGGCGCAGGCCTCGGTTCCGGGTGACGGCGCGGCGGTCGGATTGGTGACGCTGTCGGATCGATCACCGATCCTCGACATCGAGTGCCGCACCTACGGCGAATACGCCGGCGACATGACGCTCGCCATCGACCCGCCCCGCAAGTGGTGGCAACCCGGCCCCGGTGAGGGCTGCATCGGTTTCACCGAAACCAAGATCACCAAGGTGCTCGCTCGCGGCAATCGACAGGTCCCAGAAGTGGCGCTTGCCGTCTGTGATCGAATCAGCCTGCCGTCCAAGGACATCGACCTGCTGGTCACCAATCAGCCAAACCGGGTGTTCCTGCGCAACTGGCGCGAAGCGCTCGAGGTGCCGAAGGAACGGCATCGCGACACCTTTGATGAGTGCGGCAACCTGTTCGGCGCCGGCATCCCGATCAACCTGGATCATGCGATATCCGATGGTAAGGTCAAGGCCGGCGACATCGTGATGATGGCCGCCTTCGCGCACGCCGGCGACTTCGCGGGTGCGGCGGCGGTCCGCTGGGGCGGACGAAGCTGATGCTACCTCTGCTGGAGGCGAGCCCTGTCACCGCG
This sequence comes from Mycobacterium sp., assembly GCA_035625875.1. Classification (GTDB taxonomy): domain Bacteria; phylum Actinomycetota; class Actinomycetes; order Mycobacteriales; family Mycobacteriaceae; genus Mycobacterium. Next base: position 4,178 of record DASPOT010000033.1, on the reverse strand, counting down.
GAGATCCTCGATGCACTGCCGAACGCGACCGATCCATTCGCATTGTCGCTCAACGAGAACCCGTTTCCGCCGCTGCCGGCGGTGCGCTCGGCACTGATCCGCTCGATCGATGTCGCCAACCGGTATCCGCAGTTCCTGCCCGAACGGCTGCGCCGCTTGATCGCCGGTCATATCGGGGTCTGCGACGAGCAAGTCGTGCTGGGAGCGGGTGCGAGCGGGGTGGTGATGCAGGTCCTGCATGCGGTGACGCGGCCCGGTGATCGGATTGTGCTGAGCGAGCCGACTTTCGACGGGTATCCGATCTTCACCCAGATGGCCCGCCTGACATCGGTCACTGTTCCGCTCGACAACCGCGGCCACCACGACCTGGAGGCAATGGCCGAAGCGGCAGCGGACGCCAGCGTCGTCGTCTTGTGTCGGCCCCACAATCCGACCGGCACCCTGGAACCTGTCGCGGATGTGCAGCGATTCCTGCGGCGGGTGCCGGACGACACGGTCGTGCTGCTCGACGAGGCCTACATCGAGTTTGTCGCCCCCCAGCACCGCATCGATGGACCGGACCTGATCCGGCGCTTTCCGAATGTCGTTGTGTTGCGGACGTTCTCTAAGGCCTATGGGTTGGCCGGACTTCGTATCGGGTACGGCTTCGCGTCACCAGAACTGGCCACGATACTGTGGGGGATGCAATTGCCGTTCGGCATGGGCATCACCAGCTTGGCCGCGGTGGCGGCGTCCTACGACGCCGAAGACCAGTTGCAGCAACGCATTCTGCGAATCACTGGTGAGCGGGATTACCTGTGCCGGCGCCTTCGCGCAATGGGCATATACACCACCGACGGGCACGCCAACTTCGTTTACCTGCCGGCCCGCGGGCGACCCTGGCGAGAGGTATTCGGCGACACCGGGCTGATGGCCCGCTACTATCCTGGCGGCGCTGCTCGGATCACCGTCGGAAGCCGCGCGTCCACCCAAGCGGTGCTGGCCGCAGTGGCAAAGCCGCCGGGCTGACCAAACCGCGTCCGGAAGTGCAGTAAGAAAAGGGCGTGGCAGTAGGAGGTTTGAGATGAATCCGTTGCTGACGGTTTACTTTTCAGCGGGCGCGTCGTTCGCTGGACTTGGCCTGCTGAAGCTGCAAGCGCGACTTGAGCGATGGGCTTACCAACGGCACGCAGAGGACTGAAGTGAGCCGTCAATTGAGGCACGGGGACGAAACGGATCGTCGAGAGCCGATTCCGATGTCGAACGCGCCGTCGACCCGGTCGCTTCGGATCCTCGTTGTCGGCGCCGGTGTGGGCGGCATTTCCATTGCTCGGGGATTATTGCGCGACGGACATGACGTCACCGTCTTCGAACGGCGGCCGGATGTGCAGGCAGGTGGCGGCGCCGTCACCATCTGGTCCAATGGCGCGACCGTTCTGGGGCAGCTGGGGGTCGATATGGATGGGGCCGGTCAGCCGCTGTCCACCGTGCGGGTCGTGACATCCACGGGTCGCCCGGTCACCACTATGGACCTGACTGCGGTCGTGGACCGGCTGGGCGCACCGGTTCGGATGGTCCCACGTCGAGTCCTGCTTGAACGGCTGGTGGAAGGCTTTCCGACCGATCGCATCCGGTGCAATACCCGTGCGATCGGGGTCGTCAGTACGCAAAACGGAGTTCGGCTTGAGTTCGAAGACGGCAGCTCGGCCGAAGGAGATCTGTTGATCGGTGCGGATGGCCTGCACTCGATGGTTCGAGACATCGTCGGCGCGCAACCCGCGGAGCCGACCGGCTGGTGCAGCTGGCAGGGACTGGTCACCCTTCCACACGTCGCCGACAAGCATGTCGCACAAATGATTATCGGTGAGCACGGAAACGTTGGTCTGTGGCCGGCTGGAGGTTCGGATGTGCAGTGGTGGTTCGACTTGCCATGGTCGCCCGACTTCGTCAGACCGGGACGTCCGATCGACATGATCCGGTCCAATTTCAAAGGATGGTCCGAGTCGGCCGATCGACTACTCGCGACATTGACTGACGAGGATCTGGCCCGTTCGCCGTTCCCGCATTTTCGGCATCCGATCCCCCGCCCGGGCCAAGGCGCGGTTACGTTGCTTGGCGATGCCGCACACACGATGCCGCCCACCCTTGCGCAGGGGACCAATCAGGCGCTGCTCGACACGATGGTGTTGTGCAAGGCGCTTTCGGATTTCGTAAAGGGCTGGAAAGGCGTGCGCAGCAGCAACCGTGATCTCTCGAGCGCGCTGCGCTGGTACGAGAACACCAGGCGACGCAAGGTCAAGGCCGTGTCCTGGGTGACCACGCTGCAAGTGTCCCGCAGTGAGTCCGCGCTCAGGCCGGCGGCGATGATCTCGGACCGGTTCATGACCTGGGCACTGACAACGTTTCTGCGTGCGGTGAGTCACCGGCGGATGTCTGCGGAGATCAGCCGAGACCTCGGGGCCGCGACGACCACCCATCTTGTCGATGCCAATGAATAAATTGAGCAAGTCGCCCCGCACGAACCCCGAAGGTGAGGCGATGTCGGCGAGCACCAAGGTGCCACCCGCCAAGCTGGCCCGGGTTGTCGAGTGGATTCGCCACTACCTGTATCGGCTCCATCAACGGCTGACACCCGCGCCGGCAGCGATGATGGAGATGATCATTGCCACCTGGACATCGCAGGCGATCACTGTGGCGGCCCAACTCGGTGTCGCCGATGCCCTCACCAACGGCCCGCTGCCGATCGAGGAGCTGGCCGCCCAGGTGGATGCGGACGCGGACGCGCTACGCCGGCTGCTGCGGGCCTTGATCAGCAAGGGCATCTTCCGTCATCGTCGCGACGGACGCTATGAGCTGAATTCCCTTGCCGGCACCCTGCGTTCGGACGCACCGGTCTCGATGACTTGGGCGGCGCAGTTCTACGGGTCGCGGGAGCAGCGCGAACGCTGGACCCTGATGGTGGATTCGATCCGAACCGGAAGTACGGTCGTCCCGGCATTGCGCGGCAAGGAGAGCTTCGACTACTTCGCCGGGCAGCCCGAGCTTGCCGAACTCTTCAACCAGACGATGACGAGTGTTTCGGAGCTGACGACGGCGCCCGTGGTCGCCAGCTACGACTTCAGCGCCTACGCCACGATCGTCGACATCGGCGGCGGGCACGGCCCACTGCTGGCCGCCATCCTGGCGGGGGCGCCGGCTTCGCGGGGCGTACTGTACGACCTGCCGCGGGTTGTCGCGAGCGCCCCAAACCTGTTGCGCGAGCACAAAGTCGCCGACCGTGTGCGTATCGCGGAGGGGTCGTTTTTTGACAGCGTTCCGGCCGGTGGTGACGCCTACATCCTCAAGAACATCATCCACGACTGGCCCGACGACAAGGCGGTGCAGATCCTGCGTAACGTTCGCACGGCAGCCGGCCCCCGAGCCACGGTGCTGCTGGTCGAATTAGTCATCCCCAAGCACGACCGTGACTTCCCGGGAAAATGGGTGGATCTGGAGATGCTGCTGAACTTGGGGGCCCGCGAACGCACCGCCGCCGAGTACCGCGACCTGCTCAGCCAAGCCGGATTCCAGATGACACGGGTGGTGCAAACCGCTTCACCCCTCAGCGTGGTCGAGGCCCGAGCGGCGTAACTACAACCACCATGATGCTGGCAAGTCGGGTTAGCCTTTACCCGTATGCAAACCATCGAGGCCGATTACCTCGTCATCGGCGCGGGCGCCATGGGCATGGCGGTCGTCGACGCGCTGGTCTCTGAGACACAGGCACGCGTGCTGCTGCGGCTGCTGGCGCATCCTCTCGGCGTCGTGCCGATCCCGGGCACCAAACGCGCCGAATATGTTCGGGGAGAACGCAGACGAAGTCGCCTACCTCGCCGATGTCTTCTCGCCAAGCCGCATTGTCGGAGAACGATACGCGCCGACATTTGCCGCGCATGTCGTGCATATCGGCTCGATGAACCACGCCGCTACCCAGCCCACCGGCAGGTAGAGCGGAACCCCGATCCAGCGTGGGGCTGACAGCCAACACATTTTGAGCACCACGCCCGCCCAGGGCACTGTCAGGGGCATGGTCAAGTTGTTTGCCTTGGTGTGGTGCTGCCAGGATTGGTCGTTGTGGCGATTGCGACGAGGTACAAGGGCTACCGGTATCCGATCGAGGTCATCGGGCACGCGGTGTGGCTGTATCACCGTTTCGCGCT
>DASPOT010000032.1:0-98105 GCA_035625875.1 Mycobacterium sp. | reverse complement strand
CCCCAGGAAATCCGGCGTGTCGGAGTTGGTTACCAGTCACTATTAGCCGGTTAAGAGGGGGTAGCGGGTTTGGGTGGCGGTGAGTTCGTGGCAGAGGCCGGCGATGGCGCGGCTGCGGCGGGCCGCGGTCGCGGGGTCGAGCCGCAGGTGCAGGGTGTCGCCGGTGATGTGGATGTCGCCGGGCAGTCGCATCGCTTCGCGCAGCAGGGCGCGGGCTTCGTCGGCGGCGCGGGGGTAGTGCTCGCGCAGCAGGCGGGCGAGGGTGGTTTCAGCGTTATAGGCGGTCATGCGGATGGCGTGGGTGATCAGTTTGGTTTCCTCGTCAAGCAGCCGCGCGTGGGGGCGCATGGTGGCAAGCGGGACGCGAGCGGGGGTTTCGGCGCGGTTGGCGCGGGCCTGGTCGAGCCCGGTGCGGGCGGCCTCGACCGCGGCGACCGCGGCGGGGTCGACGGTGGCCGAACCGTGGTTGTCGGGCAGGCCGGCGGCAGCGGCGGCGGCGGAGATGGCGGAGATGGCGTCAGCGAGCACGGTTTCGGCGTGGGCGAGTCGGTGTTCGGCGGCGGTCACCGCGGCGGCGGCGTCGGTCTTGGCGGGGTTGGGCACCAGCCGGGTGGGGTCGTCGGGTTTGTCGGTGTAGTCGTCGAGCGCGTCGAGCGCGAAATGCGTTCGCGCACGTCTCGATCTGCTATCAGCCTCCCGGCGAAGGTTTCCGTTGTGCCGGGTCTTCACTCCCGCCGACGCGGTGAAGATGGCCTACGAGCTGTCCGGGTGCGTTTGGTTCGGCGTCAATCCCGTTGGCCTTGACCTTCACCTAGGCGGCCCACGTGGCACGGGTAAGGACGTGGCCCGAATCGTCGCCTTGTATGCCGACCTGGACGTCAAGCCCGGCGGGTGCCCGGATCTGGACACCGCGTGGGTGATCATCGGCGAGGTTTCCGACGTGTTGGGCACTCGCCCGGTCGCGATCATCCACAGCGGACACGGCCTGCAACCGATCTGGCGTACCGATCTGGACCCGAAGATAGACGTGGCCCTGCTGCGTCAGCATGGCCGGTTGGTACGCTCCATCGCCGCCGACCACGGCACGAAGGTCGACAGCGTCTTCGACCTGGCCCGCGTGCTGCGGGTGCCGGGCACCACCAGCCACAAGTATCCCGACGCGCCGGTGGCGACGTCGGTGACCTTCGACGACGGCGTCGCGCAGTGCGCCGGTCGCCTTTGGTCCCCGCGCCACGACCCGGGCCCTCGACAGTGCCGCGATCAGCTGATTGGCGAGCCCCCACCCGTCGGCTGCGGCCACCCAGCTGCGGAATCCGATGCCGGTCGTCGCGATCAGAATGTCCGGCGGGTGGGCAATCAACGCCTCGGTGTGGCGGTGCAGTTCGTCGTCGTCGGGTAAGGCGACCACGCTGATCGCCGGGGGCATTGCAGACGATGGCGCCGTGGCGGCGCAGCAGCGCACACAGCTCGTCGGCCCGGTTTGCTGACGTTACCGCCACCCGGTACCCGGTGAGCGGCCCAGAGTCTGGCTGGCCCATATGAATTGTGTATGCGTAACAGGTTTCCGCTGCGTTACCTGACAATTGCCGACGCGTTGCTCAGCACTGAGCCGTCGGTCGCACGTGGGTCGACTCAGCTTTGGGGCCGGGGACAGCGCCCACCGAGACCGGCCGGCGAACATACATCATCCAGGTCACGACGGACGCGACGATGTAGGAGGCCAGGAAGACCCAGAATGCCGACGTCTCCGCCCACGTGCTCACGTAGGACTGCCGCAGCGCCAGGTTGATTCCCACGCCGCCGAGCGCGCCGACCGCCGCGACGAACCTGATCAGTGCCCCGGACATGGCGCGCGACCAGTGGCGGCGTTCGGCTTCGCTGGCATCCAGCGAGCGGCTGCGCCGTCGGCGAGGTCGTACTGACTTCTGCGATCGGCGCCGCCCCGGTAGCTAGTCCGAGAATCCGCGTGGCCTGTCGGTGAATTTCGATTGCGCCGCTTATGCCGTGACGCGCGTCGGGGCAACTTTATCGCGGGGCTGCCCGGCACCATTGTGGTCTTTATCAAGATCTTTTCTGTCTTTCCAAACCCGTTCATAGTCGATTGCGTCTGGAATTCGATGCGTCTGGCATATAGAATTTCAGTGTTCGAAAGTGGTCCTGTCTACCGACTCAAGGAGGGGCCATGCCGAGTTCAGATGAAACTCGCACGACCGAATGGCGAACAGCTTCACGATTTTATCGGAGACCACCAGGCTTGGGCTGGTTATTGGGACTGCTCGCCGTCCCGTTGCTGCTTGGCGCGATCGGATACCACGCGCTGCCCAAAACCCATGTCAGCGCCCCAAGCGTGGGGGTACCTACGGTCAGCGCACCGTCGCTGCCCAACGCCTCGCTCAATGCCCCGAATGTCAACGCGCCGACACCGTCGTTTGCGCCGCTGTCGGTTATACGCAACGGCAACGACATCACCCTCAGAGGCGATTTGCCTGACGGTGCGGCGCGGGCGTCTCTGCTCGACGCCTTGAAGGGCGTGTACGGCCCGGGCGTCAACCTCATCGACAATACCGACATCAAATCCGGGGTCAGCACGCCCGATGCTTCCAGCCTGGGTGCGGTGTTCAAAGCCGCGGCGCCCATCCCGAATTTCAATTTCAAACTCGACGGCGACACGTTGACCCTCACCGGAACCGCGGCCTCGGATCAGGAAAAGGCCGCCGTTGAGGCTGCGGCCAAAGCCGCGTGGCCAAACATGAAGATCGCCAACGAGATTCAGGTCACGGCTGCGGGCGCCGGGGGCTGCGCCAACCTGTCGGCGGACGTGGCCGGATTGTTGCGCACGCCAATCACCTTCGACACCGACAGCTACACCCTGTCGGCCAGTGCTCAGCAGGAGTTGACCCAGGTCGCGGACCGGCTGAAGACCTGCTCGACCGCGAAGGTCGCGGTGAGCGGGTACACCGATGACACCGGCAACGACGCCATCAACATCCCGTTGAGCGACAACCGCGCCAAGTCGGTCGCCGCCTTCCTGGTGTCAAGCGGCGTGCCCGCCGACCACATCACCTCGCGAGGCCTCGGCGCCGCCGGTCCGGTCGCGAGCAATGACACGGCGGATGGTCGCGCCCAGAACCGCCGCATTGTCATGGTCATCAGCTAAGGAGGATCCGACATGGCTTTCGTGTACCAATGGTTGTGGTATCTGCTTGCTTTCGTGGTGGGCTCGGTGGTCGCGTGGCTGATCACCGTTATCTCGATTCGCCGTACGAGCAAGGAAGAAGCCCTAGCGGCCCTTCCGGGCTCGCGTGAGATAGGAGCGCGGTGATGCATGACATCAATTGGTGGCTGATGACGGCGGGCTTTGTGCTCGGGCTGTTGCTGACGTTCGCCTTCATGATCCGACGGGTCAAGCGCGAGGTGCCGGTCTCCGTTGCCATGAGCCGGGGCGGCGCGGCGAGAATCGTCCGCGGTACCGCGGCAACCGCGGCCGGCGGCGCAGCCGCGGCGAAATTGGCCGGCGGCCGGGAGCCCTACGGTGCCGAGTCGGCGCGCGTCGGTGCCGGCGGCAGTGGGCCGGCGGGCTGGACGGTCAAGGGCAACGAGGAGTCGATGCTCTACCACACGCCCACCAGCCCCAACTACGAGCGCATCGTCCACGACGTCTGGTTCAAGGACGAGGAATCCGCGCAGCGTGCCGGGTTCACCCACTGGGCCATGGGCCATGCCACCGGCCCCTATGGCGCGGGGTCGGCCAAGGCTGCCGCCGACGGCAGCGGACCGGCGGGCTGGACGGTCAAGGGCAACGAGGAGTCGATGCTCTACCACACGCCCACCAGCCCCAACTACGAGCGCATCGTCCACGACGTCTGGTTCAAGGACGAGGAATCCGCGCAGCGTGCCGGGTTCACCCACTGGGGCAAAGGCGGGCGGTAGGGCAAATCCCACCGGCAGCCAGGACACGACCGGCAACTCTGGTTCAGAAGTACCGGCCGCCCAGCTAGCCGCCCTGGTCCGTCAGGCCGCGTGCGAGGTACGGCTGGCAGTCAGCACCCACACCGCCACCGCGGACCCGGACACGGCTTGTCTGGATCGGGTACTGAGGTTTGCGCTCAAATCGACACCCAACCCCTGACGGTCGCAGCCGATACCGCCGAGCCGGCATCGGGCCTTGGCCCGGCGGGTGGCGGCATACCACCGGAGGGCCTTCGTGGTCCAGGCAGGCGGCTTCATCGGCTACCGATTGTTAGCTGGGCCGAACCGGTGTTCGTATGCAGCGCCGCAGAGTTAGCCGCGAGCTGTGACAATCCGTGACAATTTCAGTGTCGACGCGGAAAGCGGTCTGACCAAAAACACCCTCTGATCTCGGTGGCAGGTGCAGGATTCGAACCTGCGTAGGCGTACGCCGACGGATTTACAGTCCGCTCCCATTGGCCGCTCGGGCAACCTGCCGTGTAGCAGACTACAACGAGGCGACAACCAGGAAACAAAGGGCCAACACCGATGGGAAGGGGACGAATCCAATGGCGGATTCATCGTTCGACGTCGTCAGCAAGGTCGATCGTCAGGAGGTCGACAACGCCCTCAACCAGGCCGCCAAGGAGCTGGCCACCCGCTTCGACTTCCGCGGCACCGACACCAAGATCGCCTGGAAGGGCGACGAGACGGTCGAGCTGACCAGCTCGACCGAGGAGCGCGTCAAGGCCGCCGTCGACGTCTTCAAGGAGAAGCTGATCCGCCGCGACATCAGCCTGAAAGCCTTCGAGGCCGGCGAACCCACCCAGTCGGGCAAGACGTACAAAGTGACCGGCACCCTCAAGCAGGGCATCAGCAGCGAGAACGCCAAGAAGATCACCAAGCTCATCCGCGACGAAGGCCCCAAGAACGTCAAGACCCAGATCCAGGGCGATGAGGTCCGCGTCTCCAGCAAAAAGAAGGACGACCTGCAGGCCGTCATCGCCATGCTCAAGAAGGCCGACCTCGACGTCGCGCTGCAGTTCGTCAACTACCGGTAGCCGAGTCGTTGTGACCGCCCTGGTCCAATCAACCGGTGGGTGCCTAATCTGGTGACCACGACCACACGGCCGCCGAAGTGAGGTTCGCGATGACAGTTCGGCGGCACCGTCGTGCACCCGCAGCACTGGGCCGAGGAGCTCGACTTCACCGGAAAGAAGGTAGTGGTGATCGGCAGCGGCGCCACCGCGATCTCGCTGATCCCGTCGCTGACGCAGAAGGCCGAAAAGGTCACCGTGCTGCAGCGCTCACCCACCTACCTGATCGCGGCGTCGAGGTACAGCCCGCTCGCCGACGCCCTGCGGAAAGTGTTGCCGCGCAAGGTGGCTCACCTAATCATCCGGATGCGCAACGCTTTGTTCGAGGGCGCGGTGTGGTTTTTGGCGCGCAAGACCCCGGTCTTCATGAAGTGGATCCTGCGCCGGGTAGCGGTCAGAAATCTGCCCGAGGGATACGACGTCGACACCCACTTCAAGCCGCGGTACAACCCGTGGGACCAGCGGCTGTGCCTGATCCCGGATGCCGACCTCTACATCGCGATCAGCGACGGTCGCGCCGACGTGGTGACCGACCACATCGACCATTTTGACGCCACCGGCATCGCTCTGAAATCCGGTGGGCATCTGGACGCCGACATCATCGTCACCGCCACCGGGCTTCGGCTGCAGGCACTCGGTGGCGTGACCATCAGCCTCGATGGCACCGAGATCAAACCGCAGGACCGCTTCGTCTACAAGGCGCACATGCTCCAAGACGTGCCCAACCTGTTCTGGTGCGTCGGCTACACCAACGCCTCGGGGACGCTGCGCGCCGACATGACCGCCCGCGCGACAGCAAAGCTGTTGGCGTACATGGCCTCTCGCGGATACACGCGCGCCTACCCGCATCGCGGCGACGAGCCGATGCCCGAAAAGCCGTCGTGGGACATCCAGGCCGGGTACGTGTTGCGGTCGCTGCACGCGCTGCCAAGTCTGGCACCAGGCGGCCGTGGAATGTGCGGCAGAACTACTTCGCCGACGCCATCGACTACCGGTTCGACCGGATCGAGGAAGCCATGGTGTTCGGACGCGCCGCCGAGAGGGCGCCGGTCGCGTCGGCGTCCTAGCGGTTGACTCACCGACGTCCTCGGCCACCCGGCGTTTGGCCCTGCCAACGCCCGGGTAATCAGTGAAAGTCGGTGCCAACGGTCACAAGCTGCTTGGCAGCGGAACGATTACAGGAGCAATATAAAGCCATGCTAATCACACGGAATTTCGTCACAAAGGTCGTCGTAGCGGGAGCTACCGCTGCGGCAATCGCCGCCGTGCCGACGGCCGTGGTGAGCATGACCGCGCCGGCCCCCGCGACCGACCAGGTTGTCCTTGCCGACCCCGACGGCACGAGCGGTGGCGGCGGCCAAGACGGTCAGGGCGGTGGTGGCGGCTGCGGCAGCGGCCCGGGCTGGAACGGCTGCGGGAGCTGGAACCCCTTCCAGGGCGGTTTTGGCGGCGGCTGCTACAACGGCGCATGCGGGGGCTGGGACGGCGTCCGCGGCTGGGGCCACTTCTAAGAAGCGGCAGCTTCTCCTCTAGCGTCGACTTCTGGCCGGGTGAGCCCGGGCCGACGCACCGACGCGTGGCGCCGAGCGCGCAGTTCACCAACTGGCGGTGAAATAGCGGTGTCGGCAATACGCTGATCGCCATGGCAGCTGCGATGCGCGAACCGAAAGTCGTCGTCCTCGGCGGGGGTTCCTGGGGCACCACTGTCGCGTCCATCTGCGCACGGCGCGGACCAACGCTGCAGTGGGTGCGATCCGGGGCAACCGCCAAGGACATCAACGACAACCACCGCAACAGCCGCTATCTCGGTAAGGACGTCGTCCTCAGCGAAACCCTGCGCGCCACCACCGACTTCTCCGAGGCCGCCAACTGCGCCGACGTCGTCGTCATGGCGGTGCCCTCGCACGGCTTCCGCCAGGTGCTCACCGAGCTGGCCCCCGAGCTGCGGCCCTGGGTGCCGGTGGTGTCGCTGGTCAAGGGCCTCGAGCAGGGCACCAACATGCGGATGACGCAGATCGTCGAGGAGGTGCTACCCGGTCATCCGGCCGGCGTCCTGGCCGGGCCGAACATCGCCCGCGAGGTTGCCGAGGGCTACGCGGCCGCCGCGGTGCTGGCGATGCCCGACCAACACCTGGCCGCTCGGCTCGCACAGCTGTTCCGCACCAGGCGATTCCGGGTCTATACCACCGACGACGTGCTTGGCGTCGAGATGGCCGGCGCGCTGAAGAACGTCTACGCCATCGCCGTCGGCATGGGTTACTCGCTGGGTATCGGGGAGAACACCCGGGCGATGGTGATGGCCCGGTCGGTGCGTGAAATGTCCAAGCTGGGCGAGGCCATGGGCGGGCAGCGCGACACCTTCGCCGGTCTAGCCGGCATAGGGGATCTCATCGTCACCTGCACCAGTCAGCGCAGCCGCAACCGCTACGTCGGCGAGCAGCTCGGCGCGGGCAAACCGATCGACGAGATCATCGCGTCGATGAACCAGGTCGCCGAGGGCGTCAAGGCCGCCAGCGTGATCATGGAGTTCGCCGACAAGTACGGGCTGAGCATGCCGCTTGCCCGGGAGGTCGATGCCGTGATCAGCCACGGCTCCACCGTCGACCAGGCCTACCGCGGGCTGGCCAGGGAGGTGCCGGGACATGAGGTTCACGGCGCCGGGTTTTAGGCGACGGTGCGGGCCGCCCGGTGACGATCCGGGCCGTGAGGCGGCCCGAGGAGGATCGAGAAGCCAGGCATGCGAGCCGGCGGATGGCTCGCGTCACTGGAGTCGCTGACCCGCCTCGATCTAGCCCGGCCGGTCGCTGCCCCAGTGGCCACAGCTGCCACGTCAGCACCGCCGATTGTCATGACATGCTGCCGAGAGGCAATGCCGCAGGTGATATCACCGAGCCCGCTAATCGACGTCGAACAGGTTGCCGCCGAGCCGCCGCTGTGCGAGTTTCTGCACCACCCGCCGATTCATCGACACACTCTGCTCAGCGGCTTCCACGGCCGGCCGCGCGTGCAGGGCCGGCGAGGTTCTGACCACGAACCTGCCGCTGGATGGGCGTTCGGTCAGGGGCGCCGGCACATCATCACCCGCTGTACTGAGTCCCCTGAGGTCTAGCTGTCAGCCGCGCGCCATCGCCTCAAGCCGGCGGATCCGCTCGGCCATCGGCGGGTGCGTCGAGAACAGCGACCCGATCCGCTCACCGGTGCGGAACGGGTTCGCGATCATCAGGTGCGCCTGGGCGGCCAGCTTCGGCTCCGGGGGCAGCGGGGCGGCCTGCACGCCGCCGGCGATCTTGTGCAGCGCCGACGCCAGCGCCAGCGGGTCACCGGTCAGCACCGCACCCGACTCGTCGGCCTGGTACTCCCGCGAACGCGACACCGCCAGCCGCACCACCGTCGCCGCGATCGGGCCGAGCAGCATCACCAGCAGCAGCGCAAAGGGGTTGCCGCCTTGCCGGTTGCCGCCGCCGAGCATGCCGGCGTACATCGCCATGTTGGCCAGCGCGGTGATCACCGACGCCAGCGCGCCCGCGACGCAGGAAATCAGGATGTCGCGGTTGTAGACGTGCGACAGCTCGTGGCCAAGCACGGCGCGCAGCTCGCGCTCATTGAGGATCTGCAGGATGCCGCTGGTACAGCACACCGCGGCGTTGCGCGGGTTGCGCCCGGTGGCGAACGCGTTGGGCGCGGCGGTGTCGCTGATGTACAGCCGCGGCATCGGCTGGTGTGCGGCGGTGGCCAGCTCGCGCACGATCCGGTACATCGCCGGCGCCTGCACCTCGGAAACCGGCTGCGCGTGCATGGCCCGCAGCGCCAGCTTGTCGCTGTTGAAATACGTGTAGACGTTCATCCCGACGGCGAACAGCACCGCGATCCACAATGCCGTCCTGCCGAACAACGCGCCGATGAACACGATCAGCGCGGACATGCCAACCAACAGCGCGAACGTCTTGAACGTGTTGTGATGCGGATGCCACGTCATCAGCTTCCTCCTACAAAGACAAGCGGCTTGCTGATTAAACGCCCAGGATGACCGTTCGGGTTCCGAAATTTAACCGTGCCGGTTGATGGTGTAGTCGACCAGCGTTGCCAGGGCTTGCCGACCGGGGACGTCGGGCAGTGCCGCCAGCTCCTGGCGCGCCTGCTCGGCATACCGCGCCACCGTGTTCTTGGCCTTGGCCATACCCCCCGACGCGCGCAGCAGCGCCAGCGCCTCGGCCAGCACGGCATCGTCGTCGACCGGTCCTGCCAGCAGCTCGCGCAGCCGGTCGGTGTCCGGTCCGGTTTCCCGCAGCGCATACATCACCGGCAGTGTGTGGACCCCCTCGCGCAGGTCGGTACCCGGCAGCTTGCCGGACTCGTCGGGGTCGCTGTCGATGTCGATGATGTCGTCGGAGATCTGGAACGCCGTGCCGACGATGCCGCCGAGCCGGCTCAACCGTTCGACCTGATCGTCGTCGGCGCCGGAGAACATCGCACCGAACCGGCCCGCTGCGCCGATCAGGCAAGCCGTCTTTTCGTGCACCACCGTCAGGTAGTGCTCGACCGAATCCACCCCCTCGGCGGCGCCGCGGGTCTCGCGCATCTGCCCGGTCACCAGCTGGGCGAATGTTTCGGCGATGACTCGCACCGCTTCGGGTCCCAGCCCTGAGACCAGCCGCGACGCCGTCGCGAACAGGTAGTCGCCGGCCAGGATCGCGATGTTGTTGCCCCAGCGCACGTTGGCGCTGGGCGCGCCGCGGCGGACCTGGGCCTCGTCCATCACGTCGTCGTGGTACAGCGTCGCCAGGTGCACCAGCTCGACGACCGCGCCGGCGATGGTGACCTCCCGGGCCTCCGGCTTCGGCCCGAGCTGCGCGGACAGCACCGTGAACAGCGGCCGGAAGCGTTTGCCGCCGGCCTCGAACAGGTGCAGCACCGCATCGGTCATCAGGTCGTCGGCGCCGCGCAGCTCGGTCTCCATCAGCTGCTCAATCCGCGCGACACCGTCGCGCACGTTCGCGGCGAACGCGGCGTCGCCCAAATCAACGCCCGCCACCACAGTCGCCGGAGTCCTCACCCGACCAACATACTGGTGACCATGGACACCAGAGCCGACGTGGTGGTCGTGGGCGCCGGGCCGGCCGGGTCGGCGGCGGCGGCCTGGGCCGCCCGCGCGGGCCGCGACGTTCTCGTCATCGACGCGGCCAGCTTCCCCCGCGACAAGGCCTGCGGCGACGGGCTGACCCCGCGCGCGGTCGCCGAGCTGGAGCGGCTGGGCTTGGGCGACTGGCTGGATACCCGCATCCGACATCGCGGGTTGCGGATGAGCGGATTCGGCGGCCAGGTGGACGTGGACTGGCCCGGCCCGTCGTTCCCGTCGACCGGCAGCGCGGTACCCCGCGTCGAGCTGGACGACCGGATCCGCAAGGTGGCCGAGGATTCCGGGGCGCGCATGCTGCTGGGCGTGAAAGCTGTTGGGGTCCATCATGATTCCTCGGGCGGGGTGACGTCGCTGACGTTGGCCAACGGTTGCGAGGTGGGCTGCCGCGAGCTTTTCGTCGCCGACGGTGCGCGATCGTCGTTGGGCCGCAGTTTGGGCCGGCGATGGCATCAGGACACGGTGTACGGCATCGCCGCGCGGGGGTATCTTTCGTCGCCGCGCAGCGACGAGCCGTGGCTGACGGCGCATCTGGACGTGCGCGCCCCTGGCGGCGCGGTGCTGCCCGGCTACGGCTGGATTTTCCCGCTGGGCAACGGCGAGGTGAACATCGGGGTGGGGGCGCTGGCGACGTCGAAACGGCCTGCCGACCTGGCGCTGCGGCCGCTGACGACGTACTACGCTGACCTGCGCCGCGACGAGTGGGGGTTCACCGGGCAGCCGCGGGCGGTGTCCTCGGCGCTGCTGCCGATGGGTGGCGCGGTGTCGGGGGTGGCCGGGCCGAACTGGATGCTGATCGGCGACGCCGCGGCCTGCGTCAACCCGTTGAACGGCGAAGGCATCGACTACGGGCTGGAAACCGGGCGGCTGGCCGTCGAGCTGCTGGGCTCACGCGACCTGTCAGGGGCGTGGCCGTCGCTGCTGCAACACCATTACGGGCGCACGTTCTCGGTGGCGCGCCGACTGGCGCTGTTGCTGACCTTCCCGCGCTTTCTGCCGACAACCGGCCCGATCGCGATGCGCTCGGCGACGCTGATGAGCATCGCCGTGCGGGTGATGGCCAACCTGGTCACCGACCACGACGTGGACTGGGTGGCGCGGGTGTGGCGGGCCGGCGGGTTCGCGTCGCGGCTGGCGGATCGCCGGCCGCCGTTCAGCTGAAGCGGGATGTTCCTGACGAAAAGCCCGGCATCACTTAGAGGTACTATCCAGCCATGAAGGGAATGGGGCTCGCTGGAATTGTCGCTGCTATGGCAATCGCTCTGGCCGCGCCGGCACAGGCCGCACCAGAGCACGATTATGACACCGATTTCATGAATGAGATTCACCAGTACGGCATCTACGGCCCCCAGGACTACGACGCGTGGCTGGCCAAGATCACCTGCGAGCGGATGCGTAACGGCGCGGACGCCGACGCGCACAAATCGCAGGCTTTCATTTTGCGCAACCTCCCGCGGGGCACCACCGAAGGGCAGTCGTGGCAGTTCCTCGGCGCCGCTGTCGGCCACTACTGTCCCGAACAGGCGCCGCGGGTGCAAGCGGCCGGTGTATAGCAGGCCTGAGTCGAGCAGCTGACGGCGTCAGCGCAGCGGCTTGCGTCCGGCATGCAAGGCGACGATTCCGCCGGTCAGGTTGCGCCACCGCACCGCCGACCACCCGGCCGCCGAAATCTGGTGCGCCAGCGTCGCCTGGTCCGGCCAGGCTCTGATCGACTCCGCGAGATAGACGTAGGCCCGCGGGTTGCTGGACAACGCTCGCGCCACCCGCGGCAGCGCCTGCATTAGGTACTCCTTGTAGACGGTGGCGAACAGCGGATTAGTCGGCGTGGAGAACTCGCACACCACCAGTCGGCCGCCCGGGCGGGTGACCCGCGCCATCTCACGCAGCGCCGCTTCTGGGTCCACGATGTTGCGCAGCCCGAAACTGATGCTGACCGCGTCGAATACGCCGTCGCCGAACGGCAGCCGGGTGGCGTCGCCGGCGATTTTCGGCACGTAGCGCGCACCGCCGGCGGCGAGCATCCGGACCGAGAAATCCACCGCCACACACCACGCTCCGGATTTGGCCAGCTCCACTGTCGACACCGCGGTTCCCGCGGCCAGGTCCAGCACCTTGTCGCCGGGCCCGATCCGCAACGCCGACCGGGTGGCGCGCCGCCAGTACCGGTCGCGGCCCAGCGACAGCACGGTGTTGGTCAGGTCATATCGGCGGGCGACGGCGTCGAACATCGACGCCACCTCATGGGGGTCCTTGGCCAGGGTCGCGCGGCTCACGACGCCGACGCTACCTGCTCGGCGACGACGCGGGATTCGGGAATGGGGCGTCGAGGGATGTGTTGCATTACTTCGTGAGCGAAAAGCCCACCGCTCGGCTGCCGGCCTACGAGGAGGTGCACGCCGCAGCCGACGCCGTGCGAGGTCAGCGATTCGCTGCCCCCTGGGCGATCCGACAGCCTCGGCGGCCGCGCTGCTGAAGGTGGTGGACGCCGAGGAGCCGCCGTTGCGGGTCTTCTTCGGCGCATTGCCGCTGCAGCTGGCCAAGGCCGACTACGAGAGCCGGTTGCGCAATTGGGAGCAGTGGCAGCCGGTCGCGGAGTTGGCGCAGCGGTAGCTGCGCGAAAACTCACTCACCCCCGCGCATATCGCCTGAACGGCATGCGCCCCGGCGCGTGGGGCGACTGTACTGCCTCGTAGTGGCCGAGCAGCTCGTCACAGATGGCGGGCCAGCTGCGGTGAAGCACACTGCGCCGGGCCGCCAGCGAATACCGCGGTCGTTGGTCGATCAGGTGAGCGACGGCGGTGGGCAGCCGTGCCTCGAACTCGTCGACCGGCAGCAGCAGGCCGGTCCGGCACGGGGTGACCAAATCGCGTGGGCCGCCAGCGTCGGGGGCGATCACCGGCAGCCCCGACGCCAGCGCTTCCTGCACGACCTGACAAAACGTCTCGTGCTCGCCGGGATGCACGAAGACGTCCATGCTGGCATACGCCGCGGCGAGTTCGTCACCGTACAGCGCGCCGGTGAAAACCGCTGTGGGCATTGCTGATTGCAGCTTGGCGCGGTCGATCCCGTCGCCCACGATGACGAGCTGGACACCGTCGCTGCATGCCAGCGCCGCCAGCCGATCGACGTGCTTCTCAGGTGCCAGCCGCCCCACAAAGCCGACAATCGGCTTGCCGTGAGGTGACCATCGCCGCCTGAGCGCCTGGTCGCGTGCCGACGGCGCGAACCGCATCACGTCGACACCGCGCGCCCACCGGTATACCCGCGGGATACGGTGGGCGGCAAGGGCTTCCATCGCCGAAGTGGAGGGTGCCAGGGTGCGGTCGGCGAGGCCGTGCAGGTGGCGGAACCACGCCCAGGCCGCCCATGTCGTCATCCCGATGCCGTAGCTGGCCGCGAACCCCGGGACGTCGGTTTGGAATACCGCCACCGTCGGCACCCCGAGGCGGCGAGCGGCTCGCAGCCCGCCGTAGCCGAGCAGCGCCGGGGATGCCAGATGCACCACCTCGGGATCGAATCCACGTAGCACGCGCAGGATTCGGGGGGTGGGAACACCGAGCGGCAGGGTGGTCACCTTCGGGAACATCCGCGACGGCGCGCGGTGCACCCGGATACCGTCGTGAATCCGCTCGGCACGGGGTTGACCCGGCGGGGTGTCCGGCGCGATGACGAGGGCTTCGTGACCGGTGCAACGCAGATGCTCGAGGACCCGGACCACCGAGTTGCTGACGCCGTTGACGTGCGGGAGGAAGGACTCGGCGACGATCGCGACGCGCACATCACTACGGTGTCACCGCCGGCTGTCGACAAGGTTGCCTACGGGCATACGGCGTGCGAAATTTGCGGGATCGGTGCAGCACGGGAAGGGGTTTGCTGATGCGATTCTGGCGGGCCAACTCGTCGACGTTCAGGACCCTGGATGGCTCGACAAGCTGTTCAAGTCGGCGTAACGCTTCTCGACCACGGCTAGACCGACCAGCGCAACTCCGGCGACCAGCCAACCCACCACCGCGATGGAGCCCGCCGGGATGATCGCCAGCTTGGCGTTGCGGTGCTGCACCCGGACCAGGTTGGGGTCCTTCTTGTCGTATTCCACGTAAATCCGCATACCGGTGGACAATTCGGATGGGTAGAGCACACCGAGTTCGGGCCGGTAGGTGACCCGGTCGGGTGTGACGAATTCGATGGTGGAGCGCCGCGGCCCCGCGCTGAGCACCTCGGCCTCCGCGACCCCCATATTGTGTTCGATGGCCAGGTCGTTGCGCCAAGCGCCGGCCACCAGCAGCACCGACTGCAGCGTGACCAGGCCGGCCGCGATCAGCACGCCGATTCGTACCCAACGTAGGATTCTCCTGGCCAGGGTGTCCGGAGCGTCGCCGTTGCGACCGTGAATCAGGGTGCGCAGCAAGGCTTTCAGGGAAATCACGCCGTCCTCACAGCGCGGCCTTGATGGCGGCATGCAGCTGCCGCAACGAGGACCGGTCCGCTTTGACCTCCAATACCCGCATGCCGGCGCACGGTTCGTCGAGGGCCGCGCCGAGTTCGTCGACCTCGATCTGCCGGCTTTCCACGTGGTAGGCGCGACACAGCGCGCCCACGTCGACATCGTGCGGGGTGCCGAAGATCCGCGAGGACACGTCGGAAAACCGCGGATCGCCCTGCTCGAGCAGTTCGAAGATGCCGCCGCCGTTGTCGTTGGACACCACGATCGTCAGCTGGCGCGGCACCGGTTCGGTGGGCCCGATCAGTAGGCCTGAGCTGTCGTGCACGAAGGTCAGGTCGCCGATCAGCGCGATGGTGCGGCCTGCGATGTCGGCGGATCGCTCGTGTGCCAGCGCGGCCCCGATCGCGGTGGACACGGTGCCGTCGATCCCGGCGACCCCGCGGTTGGAGCGCACCCGGATGCCGCGGGTGTCCAGCCCAACCAGCGCCGCGTCGCGCACCGGGTTGGACGCGCCCAGCACCAGCTGGTCACCCGGCCGCATCGCGTCGGCCACCGCCGCGGCCACATGAAGCCCGGTGGTCAGCGGGTGCGCCTTCAGCTGGCCGCGCACCGCATCGATCGCGTGCCGGTGGATCTGCGCGCAGCGGCGCAGCCACGCCGGGCTGGGCGTCCCCGTGGTGACCGCCCGGGTACCGGTGGCCTGCGAGTTGCCCGACACGTCCGGCCAGCGCGGACCGGTCGTCAGCGCGTACACCGGCACCGACGGATCGGCCAGCAGCGCCGACACCGGGCGGTGCAGCGTCGGGCGGCCGAGCATGATCACCTGCTGCGGGTGCAGCAGCGGCAATGCCAGCGGGTGCAGCGGGTTGGCCGGTGACGGTGCGGTGGGTTCGGCGACGGTCGGCAGGTCCGCCAGGTTGGGGTGCACGCCCGCGCCGTGCCCGGAGATGACGACGGTGTCGCGGCTCAGGTCGATGTCCAGCGGCTGGTCGAAGGTGACCGGCGGCGTGTAGGTCCACGGCTTGCCGCCGGGTCGGCCCTGCGCCGTGGGTGCGCTGGCCGGATCGGGTTCCGGATCGGGGACCAATGGTTCGCGCAGCGGGATGTCGAAGTGCACCGGGCCGGCGTTTGCGGTGCGAGAACCGGTGGCGGCCACCAATACTCGGCAGGTGGCCGATCGCCACGTCGCGTTGAACGCGTCCATCTGCTCGGGCGCGTCCTCGGCCAGGCCCAGGCTAATGGTGGCGCGGACCTGGGTGCCGAAGTAGCCCAGCTGCTCCATGGTCTGGTTGGCGCCGGTGCCGAGCAACTCGTAGGGCCGGTTGGCCGACAACACGATCAGCGGCACCCGAGCGTAGTTGGCCTCCACCACCGCGGGACCGAGGTTGGCCACCGCAGTACCCGACGTCATCGCGACACACACTGGCGCGCCGGCGCCGACCGCCAGCCCGATCGCCAGATAGCCGGCGGTGCGCTCGTCGATGCGCACATGCAACCGGATCCGGCCAGCCCGGTCGGCGTCGTCCAGCGCGAAAGCCAGCGGCGCGTTACGCGAGCCGGGGCACAGCACCACGTCGCGGACGCCGCCGCGGATCAGCTCGTCGACGACGACGCGGGCCTGCGTGGTGGACGGGTTCACCAGTACAGCCTAGGCGGGCGACGATGCGGGCCCGAAGGGCCCGAGGAGGAGCCCGACCATCGGGCGCAGGCGGGCGACGATGCGGGCCCGAAGGGCCCGAGGAGGAGCCCGACCATTAGCGTCCTGACACCCGCACGTCGGCGAAGAACTGGAGCGCGGCGGCGTTGACGGGCTGCGGCCGTTCGAGGAACCCGAGATGCCCGGCGTCGGGTATCTGCAGGTAGCGGCCATTGGGTATGGCATCGGCGACCTCGCGGCCCAGATACGGTGGCGTCAGCACGTCGTCGGCGAAACCGATCACCAGCACCGGCGCAGTAATGGCGCGGTAGGCGACCAACCTGTTGCCCTGCGGTGCGACGGCGAGCTGGCAGCGCAGGCCCGGGGTGGGCTTGGTCGGCCACGTGGTGAACATCGCGATCCAGTCGGCGACGGCCGCGTCGTCGTTCAGGGTCTTCGGTGAAAAGTTTTCCAGCAGGCGCACTTTCGCGTCGTATGAGCTCGGGAGTTGGGTGTCGGAGGCGGCCAGTTCGGTATCGGCGGTGCGGAAGAACTCGCGGGTGCGGTCGAGGCGTCCACGGGTCGCCATCAGCACGGCGGCGCTGACCAGGTCGGGCCGGGCCAGCATCAGCTCCTGGGCGATGAACGCGCCCATCGACACCGCAACGATGCGCGCGGGGGCCGCGTCCAGGGTTTCGATCAGCGCCGCGGTGTCGGCGATCATGGTGTGCGTCGTGAAACCGTCAGCGTTTTCGGTGGCGCCGACCCCGCGGTTGTCGAAGGTGATGACGCGGTATCCGGCGGCCAAGAACGCCGGCACCTGATGCACATGCCAGCTGCGTCCGACACCACCGCGGCCGGCGATGAACACTATCGCCTCGCCGGTCCCGCGGTCGTCGTAAGCCAAGTTGATCACGCCGACGAAGGTACAAGCCTTCGTCGGCGCCGAGAACGCACGGCCTTCAGCGCCTGGTCCCACAGCAGCAGCGTCGTCGCCTTGACCTGGGCCGGGGTGACGGCGTCCCTGGTCAACAGCGCGGTGGCGGCCGCCTTGGTGGTCGTGGACGCCTTGGACATGTGACCGGAGTCGAATGGCGGCTGCGGGTCGTACTCGATCGCCAACTGAATGGCCTTGGCGCGGCCCTCGCCGCAGATCTTGCCGGCCAGCCACATCGCCAGATCGATACCCGCCGACACGCCCGCGCTGGTGGCTATTCCTTTCCCGGGTTCCCCTTCTACTACGATGCGTTCGTCGCCGACCGGGACGGCGCCGAACGCCTTCAGCGCGGAGAGGGTCATCCAGTGGGACGTGGCCCGCCGGCCGTCCAGCAGACCGGCGGCAGCGAGGATGACCGAACCCGTGCACACCGAGGTCGTCCAACGGGCGGTCTGGTGCGCCCGGCGTAGCCAGTCCAGCAGTTCGCGGTCACGGGCGTGCTCGGCGGTCGACGGGCCGCCAGGGACCAAAATGATGTCGGGTGACGGGGTTTCGGCCAGCGAATGCGTCGCTCCGATGACGAGAACCCCGGAGCCGTCGGTGATCGGCCCAGGCTTGTGCCAGACGAAACGTACCTGGGTATCGGGCAAGAAGTGCAACACCTCGTAGGGGCCGATGAAATCCAGGGCGGTGAAGCCGGGGTAGGTCACTATAGCGATCTGAGTCACGTGGTGCTCCTTGGGTTTTCATGCGAATGCTTTGCGGTACTGGTCCGGGGAGATGCCGATGCGGCGAACGAAGTTGCGGCGCATGGTTTCCGCGGTGCCGAATCCACAGCGCGCGGCGATCGCCACGATGGTGTCGTCGGTCTCTTCCAATTGCCGGCGTGCCGCTTCGGTACGGATGCGTTCGACATAGGCGCCGGGCGGCTCGCCGACTTCTTCGGTGAAGACACGGGTGAAATGCCGCGGGCTCATCGCGGCCCGGCGGGCCAACTCGGCGATGCCATGCGCGCCTCCGGGCTCAGACTCGATGGCGTTCTGCGCGTCGCGGATCGGTTCGCGTTTCGCGCGCGGCATCCACACCGGGGCGGCGAACTGCGTCTGTCCGCCCGGCCGGCGCAGGTAGAGCACCAGCCAGCGGGCCACCGCCTGCGCCACGTCGGTGCCGTTATCGTCTTCGACCAGCGACAGCGCGAGGTCGATGCCCGCGGTCACGCCCGCGGCGGTCCACACGGTCTGCGAGCTGCGCACGAAGATCGGGTCGGGGTCCACGGTGATCGACGGGAATTCCCGCGCCAGCTCGTCGGCGAACGCCCAATGCGTGGTGGCGGTGCAACCGTCCAGCAGCCCGGCCCGGGCCGCCAGGAAGGCTCCGGTGCAGACGCTGACGACGCGGCGGGCGTGTTGCGCGGCCGTTTCGATCCAGGCGATGATCTGTGGGTTCTCCCGCGCCGCGTCGACTCCGCGGCCGCCGGGCAGCACCACGGTGTCGATTGGCTGCCGCGGGTCGGGCGGTGTGGCCGTGGCCAAGGCCAGACCCGTCCCGGTGGTGACCGGTTGCCCGTCGACCGACACCAGCACTGGCTGATATCCGTGGCGGCCTTGCGACGCAAGGCAACGAGACGCAGCCGTGAACACCTCGAACGGCCCGACCACATCCAGTGCCTGGATGCCGGGGAAGCCGAATATCACCACCGAGCGCGTCACGCATTCAGTGTTGGCGACCGGACCCAGTGTCGTCTACGCCACGTATCCCACAGATTAGGACACGACTCGGTGACGTCTAGGGGAGCAGCGGATGGCAGGCTTTGACGCGGTCGATCCACCACCGTCGCCGGTCCGGTGGCGCGGCCAGCGCCTGCAGCCGCGCCGGGTCGGGCGTCACTGGTGCGACGGGCAGGTAGCCGTCGACGGCCACGACGGCCTCGGCGACGTCCTCGGCGAACAACCCGCCGGTGGCCAGGCCGCAGGCGTGGCGGAGCTCCGGCAAAGCGGCCGCAGCGGTCAGCCCGGCGGCGATCCCGATCGCCGAATCCAGCGCGCTGGAGATCACCACCGGGATGTCGATCTGCGCGGCGATCTGCAGCAGGGCCGAAATCCCGCCCAGCGGAGCGACTTTGAGCACTGCGACATCAGCGGCGTGGGCGCGGACCACCCGCAGCGGATCGCTGGCCTTGCGGATGCTTTCGTCGGCGGCGATCGGCACGTCAACGCGGCGTCGGAGTTCGGCGAGCTCGTCGACGGTGGCGCAGGGCTGCTCGAGGTACTCCAACGGCCCGGTCGCGGTCAGGGCTGCGGCGGCCTCGACGGCCTGCACGACGCTCCAGCCGCCGTTGGCGTCGACCCGCACCGTGGGCACCCGGGCCCGGACCGCCTCGACGCGCGCGATGTCGTCGGCGAGGGTTTGGCCGGGTTCGGCGACCTTGACCTTGGCGGTGCGCGCGCCGGGGAAGCGAGCCAGAACGTCGGGCACTTCGGCGGCGGGGACGGCGGGGACGGTGGCGTTGATGGGGATGCGGTGGCGTCGTGGGGTCGGTGGCAGCTGGTACGCCGATTCGATAGCAGAGGCCAGCCAGTGCGCGGCCTCGGCGGCGTCATATTCGAGGAAGGCGCCGAATTCCCCCCAGCCGGCTGGGCCGTCGATCAACGCCAGCTCACGGCTGGTGATGCCGCGGAAGCGCACCCACAACGGCAACGCGACGACATGCAACCGCTCCAGGATGTCGTCGAGCGGCGGTGTCACGCTGCCATGGTGCCGTTCGCCGGCGAGCAGGCGCAAAAGCCCGCGACAGCCGTTTTGCAACACGTTCTAGTCTTGCGTGCATGAGTGACGAGCTGCTGCGCAACCCCACCCACAACGGCCACCTGCTAGTCGGCGCGCTCAAACGCCACAAGAACAAGCCGGTGCTGTTCCTCGGCGACACCACGCTGACCGGCGGCCAGCTGGCCGACAAGATCAGCCAGTACATCCAGGCGTTCGAGGCGCTGGGCGCCGGCACCGGCGCGGCCGTCGGGCTGCTGTCGCTCAACCGCCCCGAAGTCCTGATGATCATCGGCGCCGGCCAGACCCAGGGGTACCGGCGCACCGCCCTGCACCCGCTCGGCTCCCTCGACGACCATGCCTACGTGCTGTCCGACGCCGGTATCAGCTCACTGATCATCGACCCCAATCCGATGTTCGTCGAGCGCGCGCTGCGGCTGCTGGAGCGGGTGGACTCACTCAAGCAGATCCTGACCATCGGTCCGGTGCCGGATGAGCTCGCGCATGTGGCTAAGGATCTGTCGGCAGAGGCGCAAAAGTATGAGCCGCGACCGCTGGTGGCCGCCGACCTACCCCCGGATCAGATCATCGGGCTGACCTACACCGGCGGCACCACCGGCAAGCCCAAGGGCGTCATGGGCACCGCGCAGTCGATCGCCACCATGACGTCGATCCAACTCGCCGAATGGGAATGGCCGGAGCACCCGCGGTTTTTGATGTGCACGCCGCTGTCGCACGCCGGTGCCGCGTTTTTCACCCCGACGGTGATCAAGGGCGGCGAGATGATCGTGCTCGGCAAGTTCGATCCGGCCGAGGTGCTGAAAACCATTGAGAAGCAACGTATCACGGCGACCATGCTGGTGCCGTCGATGCTGTATGCGCTGCTGGACCACCCGGATTCACACACCCGCGACCTGTCGTCGCTGGAAACCGTGTACTACGGAGCGTCGGCGATCAACCCAGTACGGCTGGCCGAAGCCATCCAGCGGTTCGGCCCGATCTTCGCCCAGTACTACGGCCAATCCGAGGCGCCGATGGTCATCACGTATCTGGCCAAAGGCGATCACGACGAGAAGCGGCTGACCTCCTGCGGGCGTCCCACGCTGTTCGCGCGGACCGCGTTGCTGGACGCCGACGGCAAGCCGGTGCCACAGGGCGAGGTCGGCGAAATCTGTGTCAGCGGACCGCTATTGGCCGGTGGGTACTGGAATCTGCCGGAGCCGACCGCCGAAACGTTCGACGACGGCTGGCTACACACCGGCGACATGGCCCGCGAGGACGAGGACGGCTTCTGGTACATCGTCGACCGGGTCAAGGACATGATCGTCACCGGCGGCTTCAACGTATTCCCCCGCGAAGTCGAGGACGTTATCGCCGAGCACTCGGCCGTCGCGCAGGTGTGCGTGGTCGGGGCGCCGGACGAGAAGTGGGGCGAGGCCGTCACCGCCGTGGTGGTGCTGCGTCCCGACGCGCCCCATGACGACGCCGCGATCGCCGCCATGACCGCTGAGATCCAGGCCGCGGTCAAGGAACGCAAGGGATCGGTGCAGTCCCCGAAGCGGGTGGTGGTCGTCGACTCGCTGCCGGTGACCGGGCTGGGCAAACCGGACAAGAAGGCCATCCGCGCCCAGTTCTGGGAAGGTGCCAGCCGCGCCGTCGGCTGAAGTTTTCTGGCCCAGCGTCACGCTAGCGTGATGCTCACTCGCCACCGTCACTCTGGCGTGACGCTCGGCGCTGATAGCAGCTACGCCGGCCACCAGCAGGTCGAGCATGCGGCCCGTCTGGTCGGGCGAACCGCTGGCCAGGAAGATGCCGAGCAGGCTCGACACCACATCGTCGGCCCGCACATCGGAGCGCAGGCTGCCGTCGTCGGCGCCGGCCCGCAATAGCATGTCGACCGCGCCGACGATGCTCGCGCGAGTCTGACTGGGCTCGACGGCCCCGGAATCGACCATCGCACGCAACGACTCGGCCATCCCACGCTTTGCGGCGAGGAAACTTCCGTAGCGGTCCATCCAACGTCGCGGGGCGGCTTTGGGCCGGTGTCGCTTGAGCAGCTCGGATGCCGATGCCGATAGCTCTGCGAGTTCGGCGCGGTAGACGGCCTCGATGAGCGCCTCCCGGCTCGGGAAATGCCGGTAAAGCGGATCCCGACGCCGGCGTCGCGGGCGATCGATTCGAGCGACACCGGGCGCCCGTCGGCGCCGCCGAACGCCACAGCCGCCGCCTGCAGCAGCCTCGCGTGGTTGCGGCGCGCGTTGGACGGGATCCTGTGGGTCAAAGCGGAGGTTCCTCCGCTTCTGCTACGCTCAACAAGCGGAGGGTCCTCCGCATTGCGCGAAATCGCCAACCAACTGGGTGTCACACCGTCCCAAGTCCGGTTGGCGTGGCTGCTGGCTCATGCGCCGAACACATTGCTGATTCCCGGCACGCGGTCGATTGCACATCCCGAGGAGAACGTCGGTGCGGCGGACATCGCGCTGAGCGCAGACGCGATCGCGCGCCTGGACGCCATCACCCCGCCGGAGGCAAGCCCGCAGCATCACCATGGTGTCGGGCGCTTCCTGGAGGCGCCGACGACCTAACGGCGCCCAGGCGGTGACAGGTAACGTCGCTGGCATGGGCAGTGCCAAACCAGTCCGGCCGCCGTGGTGGCTGAAGCCGGCCAACAAAGTGTTCATCGGAATGTCGCGGCTTGGCATGAGCTTCGGCGGTGAAAGCCCGGTGGTGTTGACCGTGCCCGGACCCAAGTCCGGCACTCCCCGGTCGACGCCGGTTACGCCGATGACGGTGGACGGCAAGCGGTACGTTGTCGGCGGCTTCCCTGGCGCGGATTGGGTGCGAAACGTCCGCGCCGCAAGCGAAGTCACGCTGAGCCGCGGCCGCAAGCACGAGCATGTCCGGATGGTGGAGCTGTCCGCCGAGGAGGCCAGGCCGCTGCTGCGTGTTTGGCCCATTGAGGTCCCCACCGGCGTTGGCTTCATGAAGCGGTCCGGGCGGGTCGACGAGGGACGCCCCGAGGAGTTCGAGGCGCTGGCCGGGATCTGCCCGGTCTTCCGTTTTGACCCGGTGTAGTCAAATGCGGCGAGTGCTGCTATTGGCGCCCCTGTTGGTGGGCGGCTGGCTGAGTTTGCCCGCGGCGCCGTCTTTCGCCGCGGGCGGCTGCGCGCAGGGCGGCCCCGCTCTCCCGGCCGGTGCGGCAGCACGACAGGTCCGCGATCTCGACGGCGACGGTCAACAGGACACGTTATGGGTCGGGCTGTCTCGGGACGGCAACGGCCGCACCAACCACGTCGTCGGCGTCTCCACGGCGAGCGGGGCGAACTCCGATATGCAGGTCTCGTCGGCAAGCCCAATGCCGTTGGCCGCCGTGGCTATCGACGCTCAGCAGGACGGCCAGCACCAGATCATCGTCAGCGACGGCCGCAGCGCCCATCTCTACGTGTTCGCCGACTGCCGGCTGCAGACCGTCGCCGACAACCAGGGCGCGCCATTCCTCTTCGACCTGCAGAATCTGCGCGACCACGGCACCGGAATTGGCTGCAGCGATCTCGGCCCAACTTCGATGGGCCGCCACCTGGTGGGACTGCAGGCTTTGGAAGACCCCGGCAATAGCGGCCATTGGACGGTGCGCCGCACCGAGATCGACCTTAACGGCACACTCGCGACTGTTGGACAGTCCGACACCCTGACGGCCACCTCCGCGCGGGATCCCGCGGTGACCGCGGCGCAGGCGATCAGCTGCGGCGACCTCACCATCGCCAAGGACGGAGTTCAACAGCCTTGAGTGACAACCCATTTGATGCACAGGCATGGCGTCTCGTCGACGGGTTCGGCGACCTGACTGACATTACCTACCACCGGCACGTCGAAGACGCCACGGTACGGGTGGCGTTTAACCGGCCCGAGGTGCGCAACGCCTTTCGTCCGCACACCGTCGACGAGCTGTACCGGGTGCTCGACCACGCCCGGATGTCCCCCAACGTCGGCGTGGTGCTGCTGACCGGCAACGGCCCCAGCCCACGCGACGGCGGCTGGGCGTTTTGCTCCGGCGGTGATCAACGCATTCGCGGCCGGTCCGGCTACCAGTACGCCTCCGGCGAGACCGCCGACACCATCGACGTTGCCCGCGCCGGCCGGCTGCACATCCTCGAGGTGCAGCGGCTGATCCGGTTCATGCCCAAGGTGGTGATCTGCCTGGTCAACGGGTGGGCGGCCGGCGGCGGGCACAGCCTGCACGTGGTCTGCGACCTGACCCTGGCCAGCCGCGAGCACGCCCGCTTCAAGCAGACCGACGCCGACGTCGGCAGCTTCGACGGCGGCTACGGGTCCGCGTATTTGGCGCGACAGGTCGGCCAGAAGTTCGCCCGCGAGATCTTTTTCCTGGGCAGGCCGTACACCGCCGAAGAGATGCACCGCATGGGCGCGGTCAACGCGGTCGTCGACCACGCCCAGCTGGAGACGGTGGGCCTGGACTGGGCGGCGGCCATCAACGCCAAATCGCCTCAGGCGCAACGGATGTTGAAGTTCGCGTTCAACCTGCTCGACGACGGGCTAGTGGGTCAGCAGCTGTTCGCCGGTGAGGCCACCCGACTGGCGTACATGACCGATGAGGCCGTCGAGGGGCGTGACGCGTTCCTGGAGAAGCGCGCTCCGGACTGGAGCCGGTTCCCGCGGTATTTCTGAGAGCCCCCATCACCGAGATCGACGCCAGCGCGAGAAAGTGCGAGGCAGCACGGTGACGTGAACCTCGGCGAGTTGGCCGCCACCTAGACTGCTGGTTCATGAGGAGGGACCCGCTGCGCCGACTGACCGAGGCGTTCGCACTGGCCAGCATGCGCCCGCCGGTGGCGCCGCAACTGCTGCTCCACCGGCCCGCGGCCAAACCGGTGCGGCTGACGGGCAAGCGGATTCTGCTCACCGGCGCATCGTCGGGCATCGGCGAAAGCGCGGCCGAACAGTTCGCCCGCCACGGCGCCACCGTGGTCGCTGTCGCCCGCCGCAAGGACCTGCTGGACGCGGTGGTGGACCGAATCACCGGTCAGGGCGGCGCCGCGATGGCGATCCCGTGCGATCTGTCCGATATGGACGCCGTCGACAAGCTGGTCGCCGACGTCGAGCAGCGCCTCGGCGGGGTGGACATCCTGGTCAACAACGCCGGCCGGTCCATCCGCCGGCCGCTGGCCGAATCGCTGCAACGCTGGCACGACGTCGAGCGGACCATGGTGCTCAACTACTACGCGCCGTTGCGGCTGATCCGCGGGGTTGCGCCCGGAATGCTCGAACGCGGCGACGGCCACATTATCAACGTCGCGACTTGGGGTGTGCTGTCGGAGGCGTCGCCGCTGTTCTCGGTGTACAACGCGTCGAAGGCGGCGCTGTCAGCGGTCAGCCGGGTCGTCGAAACCGAATGGGGCCGAAAGGGGGTGCATTCCACGACGCTGTACTATCCGCTGGTGGCCACCCCGATGATCGCGCCGACGAAGGCGTACGACGGGATGCCCGCGTTGACCCCGCGAGAGGCCGCGGAGTGGATGGTCACCGCGGCCCGCAGCCGGCCGGTGCGGATCGCCCCGCGGGTTGCGGTCGCGGTCAATGCGTTGGACAGCATCGGACCGCGGTGGGTCAACGCGCTGATGAACCGGCGAAGCATCAAGCTCAACCGCTGAGCCGGCTTTGACTCCCAATCCCCTCGACACGTGATAGACACGAGAACATGGAAATCCTGGCCAGCAGGATGCTGTTGCGGCCGGCGGACTATCAGCGGTCATTGAGCTTTTACCGCGACCAGATCGGGCTGGCCATTGCCCGCGAATATGGCGCGGGGACAGTATTTTTCGCCGGGCAGTCGCTGCTGGAGTTGGCGGGTTACGGCACGCCAGATTACTCCAATGGCCCGTTTCCGGGCGCGCTGTGGTTGCAGGTGCGCGATCTGAACGCGACGCAGGCCGAGCTGGAGAGCAGGGGCGTGTCGATCACCCGCGAGGCCCGTCGCGAACCGTGGGGCCTGCACGAGATGCACGTGACGGACCCGGACGGCGTCACGCTGATCTTCATCCAGGTGCCCGAGGATCACCCGTTGCGGCGCGACACCCGAGGCGGGCTCCGTGGTCTTCAAGGTTAACCAGATGGGAACAGCTGGCGACCAGTCGGGCTACACGCGCGTTTCTCTTCTACGATCGTTCGACACTGCAACTTCCCGACCAGAAGAATTGGCGCCGTGAACCTTCAGCTGTTCCTCTTGATCATCGTCGTAGTCACCGCACTCGCGTTCGACTTCACCAACGGGTTCCACGACACCGGCAACGCCATGGCCACCTCCATCGCCAGCGGCGCCCTGGGGCCCAGAACCGCGGTCGCGCTGTCGGGGGTGCTGAACCTGGTCGGCGCGTTCTTGTCCACCGCGGTGGCTGCCACGATCGCGAAGGGCCTCGTCGACTCCCACCTCGTCTCGCTGGAGCTGGTCTTCGCCGGCCTTGTCGGCGGCATCGTCTGGAACCTGCTGACCTGGCTGCTCGGCATCCCGTCGAGCTCGTCGCACGCGCTGATCGGCGGCATCGTCGGCGCGATGATCGCCGCGGTCGGGGGCCACGGCGTGATCTGGCGGGGCCTGGTCTCGTCGGTGATCATCCCCGCGGGGCTCTCGCCGTTCATCGCCGGACTGGTGGCCGCTGTCGGCACCTGGCTGGTGTACCGGACCACCCGTGGTGTGCCGCGCGAGCGCACCAACACCGGTTTCCGGTACGGCCAGATCGGTTCGGCGTCGCTGGTCTCGCTGGCCCACGGCACCAACGACGCCCAGAAGACGATGGGCGTCATCTTCCTGGCGCTGATCGCCTACGGTGCCGCCAGCAAGACCGACACGATGCCGCCGTTCTGGGTCATCCTGTCGTGTGCGACCGCCATCTCGCTTGGCACCTACATCGGCGGCTGGCGGGTCATCCGCACGCTGGGCAAGGGTTTGGTGGAGATCGAGTCGCCGCAGGGCATGGCCGCAGAGACGGCGTCGGCGGCGGTCATCCTGTTGTCCAGCCACTTCGGTTACGCGCTGTCCACCACCCACGTCGCGACCGGTTCCATCCTGGGTAGCGGAGTGGGCAAGCCTGGCGCCGAGGTGCGCTGGGGTGTGGCCGGCCGCATGGCAACCGCATGGCTGGTGACCCTGCCCGCGGCGGGCATCGTGGGGGCGATCACCTACTGGATCGTGCACGACATCGGCGGCTTCGTCGGCATCATCGTCGGTTTCGGCCTGCTGGTGGCCATCTCGGCGGCCATCTACCTGCGGTCGCGTCGGGCCCCCATCAACCACAAGAACGTCAACGACGAGTGGGAGGGCAACCTCACCGCGGGCGTCGGCGGGCCTGCCGAAAAGGAAGCCGCGACCGTGGCGGCTGCCACCGCCAGTCGCGACGCCGACACCCTCGAAAGGCAGCACCGACCGTGAGCGCATGGTTCAACTACATCGCGACCTTCAAGATCCTCGTCTTCGGCCTGCTGCTGGGCGCGGTGCTGCCCGCGCTGTTCGCGGTCGGTGTGCGGGTCAACGCCGAAGGAGCCGGGGTGGCGGTACACGACGGCGCCGTCGTCCACCGCAATCCGATGCTGGTGGCGCTCAGCTGGGTGATCTTCGCGCTGGTGTTGGCCCTTGTCATCATCGGTGTGCTTTTCATCGCACGGGACTTCATCGGCCACCACACGGGTCTGTACATCCTCGGCGCCAAGCGCAAATAACACCAACCTCCTCGTTTACTGCGGGTGGGGGGAGGTACTGACCGTGAGGGAGAAGCACTGTGAGCAGATTTCTCGCGAAGATCATCGCGTGGGTGAACGCCGGCTACCCCGAAGAGGTTCCGGGGCCCGACCGGGTGCCGCTGCTTGCGTTACTCAAACGGCGGCTCACCGACAAAGAGGTCAATGCCGTCGCGCAGGACCTGATAGACCGCGGAAAATTCGAGCCGGTCGATATCGGTGTGCTGATCATCCAGATCACCCAACAGATGCCCTCGACCGAGGACATCGAGCGGGTTCGGCGGCGGCTGGCCGCCAAGGGGTGGCCTTTGGATGACCCGCGGAACAGCGAGGACGCCGGATGACTACCCTGCGCCCCCTGACGTCCCGGCCGGCCCGGAGGTCGTGGGCCTGCTGCCCACGCTGGAGGCGATGCTGGCCGGCGATGCCGCGTTGCTGCCCGTGCCGGCCTTCGATGCGCGTGAAAAGAGTTTGCTGACAACCGCTTTGGCGTAGGTTCCGAGATCGACGACGACGTCGCGCTGGTGGTTTCGACACCGGGGACGACGGGCGTGCCGAAGGGCGCGATGCTGACGGTGGCGGCGCTGAGCGCGAGCGCTTCGGGAACGCACTCGCGACTCGGCGGTCCCGGCCGGTGGCTGCTGGCGCAGCCTGCCCATCACATCGCCGGCATGCAAGTGTTGATCCGCAGCGTGCGCGCGAGCACCACCCCGGTGGTGTTGGACGTTTCGAAGGGCTTCGACGCGTCGGCGCTGCGGATTCGGTGGCCGCGATGGGCCGCGGGCGAAGGTATGCGTCGCTGGTTGCTGCCCAACTGTGGAAGGCGTTGGACGATCGCGCGGCCACGGCCGCGTTGGCGTCGCTGGACGCGGAGCCCATGTCCCAGTCGAGCACAGACTTGCGGTAGCGCTCGAAACCCAAACCGTCGGTGGCGATTTCGACCACATCGGCTCCGGTCTGGAAGTGGCGGCCGACGCCGCTGTTGACGATGACCCGCACTTCGGGGTCCCAGATTAAGCCTTTTCAGTCCGGTCGTACCGGGCGGCGAGCCACGTATGCCGACGGCATCGGCGCCACCCGCACCACATCCCCGGCCTGCGGGGCGTGCACCACCTCGGTGGGCGAAATCGCCAGTTGCACATGGCCCGGGCCCCGCCCGTCGAACGAGTATTTCGGCAAGATCAGATCCCCCGCGCGAACCTCGCCCGGCGGCACCGAAATGCCCTGATTGAATTGGCTGTAGGTGTCGGAACGGACCGCCACCGAAGTTCCACGAAACTCGGGACATTCTCCTGCCCACTTCGGCTACGCGCTATCGACCACGCAGGTCGCGACCGGCTCCGTGCTGGGCAGCGGTGTGGGCAAGCCCGGCGCCGAGGTGCGCTGGGGGGTGGCCGGATGGCGACCGCCTGGCTGGTCACCCTGCCGTTAGCCGGCACCGTCGGTGCGGTCACCTATCTGCTGGTGCACGTCATCGGCGGCTACCTTGGCATAATCGTCGGCTTCACCCTGCTGGCCGCGGGGTCGCTGGCCATCTGGCTGCGGTCGCGTAAGGTGCGGATCGACTACACCAACGTCAACGCCGAGTGGGAAGGCGACCTCACGGCCAGACTGGAAGCGAACGCCGAGTCGGCCGCCGCCACTACCGCACCACAGTTGACCGCGCGCGGGGGCTCCAGGTCATGAGTACCTGGTTCAACTACACCGCCACCTTGAAGATCCTGGTCTTCGGTCTGCTGGTCGGTGCCCTGCTGCCGGCGCTGTTCGCGGTCGGGGTGCGGCTGAGCGCTGTCGGTTCCGGCGTCACCGGCGATGATGCCGCGGTCCGCAAGCGGCCAGCCCTGGTGGTGCTCAGCTGGGCGATCTTCGCGCTGGTGCTGGCAGTCGTCATCGTCGGAGTGCTATACATCGCCCGCGACTTCATCGGACACCACACCGGCTGGTACATCCTGGGCGCCAAGCCCACGTAACATCGGATTCGTGATGTCCCCATGGGCAGCCCTCCGCGCGGAAGTTGACGCAGTGTGAACCGATTCCTGAGCTCGATCGTCGCGTGGTTGCGCGCGGGATACCCTCAGGGCGTTCCGCCGACCGACTGCTTCCCACTGCTCGCCCTGCTGTCCCGGCGGCTGACCGACGACGAGGTCAAGGCGGTGGCCGGCGAGCTGATGCGGCGCGGCGAGTTCGACCAGGTCGACATCGGTGTGCTGATCAGCCGGATCACCGATGAGCTGCCGTTCCCGGAAGACGTCGAGCGAGTGCGACAACGGCTGGCCGTCAAGGGCTGGCCGCTCGACGACGCCCGCGATGGTGAGGCGCCCACATAGCCGTCCTGGGTGCCCTTGCCGTCCCGCCGGGCTCCTCGGTGCGGTCGATGCTGCCCGCCCTGGAAAGGGTTCTGAATGGCCGTGATTCCGCGATAGTTCCGGTACCAGCCCATGATGATCGCCAAACCGCGCTGCTGACAAGCGCTTTGCGGGTGGGTGAGGAAATCGACGACGACGTCGCCTTGGTGGTGACGACGTCGGGCACCACCGCTACGCCCAAGGGAGCGCTGCTGACCGCCGCCGCGCTGACCGCCAGCGCGGCGGCCACTCATGAGCGTCTCGGCGGGCCGGGCAGCTGGCTACTGGCGCTGCCGCCGTATCACATCGCCGGTGTGCAGGCGCTGGTGCGCAGCGTGCTGGCTGGTACCGTTCCGGTCGAGCTCGATGTCTCCGCAGGATTTGATGTCGCCGAATTGCCGAGAGCTGTAAAAAATTTGGGTGCTGGTCGCCGGTATGTGTCGCTGGTCGCCGCCCAGCTGGCCAAGGCCCTGGCCGAACCCGCGGCGACGGCCGCGCTGGCCGAATTGGACGCCGTGTTGATCGGCGGCGGACCGGCTCCGCGCCCGGTCCTGGACGCCGCCGCAGCCGCCGGCATTCCGGTGGTGCGCACCTACGGGATGAGCGAGACCGCTGGCGGCTGCGTTTACGACGGTGTCCCGCTCGACGGGGTCCAGGTGCGCATCGAGGCCGGTGGCCGGATTGTGATCGGCGGTGCGACGCTGGCCAAGGGTTATCGCAACCCGGTCGATCCTGACCCGTTCGCCGAGCCGGGCTGGTTCTACACCGACGACGTTGGCGCCGTGGATGATTCGGGTGTGTTGACTGTGCAGGGCCGTATCGACGAGGCGATCAGCACGGGAGGGTTGACCGTGCTGCCGCAGCCCGTTGAGGCCGCGCTGTGCACACACCCCGCGGTGGAAGACTGCGCAGTCTTCGGGGTTTCCGACGACCGGCTGGGCCAACGCGTGGTGGCCGCGGTGGTGGTGAGAGACGGTTGTGTCCCACCGACACTGGACGCACTGCGGGCACACGTCGCGCGCACGCTGGACGACACCGCCGCGCCTCGCGAGCTGCGTGTCGTCGACGCGCTACCGCGGCGCGGCATCGGCAAGGTGGACCGGGAGGCATTGGCGCGACGCTTCGGCGGCGACGTGTGAGGAACGTCATCTCCCGCGACCAATAGGCTGGCCCGGCGACGATGCGGGCCGCGCAGCGGCCAGAGGAGGAGCCGGACAATGGGGCTAAGTGCGTCCGTGAAGGTCGGTCGCAGGGAGGCGGTCGCGGTCGCAGTCGGGCTCGTCCTGGTTGCGGCCGCGTTCGTACTGCCACGCATGCACTGGGGTGTCATTCCGCTGCGCAATTCCACGCCGGAGCGGTTCGCCGCGCATGTCGGCGCCGCGCCGATCTTCGGCTGGTGGGAGGCACACGTCGGCTGGGGCACCGGTCCGGCGGTTCTCATCGCTTTGGGCGCTGTGGTGTGGGGACCGGTTGTGGCCCAACGGCTTCCGTGGCGGACGCTGACGCTCGCCACCTGGGCCACCGCCTGCGCGTGGGCATTTTCGCTGGCAATGATCGACGGCTGGCAGCGTGGGTTCACCGGTCGGTTGACCACCAAGGACGAGTATCTGCGGCAGGTGCCGAGCATCACCGACATTCCCGCGGCGGTGCGCACCTTCTCTAGCCGGATTCTCGACTTCCAGCCGAATTCCTGGATCACTCATGTGTCGGGCCATCCGCCAGGGGCGCTGCTGACGTTTGTGTGGCTCGACCGGATCGGCCTGCGCGGTGGTGCCTGGGCCGGGCTGCTCTGCCTGCTGGTCGGGTCCAGCGCGGCGGCCGCGGTGGCGGTAGCTGTGCGCGCGGTGGCCGACGAACCGACCGCACGGCTGGTCGCGCCCTTTGTCGCGGTGGCGCCGACGGCGATCTGGGTCGCGGTCTCGGCCGACGGCTATTTCGCCGGGGTCGCGGCCTGGGGTATCGCGATGTTGGCTATGGCAGTGTCCGGTTCGGTTCGGCTCCCCGCGCTGATGGCGGCCGGGGCGGGCCTGCTGCTGGGCTGGGCGGTGTTTCTCAACTACGGCCTGACCCTGTTAGCGCTGCCGGCGTTGGCGGTGCTGGTCTGCGCGCCCGACTGGCGACCGGCCCTGCGGGCAGCGGGTCCGGCCACTCTGGCTGCGGTGGCGGTGGCGGTGGCGTTTGCCGCTGCGGGCTTCTGGTGGTTCGACGGCTATGCCCTTGTGCAGCAACGCTATTGGCAGGGTATCGCCAACGACCGCCCGTTCCAGTACTGGGGCTGGGCCAATCTGGCGGTGGTGGTGTGCGCAATCGGGCTGGGCAGCGTCGCCGGTCTTGCCCGGGTGTTCGATTTAGCCGCCATCCGTCGCCGATCCGGTTTACACCTGCTGCTACTGGCGGTGCTGGCCGCCATCGTGTCGGCTGACCTGAGCATGCTGAGCAAGGCCGAGACCGAACGGATCTGGCTGCCGTTCACCATCTGGCTGACCGCGGCGCCCGCGCTACTGCCACCGCGGTCACACCATCTGTGGCTGGCGCTCAACGCCGCCGGGGCACTGCTATTGAACAGCGCCATCTTGACGAATTGGTAGCGGCCGTGGACAGCAACGAGACATCCCAACCGGCACTGGCACGTCGGCTCGGCACCGCAGACGCGGTGGTGATCGGGCTCGGATCGATGATCGGGGCCGGGGTGTTCGCGGCGTTCGGCCCGGCCGCGCGGGCTGCCGGTGCCGGTCTGCTGATCGGTTTGGTGCTGGCCGGCGCGATCGCCTATTGCAATGCCACCGCCTCCGCGCAGCTCGCTGCGGTGTATCCGACGTCGGGCGGTACCTGCATCTACGGGCGTGAACGACTCGGCCCGTGGTGGGGCTTTGCCGCCGGGTGGGGATTTGTGATCGGCAAGACCGCCTCGTGTGCGGCGATGGCGCTGACAGTCGCCTCCTACGCGGTTGCCAGCCCGTGGTGGGTGCAGCGAATTGTCGCTGTTGCGGTCGTGGTGGTGCTGGTCGCGCTGAACTACCGCGGGATCGCCAAGACCGCGGCGCTGGCCCGAATATTGGTGGCGTGCAAGCTGATTGCGCTTGCCTCGGTCGTGGTCGGCATCGCGGTCAGCGGCGCGGAGCCGTCGCATCTAAGCGGCAGCGCGTGGTCGACGGCCACAGCGTATGGGGTACTGCAGTCGGCGGGGCTGCTGTTTTTCGCGTTCGCTGGCTATGCGCGGATCGCGACGATGGGGCGAAGAGGTGCGCGACCCGGCCCGCACCATCCCCAAGGCGATAACGCTGGCCCTGGCCGTCGCGGTCGCGGTCTATCTGGTCGTCGGGGTGCCTGTCCTGCTGGGCGCCGGACCAGACAGGCTCGCCCACGCTGCGGCGCCGCTGGCCGAGGCGGTGCGCGCCACCGGTGTTACGCCACTGGTTCCGGTGGTGGCTGTGGGCGGTGTGCTGGCCGGTCTCGGTGCGCTGCTAGCGCTGATCGCCGGGATCGGGCGCACCACACTGGCGATGGCCCGGCAGCGGGACTTGCCCACCTGGCTGGCCGCTGTTCACCCGCGCTACCAGGTGCCGCATCACGCCGAGATCGCGCTCGGTGTGGTCGTATGCGCGTTGGCGGCCACCGTCGACCTGCGCGGCGTGATTGGCTTCTCGTCGTTCGGCGTGTTGATCTACTACGCCATCGCCAACGCCTCGGCCTACACCCAGCCACCCTCGCAGCGCCGCTGGTCCCGCGTCCTGAACGTGTGCGGGGTCGTCGGTTGCCTGCTGCTGGTCGCCACCCTGCCGTGGGAATCGGTCGTCGCAGGCCTGGGCATGTTCGCGGTCGGGCTGGCGGGACGCGCTGTGGTGGTGCTGCGGCGACGAACGGCGGCGGCCGGCCCCTGAGACGCCAACGTCAAAGTCCCGCCGCGCGGCTAATGCGCGCGAACCGGCTAGCGGCCCCGCAGGCGTCGCGTACCGCGACAATGTCGTCGACGACGTCGACATCGGCCAGTTTCGGAACAAGCGTCACATCAATACCGGTGCCCTGCAACGCCTTTAACGTCAGCGCCCCGGTGTCGGGCTGAGACATCGGTAGACCGCGCAGACACTGGGCCGTCGCCGGGGTACGCACCCCCAGTGCCCACCAACCCCCGTCGCGGGCCAAGCCGAGCACCGCCGGAGCTGCGCGCAGCTGTCGCGCACAATCTGCAAGCAGACCGGCGGTCACCTGCGGGGTGTCCATCCCGATTTGCAGCACCGGAAGCCCGTCGGCCGCGTCGGCGTGCGCGTTGGCGAGCCGGTCGGCGAAGTCGCCTCCGCGCTGGGTGATCACGGTGAAGGACTCGAGCCGCCGGTGGATCTCGGCCGCGTTGACGGCCGCGGCTAGCTCCCCGGTGAGCGCCACCACCCGTTCGGCCACCGGCGCGGCGGCCACGGCGTCCAGGGTGTCGAGCAGCGCGGCGGCGGCGATGTCGGCGGCGATCCGGTCGCCGACCCCCGCGGCCAGCCGGGTTTTGGCCTCGCCGGGCACCGGCGCTTTGGCCACCACCAGAACCGTCACCGGCAGGTTCACGAAATCGCCCTCCAGAAGTCCAAGATCGCCACCACGCTGCCGCGCAGCGAACCGCTGACCTTGGACTTGCCGCCAGTCCGGGGGCCGTATGCGACGTCGCACTCGACGACGCGCCAGCCGGCAGCGGCCGCACGGACCAGCAGTTCCAGCGGATACCCCGACCTGCGGTCGGTCACACCCAAACTCAGCAAAGCCTCCCGCCGGGCCACTCGCATGGGCGCGATGTCATGTACCGGCAGGCCGTGCCGAGTGCGTAGCCGCCAGCTCATGATGACGGTCCCCAGCCGGGCGACCCATGGCCAGCGCAACCCGGGCAGCGGGCGTCGGCGACCGATCACCAGGTCGGCGCCGTCGTCGAGTTCGGCGACCAGGTGGGGCAGTTCGGCGGCGTCCAGCGACCCGTCGGCGTCAATGACCGCGACGATCGGCGTCGTCGCCGCGATCACTCCGGCATGGACCGCCGCGCCGTACCCGGGCCGCGGTTCGGCCACCACCCTGGCCCCGTGGCGGCGGGCCACCTCCGCGGTGTCATCGGTGCTGTTGTTGTCCACCACCAGCGCCTGGTAACCGGCGGGGATGGCCGCCAGTACGGCCGGCAGCGGCTCCGCCTCGTTCAGACAGGGCAGCACCACGGTGACCGGAGCGCCGGGCATATCAGTCGACATTAGGGCAGGCGCGCGCCTCCGGCGTTAGGATCGACCGGCCTATGGCACGTCAGAATCTGGAGCAACGGGTCAGGCGAGCGGCTGAGGCGGCGCTTGCCGAACAGCGGTTCGTCAGCGCGATCGACGTGCTGCTCGGTTTGGGCTGGCTGGCGCCGTCGCACCTCAACCAGTGGCGGCAGGGCCAAATCGATTCGTTGGAGCGCGTCATCCAGGCCAACCTCAGCAAGGTGACGACGGCGATGGCGGCTTTAGCGCAATGGGCTCGCGACCGGGGGCTTAATCCCTCGGAAACCGATTACGTCGCCCGCACTCGCGACCGCCACCAGCTGCGGTTCAGCGTTAGTGGGGACGCCGCCATTGAGCGTGCCTACCGCACGCACTGGGTGTCGCCGGAGTTATCTCAGCGGGCGGTCCAGCGGCAGAGCAGACCGCCGGATCTCATCGTCATCTGGCCGCTCAAGGAGTGGACCTGCACGTCGTGCGGCGGCACCGGCGATCTGCTGTTCATGGAGGGTCCGGGCCCGCTGTGCCTAGACTGCGCCGACCTCGGGCATCTCGAGTTTT
The DNA here is from genome assembly GCA_035625875.1 of Mycobacterium sp. Classification (GTDB taxonomy): domain Bacteria; phylum Actinomycetota; class Actinomycetes; order Mycobacteriales; family Mycobacteriaceae; genus Mycobacterium. Next base: position 62,272 of record DASPOT010000032.1, on the reverse strand, counting down.
TGCCGTCTGGTGATGCCACGCTGACCCGGCGGGCGAAGAAAGCCAGCCGGCTCTCGGCGGTGGTGGTGCGCTGGAGCCGTGCGCGCAAACGCTATGAGCGCCAGGGCATCCTGGCCGAGGCGCAGGCGATCGAGCGTGCGGAACAGGAGTGCCTTTCCGACGCCGAGGTGCGCGCCCGTCGGCGGGAGCGCGAGCAGGCGCGACGCGCCGATGAGGATGTGCGATTCCACGCCGAGTTCGCCGCCGTAATCCGCGAGCTGTTCCCCGGCTGCCCCGCCAGCCGGGCTGAGGCGATCGCGCGTCACGCGGCAACGCGCGACAGTGGCCGGATCGGACGAAGCGCTGCCGGGCGTGCCCTCGATCCCGACGCTGTAGGGCTGGCCGTTGCGGCGTCGGTTCGGCATGTTGACACCGATTACGACGAGCTGCTTATGTCGGGCATCGACCGGGAAACAGCTCGACATCAGGTGCGTGACCGTGTCGAGGACGTGCTAACCGGCTGGCGCGAGGGGGTCGCGACACCGGGCGATTAAGCGTCTTGCTACGTCCCGTAGCTTAACGCTACAGTCGTAGCATGCCTGCTACGATACCTGCTCGCGACCTTCGCAACCGCACCGCCGAGGTTTTGCGGCGGGTCGAGGCTGGTGAGGAGATCGAGGTGCTCAAAGACAATCGCCCGGTCGCAATGATTGTTCCGCTATCGCGGCGCCGTCGGTGGTTGCCTGCTTCCGAGCTGATCCGGGAGCTCACGCGTCTCGGGCCCGAGACCACCAGACTCAGCGAGGAACTGCGAGAAACGCTGACGGAGACAACGGACGATCTATCGTCATGACAGCTCGGCGAGCACTCGCCGACACTTCCGTCTTCATCGGCTTAGAGGCAGAACGAGTCGATGCCACCCGGTTTAACGGGTACGAGTGGGGTGTCTCGGTGATCACGCTGGGTGAGCTCCGGCTCGGGGTGTTGCAGGCCTTAGGTCCAGAGGCCCGAGCACGGCGACTCTCGACCTATCAACTCGCCCAGCGATTCGAACCATTCGGTATCGATGAACCGGTCGCCGAAGCCTGGGCACTTTTGGTCGCCCGGCTGCGCACTGCGAATCGGCGAATACCCATTAATGACAGCTGGATCGCGGCGACCGCTATGGCCCACGACATTCCGATCGTGACGCGAGACAGCGATTACGGCGCGATGACCGACCTTGAGGTTATTACGATCTGATGCCCGGTGTGTAGGTCATGCTGCACCCGCGATCGGCGCATGTTGCGCACAAGGGCAGGCCCGCGACGCGCCAGGCCGACGACCCTAGCCCAAATTTGCCGACGAGTTAGGGCACAGAGCCGAAGCCGCCGTGACCGCCAGATGGCGGATGCACCGGCACCTGGGGGATCACCGGCTGCGGCGCCACGGTCTGCGGCGGGGTGTAGGCGGGCGCGGGCGCCACGGTCTGCGGTGGCGGCGCCACGGTCTGCGGCGGCGTGTACGCCGGCTGGGTCGGCGCCGTGTATACCGGCGACGGGGGCGACGCTGGAGCGGAAGCGGTCGCCACCTGCGACGGCGTTTGGGCAGAGCTTGGCGCTACGGCGGAGCTTGGCGCCGACGCGGAGCTCGACGAGTGAGAGCTCGACGGCGGGGCAGAACTCGACGGCGGGGCAGAACTCTGCCGTGCAAAACACGGACGAGGGACGCCACAGCAGCTGAATACCCAGTTGGCCAGCCAGTCCGGCCGCATTGGTGCAGCCCAGCGAGGGGTGCACAGGCCACCCGGTCGCTAGCCGCGCAGCGGCGCGAACGCGAAGTCGCGCAGTCCTTCACGGGGGTCGACGGCCGCCCGGAAGCCCAGTACGTCGGCGGCGCGGGTGGGATCGGCGACGATGTGGCGCACGTCGCCGCTGCGGTACTGGCCGGTGACGAAGGGTGACACGTTGTCACCCCGTGCGTCGCACAGCGCTGTGGCCACCTCCAGGATCGAGATGGGTTGCCCGGAGCAGACATTGGCCGCGGTGAAGCCGTCGGCCTCGGCCGCCACCGCCGCGAGGTTGGCGGCGGCCACATCATCGACGTGGACGAAGTCACGCATCTGTCCGCCGTCCTCGAAAACTGTTGGCGGCTCACCGTTTTCGAGTGCCGAGCGGAAAATCGCCGCCACCCCGGAGTACGGGGTGTCGCGCGGCATGCCCGGACCGTAGACGTTGTGGTAGCGCAATGCCACCACCGAGCCACCCGTCGACTCCGACCATGCCAGCGCGTAATGCTCCTGCGCGGTCTTGCTGGCCGCATACAAGCTGCGCGGGCGTAGTGGCGCGTCCTCGTCGACGAGCCGCCACACCAGCTCTTCGCCGCCGATCGGGCAGCGATGCTCGAAGATCCCCGCATCGAGGTCGGCGCGCTGCCGCGGCAGCGGGTCGACCGGTCCGTGCTCGGGGCAGTCGTACCGGCCCTGCCCATAGACAACCATCGACGACGCCAGCACCAGACGCCGCACCCCGGCGGCGAACATCTGCGCAAGCAGCACGGCGGTGGCGAAATCGTTGTGGCTGCCGTAGCCGGGCGCGTCGGCGGCGTCCAGGCCGGCACCCACCATCGCGGCCTGATGGCACACCAGATCGACACCATCCAGCAGCGGCGCGAGCGCGTCGGCGTGGCGGACGTCGACTTGTCGACAGCCCTTTGGCACCGCTGCATTTCGCCCGTGCGCGGCGGGCAGCATGGCGTCGAGGGCAATCACGTCGTGACCCGCGGCTCGCAGCGCTGCGCCCACGCGAGCCCCGATGAAGCCGGCGGCACCGGTCAGCAGCACTCTCACGGCAGGTCGAACGGCAACTCGACGCCCACGTGCGGCAGGCACTGCGTGCACGTGTGCTCGACGGCAACCTGACCGATCGCCCCGTGCACCAGCTTTTTGAACGGCTCGATGTTCTTCTCGAACTCAGCGAACACGTCGATGGCTTTCACACCACCGCCGACCGTGACACCGGCGTCCAGGTCTGTCACCAAAGCAATTGCGGCATAGCACATTTCGAGTTCGCGGGCGAGCACGGCCTCCGGATAGCCGGTCATGTTGATCAAGGTGAACCCGGCGGAGGCGAACCACTGGCTTTCCGCGCGGGTGGAAAACCGCGGGCCCTCGATTACCACCAAAGTGCCGCCATCGACCACGCCCGGCAGGCTGGTGACCGCGGCCCGCAACGTCGGGCAGTACGGGTCGGCGAAGCTGACGTGAACCCCGCCGGACTCGTAATAGGTGTCGGCGCGGCCGCGGGTGCGGTCGACCAGCTGATCGGGCACCACGACCGTGCCCGGGCAGATCTCCGGGGTCAGGCTGCCGACCGCGCAGGGAGCGAAGACCCGGCGGACCCCAAGCGCGCGCAGCGCCCACATGTTGGCCCGGTAGGGCACGGTGTGCGCCGAGTACTCGTGGTGTGCACCGTGCCGTGGCAGGAACGCGACCTCGTGCTCGCCGACGTCGCCCACGGCGATCGGGGCGCTGGGCTCGCCGAACGGGGTGTCCAGATTGATGCTGCGCGCGTCGGCGCCGAAGAAGGTGTAGAAGCCACTGCCGCCGATCACTGCGAGCATCCGCTCATTGTCGTGCATACCCATGGAAGGATTGCAGCGTGGCCAGTTTCGCGCAGTGGATCGAAGGCGCGCGACCGCGGACGCTGCCCAACGCGGTGGCGCCGGTCCTCGCGGGCACCGGCGCCGCGGCCTGGCTGCACGCCGCCGTGTGGTGGAAAGCGCTGCTGGCGCTGGCCGTCGCGGTGGCGCTGACCGTCGGGGTCAACTTCGCCAACGATTACTCCGACGGCATCCGCGGCACCGACGACGACCGGGCCGGTCCGCTGCGGCTGGTGGGTTCACGATTGGCGACCCCGCGGACGGTGCTGACCGCGGCGTTGGTCAGCCTGACGCTCGGCGCGGTGGCCGGGCTGGCGCTGGCGCTGTGCAGCGCGCCGTGGCTGATCGTCGTCGGCGCGCTCTGCATAGCGGGGGCCTGGCTGTACACCGGCGGGTCAAAACCCTACGGCTACATGGGCTTTGGCGAAGCTGCGGTATTCGTGTTCTTCGGGCTGATCGCGGTGCTCGGCACCCAGTACGCCCAGGCGTTGCGGGTGGACTGGGTGGGGCTGGCGTTGGCAGTATCGACGGGCGCGCTGTCGTCAGCGGTGCTGGTGGCCAACAATCTGCGGGATATCCCCACCGACGCGCGATCCGGCAAGATCACCCTGGCGGTGCGCCTCGGCGACGCCGGCACCCGGGTGTTGTACCAGGCGCTGCTGGCGGTCGCCGGCGTGCTGACCGTGGCGTTGATGGCGGCGACGCCATGGTGTGCGGTCGGATTGGTCGCCGCACCACTGGCGCTACGCGCCGTGCGGCCGGTGCGATCCGGCGGCCTTGGGGGGGAGCTCATTCCGGTGCTGCGTGACACCGGGCTCGCGATGCTGGTGTGGTCGATCGCCGTCGCGCTTGCATTAACGCTGGCGCGGGGCTAAGCGGCCTTGTCCGGCGGCGCGATAACCGCCGCGCGCAACTGCGCGGTGTAGACGTGCTCGGTGATCAAGTCGATGGCCGCCGGGTCGCCGCCGCGCAGAATGCCCAGGATGGCCTATTGAAGGATGGCCCGCTGACCGCGTCCCGCCGCCCCGAGCAGAGTCGACGAGAACGGCGGTCACTCTTCGTCGGACGGCGCCTCCCCGCGCAGCCGGGCGCGCAACTGCTCGCGGTCGCGGCGTCGGCGCTCGCCGGCCATCTCCAGGCTGGCGGTGGCCCGGCGGCGCAGTGGACTGAACAACCAGATGCCGAGCGGCATCGCGACAACCAACGCAAACAACACGGCGACGACCACAGGGAATTCGGTCACCCCGAGCAGTCGTGCCACCCCGTAGATCGCGGCGCTAAGCGCGACCACCAAGAGCACTCGAGCCGCCGCGTAGAGCAGCACGTCAACGGCTACGCGGCGCCCGGAGCTCCGACCCTCCGACACGGTATCGAGCCTACGGCGCAGGTATATTCAGACCAAGGAGGTGTTGAGTGCTCTACCTGCTCCTCATTCTGGTTTTGGGGACGCTGATCTACATCGGCTGGCGTGCTGCCCGGTCGCAGGCCAACCGGGCGAAGACACGCGTGATCGGGCCCGACGACGATCCAGAGTTTTTGTGGCGGTTAAACCACGGCGACAACAACAATCCGCGCTAGATGAAGGCCGCGTTGGTCCGCCGCTGGTCACTCGGGAACCCGTCAGCGACAATCGCTGCGAGCTCGATGAGCGCTTCCCGGGTCTCCCGCTTCAACCGCTCCAGGTTGATCTCGGCGCCCTCTTCGAGGTGCGGGTCAAACGGCACCAGCCGAACCGCCCGGCAGCGCCGTGAGAAGTGATCGACCACCTTCTGCATGTCGACCTTGCCTGAACGCGGCCGGACCGCGTTGATGACCGCGATCGAGTTGCGCACCTGATCCTCGTGGCTGTGCGCATCCAGCCAGTCCAACGTTGCTGAGGCGCTACGCGCGCCATCGATTGATGCGGAGCTGATGACGATCAGCACGTCGGCCTTGGCTAGCACCGCCGACATCGCCGAGTGCAGCAGCCCGGTGCCGCAGTCGGTGAGCACCAGGCCGTAGAACCGTTCCAGGATGTCCAGGGTGCGGGTGTAGTCGTCAGCGCTGAACGCCTCCGACTGGGCCGGATCACTTTCCGACGCTAGCACTTCCAGCCTGCTCGGTCCCTGATTGGTGTAGCTGCGGACATCGCTGTAACGATCGATGCCTTCGGCGTCGCGCAGCAGGTGCCGCACGGTGGCCGGCGTCTCCAATGGCACCTTCTGGCTCAGCGTGCCGCGGTCAGGGTTTGCGTCCACCGCCACCACCCGGTCGCCGCGGATGGAGGCGAAGGTGGCGCCCAGGGTGGCGGTGATAGTGGTCTTGCCGACCCCGCCTTTCAGCGACAGCACCGCGATCCGATAGCACCCCCGCAGCGGCCGGTTTGCCTGAATGACCAGGTCGTTGTAGCGGGTGACCCTTGGACTTTCCCCAAGGTTGATCAACCGCCCAGACAGCAGGTAAAGCCAGCGGCGCCAGCCCTCGGACGGCGGCGGTTTGACCTGCCGCAACAGCGTGCTGGTAGAGAGGTCCGGATACGGAGCGGGCGGCATCGCCGCCCGGTACGGCGCCTCCACCGGTGTCTCGGCCGGCTGGCCGCCGTAATTGGTGTACGTCGGGCTGTCGACGACCTGCGGCATCCCCTTGGCGGGCGTCACCGCCCACGCCCGCGGCTCGGGACGTGTTGGTGGGGGCGGCACGCCCCGCGTCTGTGACTCGGTGAAGCGCCGCTCTGTCCGGAACCCTGCGAAGGCCTTCGTTTCGGCTTCGCTGGTTTTGGCGTCGGGCTCGCCGGAGTGCGGCTGCGGCGGCAACTCCGTCGTCGGATGATCTTCGCGGCCTCGCGGCGCCCCCACGCCCCGGGTTGGATGGTCAGACACGTGCACTTCACCTCGTTGCAGTACTTCGGGTCGCTTGTTAACGAACGGTCCTGTTAACGAACCTATCGCAAACGCCGCTCGAACCCACCCGGTGTCCGGTTAGCCCACCCCAGCATAGGAGTGCAGACCAACGGTCACCAGGTTGACGAAGAACAGGTTGAACACGATTACAACAAAGCCGGCGACGTTAACCCAGGCCGCCTTCATGTCACGCCAGCCCGCCGTCGACCTGGCATGCAGGTAAGCGGCGTAAACCACCCACGCGACGAACGACACCGTCTCCTTGGGATCCCAGCCCCAGTACCGGCCCCACGCCTGCTCGGCCCAGATGGCGCCGAAGATCACCCCGAAACCGAACACCGGAAAGGCGAAGATCGTGGTCCGGTAGGCGATGCGGTCCAGGGTCTGCGGCTCGGGTAATCGCCGCACCACACGCGCCAGCGTGCCCGGCGTGTCCGGCACACCTAGCCGCGACGTCTTCAGCAGGAACAGGATGCTGGCCACACCCCCGACCAAAAACACTCCCGAACCGAGGCTGACCACCGACACGTGGATCGGCAGCCAATAGGACTGCAGCGCCGGCATCACCGGTGCGGCGTTGGCATACAGCCAGCGCCCGGACACCGTCAGCAGGATCAACACCGGCACCAGCAGGAAAACCCACAGCACGCGGTGCTGCGGGCGGCGTAACACAATCGCCCCGGCGACCAGCCCCGAAAAAGACGTCAGGTTGATGAACTCGTACATGTTGCCCCAAGGCACCCGCAGGGTGGCCAGGCCACGCAGCACAATGCACATCAGCAACAGCGCGATGCCGACGTAGACCACGGCCAGGCCGGCCCGGCCGACGCGTTCATCGAACGGCCGGCGCGGTTCGGCGAGCACAATGCCGGGGGTCGCGCTATCGGCGGCAACCGAGCCGGCCATCACCAGCTCGCGCGCCGCCCGGCGACGATGCGGGCCGCTTGGCCCGAGGAGGAGCCGGGCCATCGGGTCCGCGGTGCGGCTGCGGGCGTAAGCCAGTTCGACAGCCAGCAGCAGCAGCGCCACCACCAGCGCCACCACAGCCGAGGTGAATGCCCAGTCGGAGCACCTGGCCAGCCCGACGTTGACGTGCACGGTGTTCATTTGACATCCCTTCCGGAGGCGCCAACCGGCTCGATGGGTTCGCGAACAGGCCCGGCCGGACCTGCGGCGAAACCGGCCAGCAACCGCGCGGTCAACCGCTCGAACTCATCGCCCCAACCGGAGTTGTCGGTGCGCGCCAGGCCGCCCAGCTCGACGTTCACCGTACCGGTGTCGCCCCTCGGCACGATCCGGGCCCACACCCGGCGGCGGCGCACCAGCAGCGACACCAGCAGCCCGGCCATCATCGTGATGGCGGAAACCAGCACCCAGGTCTGGCCGGGGTCGTGGGAGACCTGCACGTTGATGAACGGGACCGCACCGTCGAATCGGATGACGGTGCCGGCCGCCGGGCCCTGGTCCAGCCGGACCTGCTCACCGGCGCGCAGGTTCACCCGCTTTTCTTTAGTCAGCCGGCCCTGGTCGATGAGCCGCGGGTCCAAGCTGTACAACGACTGCGGCCGACCGGTGTCCAGGCCGGTGTCGCCGCGGTAGATGTCGACGGCCACCGCGGGGGTGTTCAGCGCGGGAAAGCTCGACGACAGCAGGGTGCCGTCGAGCTGCTCGGTCGGCGCGAACAGGCCCTGGATCGCGATCTGGTGTTTACGGCGCTCCTCGGGGTCGGGATAAGTGCCGGCGGGCGGGTCGACGCGCACCGCGCCCGACGACAGCAGCGTCACCGGATTGTCGGGTCGCCACTGCACGGTCGACGTGCGAGTCTGCCCATTCGGGAACGTCACGGTGAAGGTGGGCGCGTAGCCGTGACCCTGCAGGTATACCCGGTCGCCGCCGACCCGCAGCGGGTGGTTGACCTGCAGCCGGTACGGCCGCCAGCTGTCTGTGGTCAGGTCGCTGCCGGCTTGGTAGTCGATGTTCGCGACGAACGAGGTAGCCTGCCCCGAGGGCAGGTAGTGCGCTTGAAAATCGTTGACCCGGATGCATATCGGGTGCAGCGAGGTGCCGTCGACGGTATTGCCGGCGCGGAACGAATCGAAAGCGGCCGGCGATGCCGAGCAGAACCCGGGCCCGCCGTCGGCGATGACGATCACATTGCCCTCGTAGCCGAACAGCTTGCCGATGGCCACCGCGACCAGCAGACCCAGGAGCGAGAAGTGGAACACCAGGTTGCCGAATTCGTGCAGATAACCCTTCTCCGCTGACACCTCCACGACGCTGCCCCGTTGCCGGATGACGGTGCACCAGCCGCGCAGCCGACCGGTTATCGTCGCCGCCACGACGTCGGGTTCGCCGACGATGGTGGCGGCGGCGTGCTTGGGCAGCCGGGCCAGGTTGCGGGGGGCGGCGACGGGTGTGGCCCGCAGGCTACGAACGTGCTCGACCATCCGCGGGGTCAGGCAGCCGACTAGCGACACGAACAGCAGCACGTAGATGGCGGTAAACCAGAAGCTGCCGAATACGTCGAATGCCTGCAGCCGGTCCAGCCACGGCCCGATCACCGGGTGGTCGGCCAGATACTCGTCGACCTTGGCGGCGTTCAGACTGCGCTGCGGCAGCAGCGCTCCGGGTATCGCGCCGAGTGCGAGCAAAAACAACAGCACCAGCGCGGTGCCCATCGAGGTCAGCGCGCGCCACGTGTTGCGTGCCTGTTGCGCGAGCACCCGGACCCGTTGCGCGGTCAAATCGGCAACCTCACATCCGAGACGACCGCGTCCCGCAGCCATGAGACGAAGTCATTCCAGACGCCGGTGACCAGCGCCGCACCGACCGCGATCAGCAGCGTGCCACCGAGAATCTGGATGGCACGGGTGTGCCGGCGCAGCCAGCCCAGGCCCGCGACGGCCCCGGCTGAACCAAATGCCAGCAGCACGAACGGGATTCCCAGCCCCAGGCAGTAGGCGATCACCAGCGCGATTCCACGCACCACGCTCGCGCCCTCGGTGGCAGAGGCAACGGTGATCACCCCGGTCAGCGTCGGGCCCAGGCACGGTGTCCAGCCCAGCGCGAACACCGCGCCCAGCACCGGGGCGCCGGCCACCGTCGACAACTGCCGGGGAGCGAAGCGAGCCTGGCGCTGCAGCGCCGGGATGAGGCCCACGAAGACCAGACCCATCACGATGGTCAGCACACCCCCCACCCGCTGCAGCACCAGTTGGTCGCTGATCAGGGTGGTGGTCATGCCGAGCACAGCGACGGTGCCGAGCACGAACACCGCGGTGAACCCGGCCACGAACAGCGCCGCCGATCCGGCCACCCGCCAGCGGGCGGCGGGCGGCGCTTTGGCGGAGCCTTTGACGGCGCGGGCGCCGTCAGCTGCGTTGACACCGACCACCGCGGCCAGATACGACAGGTAGCCCGGCACCAGCGGCACCACGCACGGGGAGGCGAACGACACCAGTCCGGCCAGCACGCACACCGCCAGCGCCAGTAGCAGCGGCCCGGCGGCGGCGATCTCGGTGAACCCGGTCATTGCGGTCCCGGCGCCCGTTCGGCTGTGCCGTGTTCAGCGGCCACCCGCTGCACCACCGGCAACAGGTCCTCGGCGAGCAGTTCGCGCAAAAACACCGCGGCAACCCGATGCTGGCGGTCCAACACCAAAGTAGATGGGATGACCGTGGTCGGGTACTTGCCGCCGAAGGCGATCAGGGTGCGCATCGCCGGGTCGTAGATCGACGGGAAGGTCACACGCCGGTCTGTGACGAAGTCCTGGGCCGCCTGGCGGTTGTTGTCGCGGACGTCGATGCCGAGGAAGGACACCCCGCCTGCGCGGGTCGCGTCGTAAACCTGCTGCAGCTGGCTGATTTCGGCCCGGCAGGGCCCGCACCACTGCCCCCAGACGTTGATGACGACGACGTTGCCGGCGAAGTCGTCCAGCGACAGCGTTCGTGCCGGATCCATCAGCTCCGGTCCCGACAGTCGCCCCGGGTGGCCGCGGTGGTCGGGTGGGTCGTAGAAGATGTCGGTCTTTCCGCCGGGGGCGACGAACTCGAAAGTGCCCCCCTGCGCGACCGCCCCCCCATCTGGGGCGCCGCCGCCGCAGCCGGTGATCAGGGCGGCCAGCACCGTCCCGAGGATCACCAGCTGCCGCATGATCATCCACCTGCCGCTGTGGTGTAGACCACGTCGACCAAGCGGTCGCCGTCGTAGATCAGCGAGGTCACCGACGCGATCGCGCATTGCCGACGGCGCGGATCGTGCCAGAGCCGCTTGCCGATCAGGTGTAGCCGCAACGTCCAGATCGGCAGTTGATGGCTCACGCACACCGCCTCGTGGCCGGCGGCCCGGGCCCGCGCCTTGTCCACCGTGGTCGTCATCCGGGCCGCGATCTGGGTGTAGGGCTCGCCCCACGACGGGGTGAACGGATTGCGCAGATACCACCACACCCGCGGGTCGCGCCAGGCGCCGTCGCCCGGCGAGAAACGCCTGCCCTCAAGGAAGTTCGCGGATTCGATCAGGTCCGGGTCGGTGTCGACCGGCAGGTCGTGGCGGGCGGCGATGGGCGCCGCGGTTTCCTGGGCCCGCTGCAGCGGGGAGGCGATCACCGCGACGATGTCGCGGTCGGCCAGTGCGTCAGCGACCATGGCGGCCTGCGCCTTGCCGTTGTCGGACAGGTGGAATCCGGGCAGCCGTCCGTACAGGACGCCGCCGGGGTTGTACACCTCACCGTGGCGCACCAGATGAACCTGGGTGTACTCGCCCATCACGGTTTGCGCTCTCGGGCAGCGGCTTGGGCGGCCGCGGGCAGCGCGTCGGCGATCCCGTTAAACGCGGTGTCGTCGAGCGCGGCCGAGACGAACCACGCCTCGAAGGCGCTGCACGGTGGGTACACGCCAGCGTCCAACAGAGAGTGGAAGAACGCCGGGTAACGCCAGGTCTCACTGGCGCGGGCCGCCGCGAAATCGGTCACCGGTGCGTCGGCGAAGAACACGCTGAGCATGTTGCCGGCCCGCGGAATCTGGTGCGGCACATCGGCGTTCGATAAAGCCTCGGAGAGCAGCGCGCCCAACCGGTCGGCGTTGGTGTCCAGCGCGGCGTAGACCGCGTCGTCGGCGGCCCGCAGGGTCGCCAGCCCAGCGGCCACCGCCACCGGGTTACCGGACAGCGTGCCGGCCTGATACACCGGCCCCAGCGGTGCCAGCCGGTCCATCACCTCGGCGCGCCCGCCGAAGGCCGCGGCCGGCAGCCCGCCGCTCATCACCTTGCCGAAGGTGAACAGGTCGGCAGCCACCGGATCGATTCCGTACCAACCACTTCGGCTGACCCGGAAACCGGTCATCACCTCGTCGATGATCAGCAGCGCGCCGTGCTCGGCGGTGATCGCCCGCAGCGCCCCGTTATATCCCGACGCGGGTGGGACGACACCCATGTTGCCGGGGCTGGCCTCGGTGATCACGGCGGCGATCTGGTCGCCGAACCGGGCGAATGCCTGCTGCACGGCGTCGATATCGTTGTAGGGCAACACAATCGTGTCGGCGGCGGCGGCGCCGGTGATACCCGGCGAGGAAGGCAGACCCAGCGTCGCCACCCCCGACCCGGCGTCGGCGAGCAACGCGTCCACGTGGCCGTGGTAACAGCCGGCGAACTTGACGATCTTGGCCCGGCCGGTGAACCCGCGGGCCAGCCGGATAGCGCTCATGGTGGCCTCGGTGCCGGAGTTCACCAGCCGTATCCGCTCGACCGGTTCCACCCGCGCGATGATCTCGGCAGCCAGCTCGGTTTCCGCTGGCGTCGGCGCCCCGAACGACAGCCCGTCGGCGGCGGCTTTGGCGACGGCGTCGACCACCGCCGGATGCGCGTGGCCCAGGATCATCGGGCCCCACGAGCACACCAGGTCGACGTAGCGGTTGCCATCGGCGTCGGTGAGCCAGCAGCCGCGTGCTTGGGTGATGAAGCGCGGTGTGCCGCCGACTGCCTTGAAGGCCCGCACCGGGGAGTTCACCCCGCCGGGAATGACGGCGCCGGCGTCGTCGAACAGCTTCGCGGAAACGGCGGTCAACGTCGTGGTCTGCTGGGAACTGCCTGGCGACGACGCGGGCCGTGCAGCAGGCCCGGGGTGAGGGTACCCCCGCTTGCGGGGGAGAGCCGGGCCATCGGATCTGCACATGGCCACCAGTGTTCCAGCTGGTCTGACGGTGTCCACTACGGGGTGTAAGACTTGCCGCTGGCCTCTTGGGTCGGAACGCGGCTATCTACTGGCGTCGGACGAGGATAGTCGACAGACAGCGACACGGTCGCGTGCCAGATTTCTGGGTCGCTCCCAATCTCACGCCGCTCCCGCCGGTGGGCGTCGGCGACGGCGGCCATCGTTGACACAATCGAGCGGTGATCCGGCAATCGGCTGCCGACATCGCGCTTGCCAAGGTTGGTGCCGTCCGCGACGACCCGACCGCGCGGCTCGCCCTGATGCGGAACTCCTATCGGGTGCCATCAAACGTGGACCGCGGGTATCTGCCGTACCGCCAGGCGGCATCGGCCTTCATGAAGTGGCAGCTGCGGCGGGGACTCCTCAACCCGCCCGATTCGTCGACCCCGGGAAGCCCATGGTGGCGTGCGATGAACGAACGCCTCCTGCACGACGGCTGCGAAGCCCGTGCCCTCGCCTTCGGTCATCCCGGACCGCCGAGTTCTCCCGCGGTCGCCGCCTGGCGGGAGTTCATTCGACATCCCACCGCCGCCAGCTGGTATCGGGCACACAACATGAGCGTCGTCGGCGCTTACCTCGAACACGAACACCTCGCTGCCCGCGAAAGCCGCGTCGAACGCTTCTTCATCAATCTGGTGCTGGTCCGAGTTCTCTACACCCACGCGCTGGTCTCCGCACCGGGACTCGCCCTCGGCTGGCTGGCCCCCGCCGGTCGGCCACTCGGCGATCCGCGGCTGGGCGTCACCGGCATATTCCTCTCACTCTCGCGAGTGCTCCCCAACCGCTACCCGCTCGGTGATGACATCACGCCGTACGTCGAAGCCGAACACGGATTAGCGCACCTGCTCGACGTCGGAGTCATCCAGTCCCGAGTCGAGCGCCTCTATGAGTGGTCCGCACATGAGCTCGGCATTCCCGGCCTGGAGCAGCTTATTTGCGGGCAAACCCCTTGCTACGCCTGGCCTCCCGTGGACCAGCAACCCTGGAACCCGCCGCCGTCCCGGCTGGCGCGGCTGTCACGTAGGCTGCTGCCGGTCTGATCACGTCGTCTGGGTCTCGGTAAGCGCGAACACCGGGTGGTCCGCGGGATCGGGCAGCTTGCGGAAGTATCCGTCGACGGCCTTGCCGGCCTTTTCCCGGTAGGCAGTCAGGATCGGCTGTCGGTCCTGCGCAGGTGTTTCGTGGGCGATGTAGGTCGTGGTGCCGTACTTGTTGGTTACCGTGACGTTGGGATTGGCCCTGACGTTCTTGACCCATTGGGACTCACCGCGGGTGGACACCAGATACCTGGTGCCGCCGACACCGACCGTAACGACGGGAATCCTCTGCGGCTCCTTGCTGCCCCGCTTGGTCACGGTCAGGGTTTCGCTGTTGCTGATGCCGGTTGCCATCGCGATCCGGTTGAAGACCTTGACGACGAACCAGGGGGGCTTGAGATAGGCCATGACGTTCGAGTTTGATCGAGGCATGCAACTACCGCAATGGCTGGCCCGGTTCAATCGGTACGTCACCAACCCCATTCAGCGGCTGTGGGCCGGTTGGCTTCCGCTGTTCGGGATTCTCGAGCACGTCGGCCGGCGCTCCGGCAAGCGCGCGGTTAATTGGTAACTGGCGGTATTAAAACTGTCCGAATAGCTGGTGAGGCGACCCGGTATTGCTCGAGCCTTCCGATTATTCGGGCTCGTTGCGTCCACCGCTTGGGTCTGGGGCCTGCGGGTGCAACGTAGGCCACCAGGGCGGCACGGTCGGCCGGTAAACCTCATACGCAGCGCCGAACCGACGAGCCATGGCGGCCTCTTCGTACCAGCGCACGAACCACGCATTCGTCGTCCACCACACCGCCGTGCTCCCGACTTGGCTCAAGTTAGTGCACATTCGCCATGACTGATCTCCCAAGAAGCGAGATGGACCAGCACCAACCGACTGGGTGGCTATCTCCTCGCCGGCGCTGCAGCGCTCCCGAGTGGGATCAGGGGATCAGGTCCAAGTAGTCGGGCAAAGCGGCCAATCAGCAACGGTCCCCAGGCGGGACGAGAATAATCAAGCTTGGCGAACCGCTCGGCGGTTGGCCGGTGTATGTCAGGTACGCGAGTTCGGAGACGGCCGTGGATCAACGGCTCGGGAGCCTGGGCGCTCACACCGACCAAGAGTGGACACAGCCGATCGGCTCGGCCAGTGGGGAGGACGTCCTCCGTGACGTTGTTCGGGTCACCTCTGACTCGCTGGGCGAACGGTTGATTGCAGCGTATGCCCTCGGCAGCCTGGCTCACGGTGGCTTCAGCCCATTGGTGAGCGACGTTGACGTCGGTTTGATCCTCACTGACCCGATTCAGGAGTCTGACGCTGACTCGCTGGTTGGCGTTGCCGAGAACGTGCGCTCCATCGGATCGCCACTACACGGGCGGGTATCCGTATTCTGGGGCACAGCAGAGTCTTTCGCTGGTCGCGCCACTGGTGGCCGGTTTCCTCCGCTTGATCGCCTGTGCCTGCTCGAGCATGGGCGACTACTTAAGGGAAATGACGTACGCAGTGGCCTAACGCCGCCCAACCAAACGGAGCTCCTTATCGCGGGCGCACGATTTGCGCTCGAGGCGCTGGCCGATGACGTGGTGGCCTGCGCACGTCAACCTGACCGATTGGTCGAGGGCGGCATGCGCTGGACAACAAAGATCGCGTTGTTCCCGGTTCGTTTTCTCTTTACTGCCGAGACAGCCCGGGAGGGAACCAACGAGGCTGCAGTTCAGCACTATTCGGAGCTGAGCGGAGCGCCCGGTACTGCGCTTGTCCGCGCCGCATTCGACTGGCGAAGAAACCCTCCATCTGCCGAACACGCGCTCACAATGCTGACCGCTGACTTCGTCCCGTTGTACGTGTACTACCTAACCGACCACATCCGCCGCCTCGAGTCCATTGGTGAGTCGGAGTTGGCGGGTGCTTTCAGCGACTGGCGATCGCGCCTTCTCGCCGGGAAGAGCGACGCGCCAACCAAGTGATAGGCAGATGCGGGCCTTGTGCCATTAGCGCGAAATCTCGCACCCGCAGGGTAACGACCCGAAATTAGTGCACAATTTTAGCCAGTCTCGACCGCAAAACAGCAGGTCAACCAGCCGCCACCGCGCATGAACGCGAAACGCGAGCCAAGTCAGGTCTTCGTACCAGCGCACGAACCACGCATTCGTCATCAACCACACCGCCGTGTAGGCCAATATCTGGCCATTGCCGAACAGTAGCGCCTGCCCGATGAGTGTTGCCAGCAGCCCGTCATACGGACCTCACGCCGCCGGGGCGGTCAGCCAGCTGCGCCCAGTTCACGGATCACCTCAACGCGGAGAAAATCCGGCGCCTTGATCACCTTGCGCAGCATGAATCGGATGAATGCCGGCATGTCGCTGGCGTTTTCGTCACTGTAGACAGTGGGGTTGCCGACTTCGTAGTGCCGCCGCCTGGCGTCGATTTCGCAGCCGCCCGCGGCGAGGACATTTTGCAGCCAGTCCGTCTGGCGCCCGTATGTCAACGCAATCACGAAGTCGTTGCCGCGCCGGAAGGCCCACAGCGGAGTCCGGAAGGTGCGGCCCGACTTGCGGCCGCGATGGATCACGACCGCCCAGCCCGGCGCCCAGGGCGCGATGAACTTGGTGAGCCGGTTAAGCCCGACCTTGTTGACGCGGGCAACCCATCGTGGGGTGGGCATCCTAGAACTCCTCACATGTAGAATTTCTGGCTGCAGCTGCCGAAACTCGAGTTGTCCTGCAGAACAGACGATCTACTCGTTCGTTCAGCCACGACGATAATTGCGTGCGACCGCCGCGGCGTAACGGGGATTGGTGTTGCCGGCTTCAATGTTCCATGCCACGGCGCGTTTGATGCTGAAGCCCAAGAGCTTGGCGATGACGGCGGCGGGCAGCTCACCTGCGAGTTCGATCAATGCGGTGTTCCGTGCGATGCGAGGCGGTATGCCAATCCGCCTGAGCCGAAGACCCATCTGGGTTGCTGAAAGGTGGCCACCAGACCTCCCCCCTGGAAACAGCCACGGATTGGCGCCGACGTCGACGGCGGCGTATCCGCGGCGCTGTTGTACCAGGTCGGTGATGAGTCGATCTACGGGCGCGGGCACAAGGAGCGGCATCGCGCCCAGTCGCAGTTTCACTACATCGGCTTCGACGGTGACGTCGGTGACTTTTAGGGTCACCAGACGTGCGGTCTGCTGGCTGTAGAGCAGCACCAGCAGACCGGCGACGCGATCGCGCGTCTCCAGGTCGGGGTCTTCGACCAGGCACCGAATCAATTGCCATCGTTCGTCGTCGCCGGGCAGGGTTTGTCGGGTTCGGCGCGTTTCAGGAGTCGGGGCCTTGACATCGCGGGCATGTCCGCGGCGTACCGCCCAGGCCAGAAACTGGTGGATCTGTGGTCGCGTGGGGTTACATACCAGCCAGTCATCGACGTCAGCTTGACGGCAAGTCGCCAGCATCAGCCGGCGAGCATGCAAATCCGCGAGGAAGGTTGAGATGGCCACGATTTCCTGCCGTGCTCCCGCGCCGTTGCCGCGTTTAAGCGGCGCCCTGCTGGCTTGGTCACGCAGCCTACGAAGGTGATGCCACTCAGCAAAGGCTCGTGCGACAGCCCGATCCTCGCGGTTGTTGATGGTATCCAGCCGCGCGTCAATGAACATCTCGGTGCGATACAGGTACCGGTCACGCTGGGTAAAACACCGGCGTCAACAAGAATGTCTCGCAGCCACTCCACCGATTTGCTCGGCGGCAGATCATCGAGGGCGTCGTGACTGAGTAGGTCGCCGAGGTCGCGCACACCGGCCGCGAGCTCGCTGCGCAACCTCGTGCGCTGAGCCCATTGCAGCACAGACTTTGCGTTGCAGTTGAGCAGCGTCTCAACGATGAGGGCCGCTGCGCCGCCAAGTTCGCCGTCCCTGCTGAACAATCGGTGCAGCACTCCCGGACACGCGCACTCGGGGCACAAACCATGGTGATAGGCCCGCCCGCGAGTTCCACACTGCACACAATCGGTGAAATAGGCCGGTTCCCGCGCCAGGCAAACCTCGCACAACGGCCCGACGCCCTCGAGCCGCGCCGCAACGGCGCGTGCTTCGCCGCAGCGCGAACAAGGCTCCCGTCTGCGTCCACACGGCCCGCATACCGGTTCGCCGCAACCAGTGCGCAGGTGCACTGGGCGCAGTTTGCGACACACCGAACACGTCTCTTTTGCGCGCTCTTTGGCCGCGCACGTCCCGCAGATCGGCCTACCGCTTCTGACGCGGGCGCATTGACGTAGCTGCCCGCACGAACTACAGGCCGCGGTGGGTGCGCGGTAGCAGCGCCGGCACAACATCACCTGGCCGTCTCGGTGCGTGATGTAGGCAATACGCCCACATTGAGTGCACGGCAGCTGGTTGCGGGAGTCGTGGGTAAAGCAGACGCTGCAGAGGCGTTGCCCGCTACCGTGAAAGTTCGTGAGGTGGCGTTGCTGACCGCAGCGTGCGCATGCGCCCCGGGTGCGGCGATGGTTCCAGCAGCGCCGACAGCAGCGCACACCGTCGAGACCGGCGGTGAGTGCGCTTTCGCGAAGGCACAACGGGCAGTGCGGCTTTCTGATGTTGGTCGCACCCGCAGCGATGAGCAGCTGCGCCAGGCGCACGGACCGCACCGAACGGTGCGGTAGCTCACCGGTAAAGACGGCTGGGCTATCGTGCTGGATCCGGTTGAGCTCCCTAAGCGCGACTGTCGTGCGGAACGCGGATGCGACGTCGTTGACCTCGGCGGGGCTCAGACCGGTCTTCAGCTCACCGATACCCTCGCGTACTTTCGCCGCATGGTCGACATCGGGCTCGGGCTTACATTCCCGGCACAGCATCCCGCCACGCCGTGCCCGATAAACCTGTCGACGCCGCTTACCGCAGTTGACGCACTCGGCTTGCGCTGACCGCCACCGTGAGCTGGCACAAGCTCGGCAAATGCGTTTCCGTAGCTGCCGCGAATAGGTTTCGGAGGCGTTGGTTCGGCAATGCGAGCAGACCGGCAGCCGCACGGCCGTGCCCCCGATCCGCTGGATGGTGGTGATCAGCGGTTCGATGTTGGCGGTGCAATTGCTGCCGGCCGATCCCGTCAAAACGCTGACATCGTGTCGAAGCGTCCGGGCCAGTCTCTGCAGCTCGGGCGCCGAGAGTGCCGTCGCCTCCACCGCGTCACGGACGGCCTGTTCGGTCAGGTGCGGCTCCACGTTGCGCACGGCACCGATGATCGCCGCGACCAGCTCGTCGTGAGTCTCGCGCACTGTCGCAGCCTTTACGGGTCGGTGTCGACGATTTTCGCCCGGACCGGCCGGTGGACACCGATATCGCTGGTTCGCACCGGCTTCTTGCGACCCCGTACGCTGGCAGCCTTCTTCGCGGCAGCCTTCATGGGCACGATTTCGATCAGGTCTTCCATCGTGCAGCCGAGAATCTCTACCAGCGCCACCAACGTCGGAAGGCTCAGCCGTTCGGGTTTCTCAGTCACCAGCCGATAGATCTGGCTGGCCGACAGCTGCACCCCGCGCTCAGCCAAAAGCGGTCGAAGCGCCGTGGTGTTGAACAGACCCCGCTCGGCCATCAGTTTGCGCAGGTGCCAGTGGTAGTCGACTGCGGCGTTCATCCTTGTGCCTCTCCGAACGAACTGACACGCCCCAGCGCGTCTTTGAGCATCTCGTTCATGAACTCGCCACTGACATGGGTATAGATGCCGGTGGTACTGGCGAAACGGTGACCCGAAATCTCCTGCAGGAACCTTGGATCTACACCGTCTTCGATCATGTGGCTGATGAACGAATGCCGGAAACAATGCGGGGTGAGCTTGCGATCCAGCCCGACCTTGTCTCTCTTCTCATCGAAGGTCTCCGTCAAGGTGCGCACCTTCACCTGAGAGCCACGTTCGGTGAGCCACAGGCCCCGCTTGCTGCCGGGCTCATACAGCGGGCGGATGTTGTTCACGTAATCCATCAGCGCGTCGGCGGCCCAGGGCATCAGCGTCGGCACCGATCGCCGTTTGGGCGGCGACCCCTTCGACGCCTTTCCGTAGCGCACATGCACAAACCCGCACCGGCCCAATTCCGGGGCGTGCGGGTTGCGGTAGATGTCGGCGATCTCCAGCCGGCACAGCTCACTGATGCGCAGCCCCCAGCCATACATCGTTTTGAACATGGTGGTGTCTCGGTAGGCTGCCAGGATGCCTTTCCGCCGCGATCTGCGCGCCTTTTCCACCTGCTCGTCGGCACAATCAAGGAAGTCCTGAATCTCCTTGCGGGTGAACGGTCGACGACCCGGATCACCTTCGTAGTCAACGAGATGCGCGACGGTGTTCCATTCGTGGCAGATCTGGATCGGATGCTCACCGAACCATGCTTCACACCGCGCCGGCCAGTCGTAGTACGGCGAGGTGATGTAATCACAGAACAGCCGAACCGCGCCTTGCTTTTGCCGGACAGTGGATTTGGCTCGGCCCAACGATCCCACTAAGTGCGCGCTCCACTCGTCCATCATTCGGGCCGGCGGTTGGCCCAGCGCATTGAGCACCTATATGCGACCGATCCGCAGTTTCGGGCCGCGGCGCCGTCCCAGGAGGTAACCGACGCCGCACACCAGCCCGGACTACGGCTATGGGAAGTGATCGAGACATTTCTGAACGGCTACGCCGATCGGCCGGCGTTGGGCCAGCGGGCCCGCGAGGTGATGCGGGACGACGCCACCAGCCGCACGACCACGACGCTGCTCTCCGGTTTCGACACCATCACTTATCGCCAGCTGCGTGACAGCGTTTCGGCGCTGGGCAATTCGTGGCACACCGGCGGTTTGCGTTCCGGTGACTTCGTCGCCGTCCTCGGCTTCACCAGCATCGGCTACGGGCTGATCGCCCTGACGTGTGCCCGCATGGGCGCGGTGTTCGTGCCGCTGCAAACCAGCTCGACGGCTGCGCAGTTGGCTCCGATCGTGGCCGAGACTGAGCCGCGGATCTTCGCCGCCAGCATCGAGTCGCTGGATACCGCCGTCGACGTGGTGATCGACGCACCGTCGGTGCAGCGGCTGGTGGTCTTCGACTACGGTCGCGACGACGGCGAGCAGCGCGAGCGTTACCTGTCTGCGACCGCCCGTCTGGCCGCGGCCGGGCGTGCGCTGGACGTCGTGCCGCTGTTGCGGGAACTCGATTCCGGGCGCGCGCTGCCAGAGACTCCCGCGTTCGTTCCGGCAGCGGGCGAGGATCCGCTGGCCACCCTGATCTACACCTCGGGCAGCACCGGCGCCCCCAAGGGGGCGATGTACACCACCGATCTGATGGCGCGGCTGTGGCTGCGCCCGCACAGCCCCTCGAAGGACATTGGCAGAGAGATCCCGGCTATCCACCTGCAGTACGTGCCGCTCAGCCACGCCTACAGCCTGAACTGGCTGATCGCCACGCTGGGTTGGGGTGGTATCGGGTACTTCGCCGCCAAAAGCGACATGTCCACGTTGTTCGAGGACATCGGGCTGGTTCGGCCCACCGCGTTGAACCTCGTCCCGCGGGTGTGCGACATGATGTTTCGGCGCTACCGCAAAGAGTTGGACCAGCGATCGGCTAACGAGCAGACCGACGACGAGCTTGCTGATGCGGTGAAATCCGAACTACGCAAAGACTTTCTCGGCGGACGTGTGGTCTCGGCGATATGCGGCAGCGCGCCGTTGTCCAAAGACATGCACGCTTTCATGGAATCCCTGCTCGACGCCCCCGTCAGCGACGGCTACGGCTCGACCGAGAACGGCGGAGGGATCCTGCGCAATGGCATCGTCATGCGTCCGCCCGTGACCGACTACAAGCTCGTCGACGTCCCCGAACTCGAGTACTTCACCACCGACAAGCCGTATCCGCGCGGTGAGTTCTATCTCAAGGCGACCAGCCTGATCCCGGGCTATTACAGGCATCCCGAACTGACGGCACAGATATTCGACGAGGACGGGTTCTACAAGACCGGCGACATCATGGCCGAGATTGCTCCCGATCACCTGATGTACCTCGACCGCAGCAACAACGTCATCAAACTCTCGCAGGGCGAGTTCGTGGCGGTGGCCCAACTCGAGGCCACCTACTCCGCCAGCCCATACATCCGGCAAATCTTCCTCTACGGCAGCAGCGACCAGCCGTTCCTGCTCGCGGTGATCGTGCCCAACCTCGACGCCGTCGGCGACGGAGACGCCCATGTGCTGATCGCAGAGTCGTTGCAGCAGATCGCGGCTGGCGCGCGTCTGAATCCCTACGAGATTCCGCGGGACTTTCTGCTCGAGTCCGAGCCATTCACCCGCGCCAACGGTCTGCTGTCGGGCGTCGGCAAGTTGCTGCGCCCGGCTCTCAAGGCACACTACGGCGATCGCCTGGAGGCGATGTACGCCGGCATCGATGCGAGCCAAGACAACCAGCTTGACGAATTGCGGGCCGCCAGCCGCGAGTTGCCCACGATGGAAACGGTACGTCGGGCCGCGACGGCTACCCTTGGCCTGGAGGCGACTACCCCAGGACTGCGCGATGATGCCAAATTCATTGATCTCGGCGGTGATTCGCTCTCCGCGTTTTCCTTTGCCAGGCTGCTGGAAGGCATCTTCGGTATCGAGGTCCCCGTGCAAAACATCGTCAGCCCCACCGCCACTCTGGCCGCCATCGCGGACTACGTTGACGGTGAACGCATTTCGGCTTCGACGCGGCCCACGTTCGCCTCAGTGCACGGCCGGGGGGCGACCGTTGCTCAGGCAGCAGACCTGACGCTGGACAAATTCATCGACGGCGGTACGCTGGCCGCAGCACCGGGTCTTCCGGGCCCAACCGGCACGGTGACCACCGTGCTGATGACCGGCGCCAACGGGTATCTGGGACGGTTCCTGTGCCTCGACTGGCTCGAACGACTCGCCGAGACCGGCGGGACGCTGATCTGCCTGGCCCGCGGTGCCGACCCGGTCGCAGCGCGGCACCGCATCGACGCCCCGATGGACAGCGGCGACGCTGAGCTGTCGACGCATTTCCGCGCCCTGGCGGATAAGCATCTCAAAGTGCTCGTCGGCGATGTGGGTGCGGCCAACCTGGGAGTTAGCGCTCCCACCTGGAACCGGCTCGCACAGTCGGTGGGCCTGATCGTGCACTCGGCGGCGATGGTCAATCATGTGCTGCCCTACAGCCAGCTATTCGGGCCTAACGTGGTAGGGACCGCCGAGATCATCAAGCTGGCAATCACGAAGCGGCTCAAGCCGGTCAATTATGTTTCGACTGTCGCGGTGACCGCACTGCCCGACGGCAGCTTCATCGGTGAGGACGTGGATGTGCGCGCGGCCAGCCCATCCCGTCGCCTCGACGAGTCGTACGCCAGCGGCTACGCGACCAGCAAGTGGGCGGGCGAGGTGCTGCTCCGCGAGGCGTATGACCTGTGCGAGTTGCCGGTCGCCGCGTTCCGGTCCGACATGATCCTGGCGCACAGCCGCTATTGGGGTCAGGTCAACGTGACCGACATGTTCACTCGTCTGGTCCTGAGCCTGGTGGCCACCGGGATCGCGCCCCGATCGTTCTATCAGCTCGACGCGGACGGCAACCGGCAGCGGGCCCATTATGATGGGCTGCCAGCCGATTTCACCGCCGAGGCGATCACGACGCTCGGTGGCCGCATCACTGATGGGTACCGCACCTACAACGTGCTCAACACATACGACGACGACATTTCGCTGGACACGTTTGTCGACTGGCTGATCGCAAGTGGTCAGCAGATTGAGCGGATCGACGACTACGGCGAGTGGCTGACCAGGTTCGAAGCGGCGATGAAAGCGCTGCCCGAGGATCAGCGGAAGAATTCTGTGCTGCCGTTGATGAGTGCTTATGCTCGGCCGGGACGGCCGACGACGGGTACCGGGATGTCTGCGGAAAACTTCCGCGCCGCAGTGCAATCCGCGGGAATCGGCAGCGATAAGGACGTGCCGCACCTGACCGAAGCGTTGATCAACAAGTACGTCACCGATCTCCAGCAGTTGGGACTCTTGGAGTCTCCCGCTGGAGCACATGTGGCCTAGCGGCTGTCGGCGGTGTGCCCCGTCTCGGCGGATCGAGCGTTGCTGGCCAGGCCGCAAGGAGTTTGAGTGCATCCGCGGAGGCGGAGCCAAATTCGAATGATTGGGAGACAACACGATGAAGAACCGCATCCTCGGAAACAGCGCCCTGGAGGTCTCGGCGGTGGGGCTCGGCTGCATGGGCATGAGCGTTGGATACGGCCCAGCCGGATCCAAAGACGAGATGATCTCGCTAATTCGGTCTGCCGTCGACCGCGGGATCACCTTCTTTGACACTGCGGAGGTCTACGGCCCGTTCATCAACGAAGAACTTGTCGGGGAAGCCCTCACGCCGTATCGCGGAGAAGTCGTGATAGCCACCAAATTCGGCTGGGACTTCGACGCCAACGGCAGACTTGTCGGACTGTGCAGCCGACCCGAACACATCAAGCAGGTCGCCGACGCATCGCTTAAGCGGCTGCGGGTCGAGGCCATCGACCTGTTCTACCAACACCGCGTCGACCCCGAGGTCCCCATCGAGGACGTGGCCGGAGCGGTGAAGGAGCTGATCCAGGGCGGGAAGGTCAACCACTTCGGCATGTCCGAAGCAGCCGCGCCGACCATCCGCCGCGGCCATGCCGTGCAGCCCGTGACGGCGCTGCAAAGCGAGTACTCGCTGTGGTGGCGAACCCCGGAAGCCGAAGTGCTGCCCACGTGCGAGGAACTCGGCATCGGCTTTGTTCCCTACAGCCCACTGGGCAAGGGTTTTCTGACCGGAAAGATCAACGCGGACACGGCGTTTGACAGTTCTGACATTCGCAGCACGATCCCTCGCTTCACTGCCGAGGCGCGGCGAGCGAACCAGGCCACGGTCGAGCTGCTAAACGGGATCGCGGGACGGAAGGACGCCACACCCGCCCAAATAGCGCTCGCCTGGCTCCTCGCGCAGAAGCCGTGGATCGTTCCTATCCCCGGCACCCGCAAACTGGAGCGTCTTGAGGAGAACATCGGCGCCGTGGACGTCGAACTAACACCCGACGATCTCCGCGAGATCGAGAGCGCGGCCGCCGAGATCACGGTGCAGGGAGCCCGGTACCCCGAACATCTCCAACGAATGATCGGCCGCTGATGGTCAGGTTCATGAAGTACGCCCGAGAAGGCGGTGCCGAACACGCAATAGAGTTGTTCGACGCGCTTTATAGTCGGATGCACCGATCCTACCGGTCGTGTGGGGCGCCGGCGCGCCCGGTGAAGTTTGGACGTCTGGCGGGTGATGCACACCCGCGCGGGCATCAGCAACGCGGAGGCGATCTCCATGACCCAGGCGATGGACCCGACCTTCTACCGCACCGCCGCCGACGCCATCGCGGCACCGCCGGAGAAGCTGGCGTACGTGGTGGCGTTCGACCGCGAGGCCGAGCGGCCGGACGCGCTCACCGTAATCGACGTCGACCCGGCATCCGGCGGCTACGGCCGGGTCGTGGGATGGGCGGACCTGCCGACCCGCGGCGACGAGCTGCACCACTTCGGCTGGAACGCCTGCAGCAGCGCGTTTGCGCACGCCGGGCACCACACCGGCGGGCTGCAGCGGCGTTACCTGCTGCTGCCGGGCTTGCGGTCGTCGCGGATCCACGTCTTCGACACTCACCCCGACCCCACGCAGCCGACGCTGGTGCGTTCGATCGACGCCGCCGAACTGGCGGCGAAGGCGGGCTACTCCCGGCCGCACACGCTGCACTGCGGCCCGGACGGCATCTTCCTGTCCTGCCTGGGAAGCGGCGAGGGTGACGAGGGTCCGGGCGGCATCGCGCTGCTGGACCACGACAGCTTCGACGTGCTGCGCGCCTGGGAGACCGACCACGGCCCGCAGTACCTGTCGTACGACGCGTGGTGGCATCTGGGGCAGAACACGCTCGTCACCAGCGAGTGGGGCACCCCGTCGATGATCGAGAACGGGCTGCAGCCCGACCTTTTGCTCGCCCACAAGTACGGCCACAGCATGCACTTCTGGGATCTCACGGAGGGCCGCCACCTACAGACCGTCGACCTGGGCGAGCAGCACCAGATGGTGCTGGAGCTGCGGCCGTCCCACGACCCGCAGGCCACCTGGGGGTTCGTCGGCGTGGTGGTCAGCACCGAAGACCTGTCGGCGTCGGTGTGGCGCTGGCACCGCGACGGTGACCGCTGGACTGCCGACAAGGTCGTCACCATCCCGGCCGAGCCCGCCGATTCCGGCACGCTGCCGCCCGCGCTGCAGCCGTTCGGGGCGGTGCCGCCGCTGGTCAGTGACATCAACCTCTCGGTCGACGACCGCTTCCTGTACGTCTCCTGTTGGGGCACCGGGGAGCTGAAGCAGTACGACGTGTCCGACCCGGCACACCCGAAGGAGACCGGCTCGGTGCGGCTGGGCGGGATCACCGGCCGGGTCGCACACCCGGCAGCGCCATCGCTGCCACTGGCAGGCGGTCCGCAGATGGTGGAGGTGAGCCGGGACGGCGAGCGGGTGTACTTCACGAACTCGCTCTACGGCGCGTGGGATGACCAGTTCTACCCGGACGGCGTGGGCGCCTGGATGGCGAAGCTGGACACCGACCCGGACGCGGGCGGCGGGCTGCGCATCGACGACAGGTTCTTCCCGCACGGCGAGGACTTCCGGGGCCTGCGGGTGCACCAGGTGCGGTTGCAGGGCGGGGACGCCTCGTCGGACTCTTATTGCTATCGCTGAAACATGATGAACCGTTTACTCACGATCGGCTACGGCGCCGCCAGCTACCTTGTGTTCCTTGCCGCGTTTCTCTATGCGATCGGCTTTGTGGGTAATACCGCGGTTCCGCGCAGCATCGACCGCGGTGTAGCGGCACCCATCGGGGAAGCGATTGTGGTCAATGCGTTGCTGCTGGGCTTATTCGCGGTTCAGCACAGCGTGATGGCGCGGCCAGCGTTCAAGCGCTGGTGGACGCGATTCGTGCCCAAGGCCATTGAGCGGAGCACCTTCGTCCTGGTGACCAGCCTGGTGCTGTTTCTGTTGTATTGGCAGTGGCGGACGATGCCAGCGCTGGTGTGGGACGTGACGTCGACAGCTGGCCGACTGGCACTGTATGTGCTGTTTTGGCTGGGCTGGGCGATTGCCTTGTCGGCCACGTTCATGATCAACCACTTCGATCTGTTTGGTTTACGGCAGGTGTATCTGGCCTGGCGCGGAAAGCCTTACACGCACATCGGGTTTCGTTCCCCGCTGCTGTATCGGCTCGTGCGTCACCCGATCAGGCTGGGCTTCATTATCGCGTTCTGGGCCACCCCGAGGATGACGGCCGGCCACCTGCTCTTCGCGATCGCTACGACGGGCTACATTCTGATCGCCGTGCAGTTGGAGGAACGCGACCTAGTCGCAGCGATGGGCAACCAGTACCGCGACTATCGCGGCCGGGTGCCCATGCTCCTCCCGTGGCCGCACAAGCGGCGCGCAACACACTAAGCACCGTTCGGCGTCAATCACTCGCTTCAGATGATCGGGCCCGCCCGAACACGGATGAACTAGTCGGCTTCCTGTTCCGCATCGGCTTGCTCTGGCGCATCGAATCCCTCAGTTTCCGAAAGGGTTTCGCTGGAGAGCACCAACACGGGTTTGGCCTGGCCGGCCAGTGCCGTCCTCGCTTTGGGCTCGACTGGTCCGCGCCACCACTTGGCGAAAAGGTACAGCACAATCACGACGGCCCAGGACAAGAGGCTCAGCCAGAACTGGGAGCGCGCGGCGCCATTGAACGCCATCTGCACCAGCACACCCACGATTGCGGCGACAGTAAGGACCGAGAGCACCGGGAAGAACCACATCCTCACCCGCAACTTTTCGGTAGGCGTTCGGTACCGCAGAACGATCTGCGAAACCGAAATCAACAAGTAGACGAAGAGGACGATGGCCCCCGACGAGTTGAGCAGGAAGCTGAACACAGTGCCGGGTGCGATCCACGCCATGATGACGCAGCCGAAACCCACCACCGAGGAGCACATAATCGCGATGTATGGCACGCCGCGCGGGCTGACCTTCGCGAGTTGGGGCGGCGCCTCTCGCCGGGCGGCGAGTACGAACAGGATGCGCGACGAGGTATACAGGCCCGAGTTCAGGCAGGACAGCACCGCGGTCAGCACGACGGCGTTCATGATGTGATCCGCACCGGGGATTCCCATCTGCTTCAACGCGGCGACGTATGGTGATGCGCCGGGCTGCAAGGAGTTCCACGGCAGAATCACGACGAGCAGAAAAACCGAGCCCACGAAGAAGATCGCGATTCGAGCGGCCACCGCGTTGGTCGCTCGCTGGACTGCGCGCTGCGGATCGGGGGTTTCGGCGGCGGCGATGGTCGCGACCTCGGCACCGATCATCGAGAAGATCACGACCACGATGGCTGCGAAGACGCCCTCGATGCCATGCGGGAAAAACCCGCCGTGCGAGCTGAGGTTTCCAAAATCCATGTGATGATTTGGCCAGAGCCCGAGTACGAACATGGCACCAAGACCGAGGAAGACCACAATGGTCGCGACCTTGATCCCGGCGAACCAGAATTCGAATTCGCCGAAGGATGCGACCGAGAACAAGTTGGTCGCCGTCATCATCACCATCAGGATCAGTGACAGCAGCCAGAGCGGCGCATCGAACCAGTAGGTGATGACTTTGGCGCCGGCAACTGCCTCGAAACCGACCACGATCACCCAGTAGTACCAATACAGCCAGCCAACCGAGAACCCCGCCCAGCCGCCCAAGGCTTTTCGTGCGTAGTCGGCGAACGACCCCGTCGACGGGTTGGCGGTGGCCATCTCGCCGAGCATCCGCATCACGAGGATGATCAGCGCGCCGCAGAGCGCATAGGTCAGGAACGCGGCGGGGCCGGCGGTTCTGATGACGATGCCCGATCCGACGAAAAATCCGGCGCCGATAATGCCGCCGATGGCGATCATCGTGAGCTGCCGCTGTGACAGTCCCTGGCGCAGTTGCGAAGTGGTACGCGGAACGAGATGTTGTGATCCACCCTGGGCTCGTTGCTCAGATCGGCCCCGCGCGCGCCGCATGACGGGACGCTAGCACCTAAGCTAAGGTTCTTCTCGGCGACCGAGACACTCACACCGGTACGGCGCGCAGCACCGCGAGCAGGCTGGGCAGGAAGTGCTCGGTGGCGAATGCGCGGACGTCGTCGGCGGCGACCAGCGGGCGCGGGCCCGGCAGCAGCAACACCATCATCGCGTAACGCAGGATGTTGTCGGCGAGCTCGGTGACCGCCTGCTCGCCGATTCGGTCGGCGAATCCCGCCGGGAAAATGGCCGGCGGGCGAGGGTTCAAACCGGCCAGATTGGAACCCGCGTGCCAGTCCGGAGCGGAGCGCTGCCGGCGACGCAGGCCGGCCGACCGTCTACGATCAAGCAGTCATTTCTGGCCGATCAGACCGGGTTTTCTCGGCTGGTGCGGGCGCTCAGTTTCTTGGCCGGGCCCCGGGTGCTACGAACCCGCCACCCGGGACAGCTCGAAGCGGCGTATCCGGAGGCGACCGCTGCGCATGGCTGCCTTCAGCGGAAGCGGGATACGGGTGTGGCGCATGATCTCCTCCATCGGAACCTGCGCGCTGGCGCGCAGCTCCCACCCGGGGAAGCGGCGCAGGTCGTCTTCTGAGATGCCGATGCCGGTACCCGGGATTTTGGTGAAACCGGCCATCAGCAGCAGTGCGCCGGGGCCGGCGACCTGAGTGACCCCGGCGGCGAACGCGTCCCGCTGGCTGGCCGAAAGGCCGTAGTAGCAACCACTGTCGACGATCAGGGTGTAGCCATCGCCGAGGTCTAGCTCAGCGAGTTGGGTGACGTCGCCTTGCAGGAATCGCGCCTTCGCGGCGTCGCCGACGGCTTTGGCGCGCGCCTTTTCGATGGCGAGCCCGGTGATGTCGATGCCGGTCACCTCCCAGCCCTCACGAGCGAGGTAGAGCGTGTTGCGTCCGGCGCCGCAGCCCAGGTCGAGCGCCCGTCCGGGTGCGAGCCGGTGTTCGCCTTCGATGTGTTCGACCAGCCATCCGTCGGGGACGTCGGCGGCCCTCAGCGAGGGGTTTAGTCCGATACGGGAGAGCACCTCGTACAAGAGGCGCACGACGCGGCTATTCACGCGCGGCTCCTTCGCTTGGTTGATCGGGTTGTCTGCGGCCCCACGCGGACACGATCGGGAACACCGCAATGTCGAGGCCTGGGGAGTCGAGATGGGCCAGGTGCTGGTCGGTCTCGTCTGCGGTGGCCAATCCGGCGTCGACCAAAGCGGGTCATGCCCACGTGATCAGGATGCGTTGCATGCGCCGGGCATCCGGCCCGCCCAGGCTGAACGCTACCTCGGCATCGACGTCGGCCAACCCTGCAGCACGGAGCAGTCGGGGCAGGGTTCGTCCCAAATCAAGGTCGTTTTGTTGAGCGAAAAGATCCCAGAACGCGTTTCGCAGCTTGTTGGCCAGTGCTTGCCTGGGCCCAACCTCGTCGGGGCAGGCGAGCGGCTGCAGCTTCGGATCGGAGCTTTCCACCAGCAGCCAGCCGCCGGGGCGTAGCGCGGCCACCAGCGTTGTCAGCGCGACGGACGGCTCGGGGAGGTGCTCGAGCACCAGCCGGGCATGCACCAGGTCGAACCCGGCTGCTGGCGGCGGATCGACGGTCAGGTCGTGGCGGCGCACCTCGTAGCGCCGATCCACGGCAGCCTCAAGCACGGCCGTGTCGATGTCGGAGGCCAGCACATGCCCAGTGCGCCCGACCTGCTGAGCCAACCACGTCGGAACGCTGGCACCGCCGGCGCCAGCCTCCCAGCAGCGCCAGCCGGCACGGATGCCGAACGCTCGGATGTGCCGGGAGGTCCGCTCGTTCAGTAACGCGGCGAGGGTCTCGAAGTGGTCGTACGCCATCCGTTGCCGTTCGGCAGGGCTCGGCGGCGTCAAGGCGGGTCGGGCCATGCCAGCAGCAACTTTCATGATAATAGAAAACGGTAAGTTCTCTATAGCATGGATGCGTAAGGCAGACAATGCGTAAGGAGGGCCTCAGAGCGTGCCATCCGCCACGCTTCAAATCGATCACCGCCGCTTACCGCGCCGACGCGACCGGGTGCTGGTTGAGGCCATACACGCCGCGACGCTGGCCGAGCTCACCGAAACTGGCTACCAGGGCCTGTCCGTCGAACGCGTCGCCAAACGGGCCCACACCAGTAAGGCAGCCATCTACCGCCGCTGGCCCGCGCGCGCAGATCTGGTCGCCGCCGCCATCCGCTGCGCCGGCGAGCGCTACCAGGACATCACTCCCGACACCGGCGATGTGCGCACAGATCTGCTCGCGGTGCTGCGCGCCGCCGCCAATCGCCTCACCGGCCCCTTTGGTGAGGCAGCGCGCGGGCTGATAACCGAAACCCTCGCCGACCCCCAAGCAACGCAAGCAGCGCGCGAACACCTGGCCTACGGACGCAACCGGCTGATCACCGCCGTGCTTCAGCGTGCCGTCCAGCGGGGCCAGGCCGGGCCGCAATCGCTGACACCACAGCTGATTTCGCTGGCCCCGACCTTACTCAGCCACCATTTTCTGTTGCACGGCGCTCCGATCGCAGACCAGACCATCAACGACATCCTTGACCACGTCGTCATGCCATTGATTCATCCGTGAGGGCGTCACTCGGCAAAAACGTTGCCTGCTGACACGGCGTGGCTTTGCGGGCAACGTTATTCGGCCCGGCATGATGACGCTCATGCGCCAGCTGACCCGCCGTGCCGCGCTGCGTCTTGGTGGTGGTGCCGTCGCAGGAGCCGCAGGCGTTTGGGCGGTCAGCGCCTTGCTGGATCCGACCGTACCCCAGGCGTCGCCCCCCGCTCCGTTCGAGCCGGCGGCGGGTAACGCGCTGCCAACCCGTCTTTCGGGCTCGTTCGTCTCCGCGGCTCGCGGGGGCATCACGACCAATTGGGTGATCGTCCGCCCGCCCGGTCCGGCCGCGGCGTTGCGTCCGGTGATCGCGCTGCACGGCAGGGCCAGGAACGCAAACACCGTGGTCGACCTCGGCGTGGAGGACGGACTTGCCCAGTTGGTCCAAGCGGGCCGGGTGCCGTTTGCGGTGGTGGGTGTCGACGGGGGCGATACCTACTGGCACCGGCGGGCCTCGGGCCAAGACTCGGGAGCCATGGTGCTCAACGAGCTGTTACCGATGCTGGCGACGAAAGGTTTAGATACCTCGCGTGTGGCCTTCATGGGATGGTCCATGGGCGGATACGGCGCGTTGTTGCTGGGCGCGCGGCTGGGCGCGCCGCGGACAGCCGGGATCTGCGCGGTGAGCCCGGCGTTGTTCACGTCGTACACGGGCAGCACACCGGGGGCATTCGACAGCTACGAGGATTGGGCGCGCAACAACGTGTTCGGGCTGCCGGCACTGGAGTCGATCCCGATCCGGGTGGACTGCGGAACCAGCGACGGCTTCTATCCGGCCACACGGCAATTCGTCGCCCAACTGCGCACACCGCCGTCCGGCGGTTTCTCGCCCGGCGGGCACGACGTATCGTTTTGGCGCCAGCAGCTGCCCGCTGAACTGGCCTGGATGGCATCGTAATGGGGGCCCTCGCCGATGCGCTGGCAGGAAGATCCCGAACAATGACCCGCAAGAATTGGGACCGGCGACGAAGTTGGTGACAGTGCCGCAGGCCGACACCATGAGCCCTCGCCATCGGGCGGAGCAGGGTCGGCGCCCGCCGCAGACCGGATTTCGCCTGGACATCGAGGGCTTGCGGGCAATCGCAATACTGGCCGTCGTTCTGTTTCATGCGGATATGCCTGGCGTCGGCGGTGGGTACATCGGCGTGGACGTCTTCTTCGTCATCTCAGGCTTCCTCATCACCGGGCTGCTGTGGCGCGAGGTGACGACCGACGGCACTATCCGGTTGCCCCGCTTCTACGGGGCGCGTGCCCGCCGACTGCTGCCGGCTTCGGCCACCGTCGGTGTCGCCACGGCGATCGGCGCGGCGATTCTGCTGCCGCCGCTGCAGGCCCGCAGCGTTCTCGGGGATGGCATCGCTAGCGCGCTGTATGTCGGCAATTACCGCTTCGCCATCCAGGGCACCGACTACCTGGCCGCCGATACCCCGCCGTCGCCGTTCCAGCACTACTGGTCGCTGGGCGTGGAAGAGCAGTTCTATCTGCTCTGGCCGGCGTTGATCATTGGGACGACGTGGCTCGTCGGGCGTGCCGCCCAGCGCATCGGCGCCCATGCCACTCGGTCGGAGACCCCGTACCGGTTGGTCCTGGCGGTGGTCGCCGCGGTGTCGTTCGCGCTGTCGCTGATGTGGACGCACACCTCGCCGCCGTGGGCGTTCTTCTCGCTGCCCACCCGCGCGTGGGAGCTGGCCGTCGGCGGACTGGTGGCTTTGACGGCCAGCGAGTGGCGCCGACTGCCGGCACTGGCCGCCGCGATCGCGGGATGGGGAGGTCTGGCGCTGATCCTGCTGACCTGCACTGAGCTGGACTCGGCCACTCCCTACCCGGGCACCGCGGCACTGCTCCCGGTGCTGGGCACGGCGCTGGTGATAGGCGGGGGATGCGCCACCACCCGTGTGGGGGCCGGTCGTGTCCTCGCACTACCGGTGATGCGGGCGATCGGCCGGATGTCGTACTCGTGGTACCTCTGGCACTGGCCGGTGCTGCTGCTGATGCCGCCCCTGTTGGGTCAGTCCCCGGGTCTGGCGGGCAGGTTGGCAACGGTCATCGTCTCCGGTGGGCTTGCGGTGCTCACGTTCCATCTCATCGAGAACCCGGCCCGGTTCGCTGCTGCCCTGCGCCGATCGGCGGCCGCCAGCCTCGCCATTGGCGGCGCCGTCACAGCGGTTGCGGTGTGTGCGGGCGTGATGCTCCTGATGCTGGTGCCGGCCCCGGTCGGGCACGGAGTGGCCGCGGCGACGCCGAAGATCACCGCGGCGCCCCCGCGGGCGGCTCACACCGTCGACCCGCAGGACGCGGCGGTCCGACAGGCCTTCGCCCAGGTGCAGGCGGTGGTCGCGGCATCGGCCGACCGCAATGCTGTCCCGTCAAACCTCACCCCGCCGCTCGCCGACGCAGCGGCCGATAAGCCGGCGGTCTTTGTCAACGGGTGCGTGCGCTCCTGGCGCGACGTGGGACAACGCGAGTGCGCGACCGGCGATACCGCCTCGACGACGACCGTGGCCCTGGTTGGCGACTCGCATGCCGCGATGTGGAACCCGGCGTTGCAGCCGCTCACCGAGCAGCGGCACTGGCGGCTGGAAACGCTGGGCAAGGTCACCTGCCCGCTGATGGACTTGCCCATCACCAGCCCGTATCTGGGCCGCCAGTACAGCGAGTGTGTGCAGTGGCGCCGCGACATCATGTCCCGGTTGGGGGCCGAGCACCCGCGGCTGATCGTGCTGAGCATGTCGCGCCGCTACGGCGCCGACTTTGGTTTCACGTCCTATGACCCGGCGTGGATCGCCAGCCTGACCCGCCTGGTGGCACAGCTGCGGAGCACCGGCGGCCACGTCCTGGTCCTGGGGCCCATCCCGGATCCGCACTCGACGATGCCCACCTGCCTGTCCGCCCACCTCGACGATGCCACGGCCTGCTCGCCGCCGCGGTCGGTCGCGGTGAACCAAGGCGGCATAGCGGCTGAGGAGGCGGCGACCACGGAGGGTGGCGGACACTACGCCGATCTCACCGAGCTGTTCTGTACCACTGAGCGCTGCCCGGCCATCGTCGGCAACACCCTGGCGTACCGCGACGACAACCACGTGACGATCGAGTACGCGCAGGTGCTGGCACCGGTTATCGGCGCGCTCGCCGACCGTGCTATTGCCGGCGGCTGACTTGTGCTGAGCCGTGCGACGTTGTGTGGTGCCGCGGTGAACTCCTTGCCGCCGACGAGCGTCATAGCAGTAGGAGGTTTGCGATGAGTGCGTTGCTGGTGGTCTGCCTTTCAGCGGGCGCGCCGCTCGCCGGACTTGTGCTGCTGGAGTTGCAGGCGCGACTTGAGCGATGGGATTACGAACGGCACGCAGAGGATTAACGCTCTGCGAGCCAAAAATGCTGTGCGACTGATGTTTTCGCCTCAACGCTGCGTGGCCGATGCCCAGGCCGAAGTTACGCGACGTCGAAATCCACACTGGCGCGGAAAACTTCGGCGAGAGGATATCGCGGCAGCGTCAATCTCGGGGCTACGGCTGCTGGTTCGAGGCATCGCTACGCGGCGCACGCCGCAGCCCGGCGGTCCCGACCACCGCGAGTACCCCGGCCACCGTCGCTAACAGCAGGGTCAGCAGCAGCAGCGGAGGGTCATAGACAACGGACACGGTGACCGGCTGTCCGTCGGCGACGGGTGCGACGGGCACCATGGACCGTGCTTGCGACCAGCTCATCGCACAGCCCACGCTCGCCACACAGGCCAGGCCGAGTTCGACGGCCGCCCGGCCACGGGCGGTCACCACTGCGACCCGGTGTCGTCGTCATCATCGACGTCGACGCTGCCCGCGAGATCCGGTTCGGCAGGCCCGACGCGCTCCTCGACCAAGGGTGTCAGCACCGCCCGCAGGTGACGATGACGTCGCGCCCAGGCCTGCGCGGTGCGTCTCTCGGTGAGCTTGAGACCGATGCCCACCCGGCCGCGCGGCACCCCGACCAGTTCGCCCAGCGCACGCGCCGACTGCCATTGCTCCACTTCTTTTGCGGAGCCGGCGTGCTCGGGATCGGGGTAGACCTTGAGAATTTCGGCCACCCGGATGGTCTCGGTGCCCTGGCGCAGGGTCTGTTCGGTCAGCTCTACCGAGGTGTGGACCCGCGCCGCCTTGACCTGCAGCGCCACGAACCCGGACACCAGTACCAGAAAGACCAAGGGAACCAACAGCTGCCAGCCATAGCCGCTGGATTTTTCGATCAGCAGCATGGTCGCCGCCGAGGCCGGACCCGCCAGCACCCAGTACCAGCTGGCGCCGGCCTCGTAGAACAACGGCGCGGGTTTGGTATCCATCGCTGGGGTCATTGAAGCCTCACCACGCCCCGACTGTCTCCCGCCGCTGACAGCGCCGAACCGGGTGGCGGCCGCGTACCCGAGCACCTGTTATCACCTGGTGAAATACCCGTGGGCGTCTTTGCGGTGCAAAAGGACCACACCCCCGGCGATCAGCACCGACCCGACGATCCCGGTGACGGCGCAGACCAGCGCCGCGACCGGCGGCCAATGCACGGTGAATAACCGGGTCGCCACGTACACGATCGTCGCCAGGCCACCCCCGGTCAACACGGTGCGAGCCCACCGATACCCGGCCCGCATCAGCACCAGGAAGGTCACCACGATCGCGCACAATACGGCCGCGAACAGCCCCGAGACCGCATAGATCAGCAGGGATCCGCCGCGCGACGCCATCAGATCCACGACATACCCGATTCCCATCAGCGGCACCGCCGCCACCCACAGCCAGAAGCCGGTATCCACGTCCACCGGCCGGGTCGGCGGCTCCGGCTTGGTCGGCGGGGTCGGCGGTTGCGGCCAGGTCGGCGGCTGCGGCCAGGTCGGCGGCTCCGGCCGGCTGTGCTGCTGAGTCACGACAGCCAGCCCGCCGCGTCGGCGGCCCAATAGGTGAGCACGATGTCGGCGCCGGCGCGCCGGATGCTGGTCAACGACTCCAGCGCGGCGGCGCGCTCATCGATCCACCCGTTGGCGGCGGCGGCGGAAATCATCGCGTACTCCCCCGACACTTGGTAGGCGGCCACCGGCACCGGGGAGATGTCAGCCGCCGCGGCCACCACGTCCAGATAACCCATCGCGGGTTTGACCATCACGATGTCGGCGCCCTCGTCGAGGTCCAGCTCGACCTCGCGCAGCGCTTCGCGGGCGTTGCCGGGCTCCTGCTGGTAGGTGCGGCGGTCACCGGAGAGGCTGGAGGCCACCGCCTCGCGGAACGGGCCGTAGAACGCCGAGGCGAACTTCGCGGCATAGGCCAGGATCACCACATCGATGTGCCCGGCGGCGTCCAGGCCGTCGCGGATCGCCGCGACCTGGCCGTCCATCATCCCGCTTGGCCCCACCACATGGGCACCCGATTCCGCTTGTGCCACAGCCAGTTCCACATATCTCGTCAGGGTGGCGTCGTTGTTGACTCGGCCCCGCTCGTCGAGGACCCCGCAGTGCCCGTGGTCGGTGAACTCGTCCAGGCAGGTGTCCGCCATCAACACCGTGGCGTCGCCGAGATCCTTGGCCAGGTCACGCAGCGCGACGTTGAGGATGCCGTCGGGGTCGGTGCCGGCCGATCCGGACGCGTCCTTGTCCTCCTTGCGGGGCACGCCGAACAGCATCAGCCCGCCCACCCCGGCGGCGACGGCGTCGGCGGCCACGCTGCGCAGTGAGTCGCGGGTGTGCTGCACCACACCCGGCATGGAGGTGATCGGCCGCGGCTCGTCGATACCGTCGGCAACGAACATCGGGAGCACCAAATGCCTTGGCTCCAGCGAGGTTTGCGCCACCAGACGACGCATCGCCGGGGTCGATCGGAGCCGACGCGGGCGCTGCCGGGGGTAGCCCACTAGCGCCTGCGGCTCTTCTTGCGCGGCGGCGGCAGCGCACCCTCGGCGCGCAGCCGGGCGGCATGCTCGGCCAGCGCGTCGACCAGCGGGCCCACCGCGGCGACCTCGGGCTGCACGTCCACCCGCAAGCCGAACTCGGCGGCTGTCTCGGCCGTCTTGGGACCGATGCAGGCGACGATGGTCCGCGCGTGCGGCTTGCCGGCGATGCCGACCAGGTTGCGCACCGTGGAGCTGGACGTGAAGCACACCGCGTCGAAACCGCCCGTCTTGATCATTTCCCGGATTTCCGCCGGCGGCGGCGCGGCCCGCACGGTCCGGTAGGCGGTGACGTCCTCGATCTCCCAGCCACGCTCGCGCAGCCCTTCGGCCAGCGTCTCGGTGGCGATGTCGGCGCGCGGCAGCAGCACCCGGTTCACCGGGTCGAAAACGCTGTCATAGGGCGGGAATTCGTCCAGCAGACCCAGCGAGGACTGTTCCCCCGACGGCACCAGTTCGGGGCTGATCCCGAACGCGCGGACCCGGTCGGCGGTCGCCTCCCCGACGCAGGCGATCTTCACCCCGGAGAACGCGCGGGCGTCCAGACCGAACTCGTTGAACTTCTCCCACACCGCGCGCACCGCGTTGGTGGAGGTGAACACCACCCACTGGTAACGGCCGTCGACCAGACCCTTGACCGCGCGCTCCATCTGCGCGGGGCTGCGCGGCGGCTCGACGGCGATGGTCGGCACCTCGATCGGCAGCGCGCCGTATGACGTCAGCCGCTCGCTCATCTCGCCGGCCTGCTCCTTGGTCCGCGGCACCAGCACGGTCCAGCCGTACAGCGCCCGGCTCTCCCACCAGTTCAGCTTGGCCCGGCTGGTCACCGTCTTGCCGATGGTCACCACCAGCGGACCGGTCAACGGGCCGGTAGGGTCGGTGCCGCCGATGGCGGCCGAATCGGTCAATCCCTGCAGCGTGGTCTCGACCGAACGCTGCTGGCAGGTGGTGCCGTGCGCGGTCACCAGGCATGGTGTGGTCTCGGCCAGCCCGTAGTCGATGAGGGTGTGCGCCGCGTCGGCCAGATGGGAGGCGGTGGCCTGCAGGATCAGCGGACCCGGTGCTGCGGCCAGCGCCGCCCAGTCCACGTCGGCGCGCACGTCGGCGACCGTGTGCGCCGAGCCCAGCGGCAAGCCCGCGTAGGTGGGGACCGCGGCGCTCGCGGCCAGGCCGGGCACAATCTCGAAGTGCAGGTGCGAGCGCGCGACAGCGTTCACTTCGCTGATGACCGCATCCACCGACAGTGGGTCACCGGCTACCAGCCGGACGGCATCGGCGCCTGAACGAGCCTCGGCGATCAGCGTTTTGGCCACCTCAGCGGGCTCACCCAGCGCCGGGCGGATGTCGGGGCCGCCGGGCACCACCGCGGCCTGGCTCGGGGCGCCGCCACCGGTGTCGTCGGTGGCCGCGCTGGCGGCCGCGGTTTCCGCACCAGCGGGCGCCGGCCCGGAAACCGGCGGCAATTCGGTGCCGATCAGCGCCAGCACCGGCTCGGGCACATCGGGGTCAGTGAACACCAGGGCGGCATTCGCCAGCACCGTGGCAGCCCGCGTCGTCAACAGACCCGGGTCGCCCGGACCGGAGCCCACGAAGATGATGTGGCCCGGCCTCAGCTTATGCCCTCGCGTCGTCATCTGTTCACTCCCAGTCACTTCCTCGCGCGGGGTTTCGCCGCGCGCTCGACATGAGCTCCCGTGCACCCAGCGCGAACAGCTCCACGGCTACCGAGACCCCCAGCTCTCGTGCCCGACCGGAAGTGCCGATGCCGGACGCGCGGATCACGTCGGATCCGTCCAGCGCCGCCACGCAGCCGCGCAGCGACAGCTCCTCGAAGACGCGGCCGTCCTCATCGGTGGACTCGACCACCTCGGCGATCGCGCCCACCGGTGCGGAGCAACCCGCCTCCAGTTCGGCGAGCATGGCTCGCTCCGCGGTGACCGCCGCGCGGGTGTCGGCGTCGTCCAACTCCGCCAACAGCGCCGCCAGGTCGGTATCGCGGGCGCGGCACTCGACCGCAAGCGCGCCTTGGGCCGGCGCGGGCAACATCTGCACCGGCTCCAGCGTCTCGGTGACATCGCCGAGACGGCCCAGCCGGGCCAGACCCGCCCGGGCCACCACGATAGCGTCGAGATCACCGCTGCGTACCTTGTTCAACCTGGTATCTAGGTTGCCTCGTAGGGGGCGGATTTCCAAACCGAGACCCAGTGCTGTAAGCTGCGCGGCCCGCCGCGGTGATGACGTGCCGACCAGCGAGCCTGCCGGCAACTCCGCCAGCGCCAGCCCGTCGCGGGCGACCACCGCGTCGCGGGGGTCGTCGCGTGGTGGGATCGCCGCGACCGTGAACCGGGGATCGTCGGCGGTGGGCAAATCTTTATGGGAGTGCACCGCCGCGTCGACCCGGCCGTCCTCGATGGCCTCACGCAATGCGGTGGTGAAAGCGCCCACCCCGAGTGTGGCGATGGGCGCCGAGGACCGGTCGCCCTCGGTGCTGATGGTCACCAGCTCCGCAGGGTGGCCATTGGCGAGAAGGGCGTCTCTGACGATGGAGGCTTGGGTGGTGGCCAACAGGCTGCCCCGGGTGCCTATCCGGATCACGTCGGCCAATTGGCTACTCGGCGGGGTGTTTTCTGCTGTGCACGCGGGTGCCGACGTCGAATTCGGTTGATGCAAGCGGTAATTCACCCGCCGTGGCGAGCGCGTCGACGGCGGTCTGGTCGAGTTCGAAGAGCTCACGCAGCGCCTCAGCGTAGCTGTCACCGCCGGGGGCGCTGGCCAGCTGCTTGATCCGCACGGTCGGCGCGTGCAGCAGCTTGTCCACCACGCGGCGCACGGCGCGGGCCACCTCGTCGCGCTGGGCGTTATCCAGCCCGGGCAGCCGGTTCTGCAGGCGCAGCAACTCCGCCTCCACCACCTCGGCGGCCCGCTGGCGCAGCGCGGTCACGGTCGGGGTCACCTCGGCCATCCGCTGCCCGGCCAGATAGGTGGCAACTTCGGCAGCGACGATGTGGCGGGCGGCGTCGACGTCGGTGGCCGCGGCGCGGGCCGACGGTTCGTGTTGGATGCGGTCCATGTCGACGACCCAGACCCCGGGCAGTCCGGCCACCGCCGGATCGACATCGCGCGGCATGCCCAGGTCGCAAATCACTAACGGCTGGGCCGCTTCGTCGCGCCGCGCCGCGGCCAGCGCGTGATGCACGTCGGCCAACGACACCACGGGGCGCACGGCCCCGGTACAGCTCACCACCACGTCGGCATCCGAGATGGCACTGGCCAAACGGTCGAGGGTGAGCGCCTCGGCCCGCGCGCCCGATTCACGGAGCTTGCGGGCCAGCCGCTGTGCCCTGGGCAACGACCGGTTGATGACATGAACGTCGCGGATGCCGGCGCGGGTCAGGTGGGCCGCCGACAGCGCGCCCATCGCCCCAGCGCCGACCACCGCCGCGGTCTTGCCGGTCAGCCCGCCGAGCCTGTGGTCGGCCATACCCAGCGCGACCGACACCACCGAGGCGCCGGCGGCGTCGATCGCGGTTTCAGAGTGCACCCGCTTACCGACCGCCAGCGCCCGCTGGGCAAGCTCGTGCAGCACGCGCCCGACGGTGCGGTTGGCCTCCGCGGTGGCGTAAGCGCGCCGCACCTGCCCAAGCACCTGTTGCTCGCCGATCACCGCCGAATCCAGACCGCTGGCGACCGCGAACAGATGCTCGACGGCGGCCTCGCTGTAGCGGACATAGGCGTATTTCGTCAGATCGCCCATCGACATGTCGGAATGCTCGGACAGCACCTGTCCGATCACCGACAGACCGCCGTGGAACGCGTCCACCACGGCGTAGACCTCGACCCGGTTACACGTCGATAACAGCATCGCCTCGGTCACCAACGGTGACTGCAGCATCCGGTCGACGATCTTGATCTGATCGGATTCGTCGGTGCTCAGCTGTTCCAAAACGGAAACCGGAGCACTGCGGTGCGAAACCCCGAAGAGCAGGACG
This sequence comes from Mycobacterium sp., assembly GCA_035625875.1. Classification (GTDB taxonomy): domain Bacteria; phylum Actinomycetota; class Actinomycetes; order Mycobacteriales; family Mycobacteriaceae; genus Mycobacterium. The sequence goes on along the minus strand of DASPOT010000032.1, from coordinate 20,950 downwards.
CTCACGGCAGTATCACCTGGCCTGATCCCTTGCTTTGACCAATGAACTGATCTCTACGGTAGACGTTTATCAAACGGGCTACCAAATAGCTTCACCCGGCGACGATGCGGCCGTTTACGGCCGAGGAGGAGCCGGGTAATTGGATCAGGCTAGATCGGCTCTCAGCCGGGCCTCGTCGAGCTCCCAGTAGCTGTGTTCGCGGCCGTCCAGCAGGATCACCGGCAGGCGGTCGCCGAACTCGGCTCGCAGCCCAGGGTTGCCCGCCGACGCCGCGGCATCGACGTCGGTGGTGGACAGGTCGAATCCGAGTTCGGAGGACAGTTCGGCCAGCCGGTCATGCACCCGCATACAGATCGCGCATCCGTTGCGGGTCAACAGCTCCACCTGTGGCCGGCTCATGGCCACCAGTTTGGCACCGGTGTCCTCCCACACGCCGGTTTCAGCCCGGCCGGATAGGGTTGAACTGGCTACCGAACGGGCGCCGGCGGCATAGCGAAGGGAGGTCCGTGATGGCTTCCACCGACCCGGGCAGCGCGGAGTCGGTCGTCGCGGGCGGCGCCCAGCCCGCCGACCCGGGCAGCGCAGACCGCAGCGGCCGCGTCGACATCGAGGCACTGGCCGCCAACGCCAGCGCCGACCGGGCGCTCGACGACGTGCGTGCCACCCTCGAAGAGGGTGAGACGCAGCCGCCGGTGGACCTCACCGCCGCCGCATTCTTCGATGTGGACAACACGCTGGTGCAGGGCTCGTCGCTGTTGCATTTCGGCCGGGGGTTGGCCGCCCGCAAGTACTTCACCTATCGCGATGTCCTCCGGTTCCTCTACGCCCAGGCCAAGTTCCAGCTCATCGGGGAGAACAGCGACGATGTCGCCGCGGGCCGGCGCAAGGCGCTGGCGTTCATCGAGGGCCGGTCCACCGCGGAGCTGGTGATCCTCGGCGAGGAGATCTACGACGAGATCATCGCCGACAAAATCTGGGCGGGTACCCGTGAGCTTGCGCAGATGCACCTCGACGCCGGCCAGCAGGTGTGGCTGGTCACCGCCACGCCGTACGAGCTCGCGGTGACCATCGCGCGCCGGCTCGGCCTGACCGGGGCGCTGGGCACCGTCGCCGAATCGGTCGACGGGGTGTTCACCGGCAGGCTGGTCGGCGAGATCCTGCACGGCGTCGGCAAAGCGCACGCGGTGCGGTCGCTGGCGATCCGGGAGGGACTCAACCTCAAGCGCTGCACCGCCTATTCCGACAGCTACAACGACGTGCCGCTGTTGTCGATCGTCGGCACCGCGGTCGCCATCAACCCCGACGCCCGCCTGCGCAGCCTGGCTCGCGAGCGGGGCTGGGAGATCCGCGACTTCCGGACCGCCCGCAAGGCCGCACGGATCGGCGTGCCGTCGGCGCTGGCGCTGGGCGCGGCCGGCGGCGCACTGGCCGCGGTGGCCTCGCGACGGCAATCACGCTGATAAGCTGCCCCGCTGAGCCCTAACGCGAGCGGAGACCACCTGCATGTCAGTTCCCGTAGAAGCCCACGACATCATCGGCAAGCATTATCGATACCACGACCACTTCGACGTCGGACGCGAAAAGATCCGCGAATTCGCGCGCGCGGTCAAAGACGACCATCCCGCGCACTACGACGAGGCCGTCGCCGCCGAGGCGGGTTACCCCGCGCTGGTGGCCCCGCTGACATTCCTCGCGATTGCGGGGCGGCGCGTGCAGCTGGAACTCTTCACCAAGTTCGACATTCCGATCAACATCGCCCGGGTGTTCCACCGCGACCAGAAGTTCAAGTTCCACCGGCCGATACTGGCGCACGACAGGCTGTATTTCGACGCCTACCTGGACTCCGTCATCCAATCCCACGGCACGGTCATCGCCGAGATCCGCAGCGAGGTGACCGACGCCGACGGTAAAGCCGTGGTTACCAGCATCGTCACCATGATCGGGGAGGCGGCCCATCAGGAGGCCGACGCTGAAATGACGGCGGCCGCGATTGCATCGATCCGCAGCGGGACCTAGTGTCGGCCGCTATGAAACAGGGGGCTGCAGAGCGAACGGGCGCCGATACTCAATCCGTACTTCGACGATGTCCAGTCCCATTACGGTTGCATTACGCCCGGACACTGGACACCTGCGCGGCCTCATTGCGGGCGTACGAGGATGAGGCCATCGCGATCCAGTCCGAAGAGGTCTACCAGCGTTACATGAAGTACCTGACCGGCTGCGCCGACCTGTTCCGCAACGGCTACACCGACGTCTGCCACTTCACCTTGGTCAAGAAGCCGGCTTAGCCAACCAGGCGAACTCAGCCGAAGAAGATATTGCGCCGGCCGGCCAATAACCGGTAGAGCGTCTGCTGGATCGTCTCGCGCACCTGATCGGTCAATTCGAAGGTGACCATGGGGTCGTCGGCGTCGCTGGGCTGGTAACCGGCGGTGGAGATCGGCTCATCGAACGCGATGTGCCATTTCGACGGCAGTGGTATCAGCCCGGCGGGACCGGCCAGCGGGAACAGCGGGGTGATCGGGAAATAGGGCACGCCGAGCAGCCGCGCCAGCAGCTTGACATCGGCCAGCATCGGGTAGATCTCCTCGGAGCCGACGATCGAGCACGGCACGATCGGCGCGTTGGTGCGCAGCGCCGCCGACACGAAGCCACCGCGACCGAACCGCTGCAGCCGGTAGCGGTCCTTGAAGTTCTTCCCTAAGCCCTTGTATCCCTCCGGGAAAACCGCAGTGAGCTGGCCGGCGGCCAGTAGCCGGTGCGCGTCGGCGACACACGCCATGGTGCAGCCCGCCTTGCGGGCAGTCTCGCCGATCATGGGCAGGTTGAACACCAGGTCGGCGCCCAGCAGCCGCAGATCGCGGTGCGCCGGGTGTTCGTCGTGGACCGCTACTGAGGCCATCAGTCCGTCGATCGGCAGCACGCCGGCGTGATTGGCCACCACCAGGGCAGCACCGCTGTCCGGCAGGTTCTCGATACCGCTGACCTCGACGCGGAACCACGACTTGAAGAAGAACCTCAGCAAAGGCCGCACAATGGCGTTGTTGAAGTGCGGGTCGAACCCGAACTCGTCAACGCTGTAGTCGCCGGTCAGCCGCTGCCGGAGGAATTCGGCAACCGCGGCGACACGCTGAGCCAAGTCATTGAGCGGCGCTTCAGTTGCCGCCGTCGCACGGCGGCGCTGATCGATCTCGCGCACCACCGCGGCGATCTGCTCAGCCGACGCCCGGCTGCGCGGGTCGGAGAGCAAAGAGGGATGACGACGGGACGCCTCGGCCCGTTCACTGGCGCGCCGCTGTGCTGCTGCGCGACCCGGATTTGTATGTAGCGGAATGACTTTGGCCCTGGTATCGCCAGCCACGATGTTTACCTAACCCCCGCCCCATGGAATTGGTCTACGCCTACCCCAACGCTGCGCTGCCGCCACCGCCCGGTTCTCCAAGGATCGTACCCACTGTGGGTCGATAATGGGAGTGATAGTTCGGCCGCGTACGTAATCGTCGAACGCCTCAGCCGTCGTCCACTTCGGGTGATAGCCGAGCTCGACCCGCATTCTGGTGGTGTCCATCACCCGGCCGTAACTTAAGTAATCGAGTTGCTCGCGGTTGATCTCGGTGTACCGGTTAGCCCGTCGCAGCGAATCGAGCGCCCAGAGTGTGAACCCGGGTATCGGCAGTGGGATCCGGCCTGCCCGCCGGATCGCCTGCGACAACATAATGATACCGCTGGCGCCGATGTTGAACGTGCCAGCCTTCTCGGCCATCGCGGCGCGCTCCAGCGCGCCCAGCGCATCCTGCTCATGCAGCAACTGCAGTCGCGCATCGCGGCCGATAATCGTCGGAACCAACGGCCCGGCCAGGTATCGCGACAGCGTAGTGTCCATCGCCGGCCCGATCATGTTGGCCAGCCGCAGAATGGTCACCGCAATATCCGGCCGGCGCCGGCCCAGCCCGCGCGCGTAGCCCTCGATGTCGAGGCTGTCCTTGGGAAAACCTTCGTGGAAGGGACGACGGCTACCGCTGTCCTCGGTGAACACCACCGGATCATGGGCGCTCGACCCGTACACCTCCGAGGTCGACTTGAGCACGACACGACGGACCGATGGCGCCTTTTGGCAGGCCGCGAACAGTTGCATCGCACCCATCACGTTGAGTTCCTTCAACGCCGCGCCGCTACCGGACCGCGGCGCGTACGACGCAGCTGCCGCGTGCACCACGGTGTCGACGTTGCTATTTCGAATCACCTTGACGATAAAGGGATTACGAATATCCGCACGGACGAATTCGGCGCGTCCCATCCGGCGCATCATGTCCTTGCTGGGTGCGATCGCGTCCACCGCGATCACCCGGTTGATCAGCGGGTTCTGCGCGAGCCGGGCGGTCAGGTAGCCGCCCAGAAACCGGCACGCGCCGGTGACCAGCACAACTTTGGGATAATGCACGGTGTCGCTGCTGCGGGTTCCGCTGCCTGTCCGATCGCCCGACGAATCCACCCCGATAGCGTAACGGCCAGGGGCGACAACGTCGTTACCGCCGAGTCACGGCGGACGCGTGCGGAGTTTACTTACCGAGTTTTCTGCGCTGCACGCGGGTGCGGCGCAGAAGTTTGCGGTGCTTCTTCTTCGACATGCGCTTGCGCCGCTTCTTGATGACTGAACCCATGAACTCCGCTATCTGACCTGTGGCCGGTTTCTAAAGACCGGGACACTTTACCCGGCTGGCCGCACGAAACACCAAAACCGCCCGGCGACGACGCGCGCCGTGCGGTCGGCGGTGCGATAGCCGGTCAGCCTGCGTCGAAGTAGGAGGTCTCCAGCATGTCGTGCACGGCCTTGGCATGCACCCGGAAGGACCGCCCGACGCGAACCGCTGGCAGCTCTCCGTTGTGCACCAACCGGTAGACCGTCATCTTGGAGACCCGCATCAGCGCGGCCACCTCGGCCACGGTCAGAAATTGAGTCCTAGTGGGCGGGCCGTCGGGGGAACCGGTGTCCCGCGCCGATTTACCGCCAGCAGAATCCCGCGCCGATGGCCCGTTGGTAGACGTCATCGCAACCCATTCCAGTCAGGCACGCCCATCCCAGCGGCTTCCCCTCCGCTGACCGACACGTGCATACAACGAGGAGAATAGCGGGACTAGTGGGGTTATTGCGACGGGTGGGGGGATAATCTGCGGAAAAATTGTGAATTACTCTGATGTGATTCTTAGCTGCTCAGCGCGGTTTTTCGCGGCCCGTACCGCCGCGTCGACTGCCGCTCGGAAACCGCCGCCTTCGAGTTCGCGCAGCCCGGCGGCCGTGGTACCGGCTGGTGAGGTGACAGTGGCGCGCAGCTGCGCCGCGGTGGTGTCTACGCCGAAGCCCAGCGCGGCGTCACCGGCCGATTGCCGGTCGTGCTCCATCCGCTCCAGCAGCATCGCCGCCGATCCGGCTAGGGTCTGCGCGACCAGCTCGGTGGCCACCTGGCGGCTCAGGCCCACCCCGACAGCGGCGTCCACCAAAGCCTCGACCATCAGAAAGAAATACGCCGGACCCGAACCGGACACCGCCGTCACCGCGTCCAGTTGTGCTTCGGGAACAGTCAGCACGCCGCCGACGGCGTCGAACAGGGCGGAGACGTCCTTGAGCTGTTCCGCGGTGACGAAGCGGCCCTTGGCCAGCGCGCTCATCCCTGCGCCGACCAGCGCCGGCGCATTGGGCATCGCGCGCACCACTGGCGTCCCGGCCGGCAGCTTGGATTCGAAGTACGTGGTGGTGACACCGGCGGCGACGGTGACGAACACTTGCTCGTCTTCGGCCCGGGCGGCCGCTTGGGCGATCTCCACGATCACCGACTCGACATCAGCGGGCTTCACCGCGACGATGACGAACGTCGCATTCTGCACAGCATCGGTCACCGACGTCACCAACACCGAATAGGTCTCCGCCAGGTATCTGGCGCGATCGGGCATCCGTACGGCCACTACCAGGTCTTTGACCTGCCGCCCGGACCGCAGCAGACCCGAGAGCAAGGCTTCGCCGATACTGCCGCCGCCAATGATCGCGATTCTGGCCATGCCGGCAAGCATTGCAGACGCTGGCGGCTATCGAGCGGGCACCATCGCCAGCTGGCGGGTCTGCACGACGATGCGGTCCTCGCAGTCGACGACGATGTGGTCCTCGTCGAACCAGTCCTGCCCGATCTGCACACAGGTGCACACGACGCGCAGCCAGCCGTCTGCCGGCAGCCCCCGCAGATACGCGGTGAGCTGCACGGTTGGCGCCCATCCGGTGCGGCCCACCGCGAAGCTCACCGGCGCTGATACGTCACCGCACATCAGCGCGAACAGCACGTCCGGCGCCACCCCGCGCGGCCGCACCCACATCTGGATCATCGGTGGCCGCCCGTCGGTACTGGGCTCCAGCGTCGAAACCAGCGGCCGCACATCGCAGCCTTCGGCCAGGTGCACCAGGCCAGCCATCGGGTGGCCAGGGCCGATCGGGGCGATACCGTCGGGCGGTTCGGGCGCCATCAGGTCCACCACCGGGTTCGCCGACAGCAGCGGCGGGGCCAGATGCTCCGGCTGGCCGAGCGTGACCACGGCGTGCACCGCGGTGCGCTCGCCCTGGGTGAGCTCGACATCGACGACGCTGATCCGGCGTCCACGTTTGCGGATCGACGTCGCCAGCCGCATCGGCCCGGGATCGGGCGCCCACAGGAAGCTGGCCGATACCGCGACCGGCTGGACTCGGTCCAATGGCCCGGCGTCTCCTCGGGCCGTTGCACGGCCCGCATCGTCGCCGGGCGAATCTCCGTGGGCGGTGCGGGCCGCGTTCGCGCACATTGCCAGCATCGCGCCGCCGTGCACCTTGGGCCCGATCGTCCAGTGCTCGTTCAGCTCACCTTCGAAGACGCGGCCATTCGCCCCGCTGTCGGGGTCGACTTCGCGCAGCGCCATCGCGGCGGTGAACAACGAGTCCATCGGTGTCCTTAGGCATCAACGCATCAGGTGCTTGCGGGCGAACTGCAACGACTCGGTCAACATGGCTTCGCGCTCCCGCGCCGACCGCGCGCTTGAGGTGCTCACCTCCAGGATGACGTGGCCGGCGAAGCCCCTTGCGGCCAGCAGCTGGCACACCTCGACGGTGGGTTGGGTGCCCCGCCCGGGCACCAGGTGCTCGTCGACCGGCAGCCCGCTGCCGTCACACAGGTGCAGATGCACCAGCCCCGAACCCATCCGCCGGGCCATCTCCAGCGCGTCGGTGCCCGCCGTCGCGGTGTGCGACAAATCCAGCGTGTAGTGCGCGTGGTCGCCGTCCAACGGGTCATAGGACGGTGCGAACGCTGAGATCGCCGCACCCGGGCCACCACCACGCTTGCGCATCCGCTCCCTCGACTGGTCGGCCCCGAAGAACCGATCCGCCCGGAACGGGAACATGTTCTCGACGGCCACCAGCACGTCGCTGGACACTTCCAAGTCCGCAACCTGCGCGGAGAATCCTTCGGCGTAACGACGTTGCCAGCGGAACGGTGGATGCACCACGACCGTCTGCGCGCCGAGCTGTTCGGCGGCCCGCACGCTGCGTTCCAGTTTGGGAATCGGGTTGGGGCCCCACACCCGCTGCGAGATCAGCAGGCAGGGTGCGTGAACCGACAGCACTGGCACGTGGTACCGCTCCGAGAGCTTCTCGACGGCATCGATGTCCTGGCTGGCCGACTCGCCCCACACCATCAGCTCGACCCCGTCGTAGCCGAGCCTGGCCGCATAGTCGAAGGCGGCCTCGGCCCTCAACGGGTAGACCGAGGCCGTCGAGAGACCGACCTTGATGGCTGGGCGCACTGTGCTTCTCGGGCACCTAGCCCGATTGCAGCAGCGCGAGCGGCCCCAGTGTGACCAACGCCCCCACCGCGACCGCGATCAACGTGCTGGCGATGTCCTCGGTTCTGCGGACTACCCGCACCCCGACCACCAGGCCAAGGATGACCAGCACCGAAAGCACCAACGCCACAATGTTGTTCCATCGCCACAGCTGATCGAAGGCGATGAACAACCCGGCACCGAACGCCACCGCCAACATCGACTGCAGCACGACCAACCCGCCGCGCAGCAGCACCTCGGCTCGGGCCGGCCGCGCGTAGGAATCCTCGACGTCGCCGGCGAGGTCGTCCTCGATATCGACGTGGTCGTCGTCGAGTTCCTCGTCGGCTGCCAGCGACTCAGCGCCGTCGGGCTCGCCGGCCATGCCGAAGCGCCGTCGGGCCACCTCCCAGGCGGTCACCTTCCCGCTGAACAGCCGACTCGCCGAAGCGCGCAGGTAGGAGCGTACGTCGTACGCTGAATCCTCGGTCGCTGGTTCCGCTTCGCGCACATCGGTGTCCATAACGTCGACCGGGATGTCAGCGTAATCCTCCAGCGGGTCAGGACTCATCCCCTCAGCACCGGATTGCGGCTCCGCCCCACTGCGCTCGGCGCTCGGGCGCAGCGGCCGTGGATAGGCACTGCGCGGCGGCCCCGGTTCGGGCTGAGTCTGCGGCGGGGATTCGGGCCAGCGCGGCTCTGGTTCGGACCAGTACGCGGTCTTGGGCTCCTCCTGGAGCGGTTCAGGCTGCTCTTCGGGAACCGGTTCGGCGAGTCGGACTCCCCCATTGGCGGGTTGGGCGTGCGTTGCCGGGCTCGGATGGGTGGTCTCGTCATGGTGCTCTTCGCCACTGATGACGGGGATCTCACCGGTCAGCTCGGCGACCGTCACCGCGTCGGTGTTGCCGCGCCGACGACGGCGGCGCCCGGTGACCGGTGGAGCGCCGATCAATTCATTCTTGGCCAGTAATTCGGCCACCGAGATCGGCCGAGTGCTTGGGCTCGGGGTGTCCTGGGTGTCGGAGTGTGGTCCAGTCATCGTGTGTCGCCTCTCGAGCGGTCAACCGCAGCCCGATCAACGTGTTGGCTTCTAGCATCGCTCACGGACGTCTCCACGAGGGCGGTTCCGTCGGCTTCGCTGTCGAGTTTCCGCAAAATAAGACCTTCCCGCAGTGCCCACGGGCAGAGATCCACAGTTTCTATCGACAGCGCTCGCATACTCGCCTCCGCCACCAGAGCGCCCGCCACGATCTGCGGCGCCCGCTCGGCACTTACTCCTTCCAGTTCTGCACGGTCAGCGGTCGTCATCCTAGAGATGAAAGATATGAGTTGTCTGAGGCCGCTGGCCGTGAGTGTCCTCTTCACCCGTGGTCCGGCGGCCGACGGCGCCGCACCGGTGAGACGCGCCAGCGAGCGAAACGTCTTCGACGTTCCTACCGCAAGTTCGGGGCTGCCGGCTTTCAGCAGGGTCGCGCTGGGTTCGGCCAGCTCGGTGTCGAGCCAATCACGCAGCATAGCGACTCGGCGCCGGCCAGGCGGATCGTCGGGCAGCCACTCACGGGTGAGTCGCGCGGCGCCCAGCGGCAGCGACAACGCGACCTCGGGCTCCTCGTCGACGCCGCTGGACAACTCCAGTGACCCACCGCCGATGTCGAGGTTGAGGATTCGTCCGGCGCTCCAGCCGTACCACCGGCGCACCGCCAGAAAGGTCAGCCGCGACTCGTCGACACCCCGCAGCACCTGCAGATCGACACCGGTCTCCGCGCGCACCCGGGCCAGCACGTCCTCGGAGTTCTTGGCATCGCGGACCGCGGAGGTGGCGAAGGCCATCAGTTCGGCACAGCCTGAGCTGACCGCGATCGTGGCGAACTCGTCGATCGTCGAGATCAGCTTGTCAACCCAGCGCCGAGTGATCTTGCCGGAGCTGTCAATGGTCTCGGCCAGCCGCAGCGTGTCCTTCGTCGAACTCATCGGTGTCGGATGCCCGCCACGGTGAGCGTCCACCACCAGCAGATTGACCGTGTTACTGCCCACGTCGAGCACGCCTAATCGCACGAAACAACTTTACGGTGGGTTTGGGCGGGAAAACTAAGCGCCGGTCGGGCGGCAAGAATCTCGTCTACCGTTGGAAATTGTGGCAACCCCGCAGCCAGACCACCCAGGCGAGGTCGAATTGGATTTCGCCCGTGAATGGGTGGAGTTCTACGACCCGGACAATCCCGAGCACCTGATCGCGGCCGACCTCACCTGGTTGCTGTCGCGCTGGACGTGTGTGTTCGGCACACCGGCCTGCCGCGGCACCGTGGCCGGCCGGCCCGATGACGGGTGTTGCTCACACGGGGCGTTTTTGTGCGACGACGACGACCGTGCCCGGGTCGACGACGCCGTGTCCAAGCTGACCGACGACGACTGGCAATTCCGGGAGAAGGGCTTGGGCCGCAAGGGCTACCTGGAGCTCGACGAGCACGATGGTGAATCCCAGTGGCGCACTCGCAAATACAAGGGTGCCTGCATCTTCTTGAACCGGCCCGGGTTCAAGGCCGGTCGCGGCTGCGCGCTGCACACCGCGGCCCTTCGGCTCGGCGTGCACCCGCTGACCATGAAACCCGACGTCTGCTGGCAATTGCCGATCCGGCGCAGCCAGGAATGGGTGACGCGCCCCGACGGCAGCGAAATCCTCAAGACCACCATCACCGAATACGACCGCCGCGGTTGGGGCGCTGGGGGCGCCGACTTGCACTGGTACTGCACCGGCCATCCGGCCGCTCACGTCGGCGCCAAACAGGTGTGGGAAAGCCTGGCCGCCGAACTCACTGAGCTGATCGGCGAGAAGGCCTACGCCGAATTGGCGGCAATGTGTAAGCGGCGCAGCGCATTAGGGCTCATCGCAATACACCCGGCGACAGGGGCGGCAGAGTAGCGGCTCGGTTGTGCCGGGGCGTTGAGTGGCGGGCCGTTTTCGCGCCTGCTGCAGCAGCGGGGATGGGCGTGCGCCATCGCGCCTATGACCTGACGAATCAGCGGCCACACCGGCCACATCAGCACCGCAACCTGGGGTATGTAAGTTCCCAAAATTAGTAGCACATGCTATATCACGTTGAGAGAAAGGCTGTCTCGCCGGGTATCCGCAGGCTCTTAGTCGCGTTCGTAAGCACTTTTGTACGACTCGACCATGCGCAGCGCGCTGGCGTGCAGGTACTCCTCGACCGTCGCCGCTGCCGCCGTCGCGTCCCGCGCCACAACGGCCTCGGTGATCGCCCGCAGCTCGGTCACCACCGCGTCGGCGTGGTCGTAGGCCGCGGTGAGCTCGTGCTCGCGGCCACCGAAGGCGTGCTCGACCCAGCGATACAACTACCCCAGCGCCCGGTTGCGGGTGGCGTGGATGAGCACCGGAAGAAGGCGAGGTCGGCCGCCTGCCTCGCCGCAGCAGTGTCCCCGGCCTGCACAGCCGCCCAGGCGGCGCGTAATGCGGTGGCGTCGTCGGGCGTGCTGCGCTCGGCGGCAAGACGCCCGATGAGCGCGCCGAAAGCCGTGCGGATTTCAAGCAGCTCGACGAGAAAGTCGGGCCCCAGTTTGCGCACCAGCGCCTCGACCACCGCGGGATGGGTCAGGCCCTCCGGGTCGCTGCCCTGGCGGCCTCGATCAGCCCGATGTGCTGCAGCCGGGCCAGGCCCTGTCGCAGCGATGTGCGGTTGACACCGAGCTGCTCGGCCAGCTCCCGCTCGGGCGGCAGGGTCGAACCGGGCGGGAAGACGCCGTCGCGGTCGAGGTGCTCACCGGTCTGCCCGCCGCGACGGCGGTGACGTCGCTGCCGGCGCTGCAGGAAGTGCTGCGCCGCATCAACCCGAAAAGCTTGCACCTGGCCGCTTTTCACCCGACGGGCACCGCGGCCGCCGGCGCCGACGAACAGCGCTGCCCGGTCGACGAGACGGGGCGGCTGCGCGGCGTCGACGGGATCTGGGTCGCCGACGCGTCGATCCTGCCCAGCTGCCCGGAGGTCAACCCGCAGGTGTCGATCATGGCGCTGGCGGTGGCGGTCGCGGACAAGATCGTCGCCGCCCTGCCTTACCCCTCCAGCTTGTAGCCCAGGCCGCGCACCGTCACCAGGTGCACCGGGTTGGCCGGGTCCGCCTCGATCTTGGACCGCAACCGCTTGACGTGGACGTCGAGTGTCTTGGTGTCGCCGACGTAGTCGGCGCCCCACACCCGGTCGATCAGCTGACCGCGGGTCAGCACCCGCCCGCAGTTGCGCATCAGATATTCGAGCAAGTCGAATTCCTTGAGCGGCAACGTGATCGGCTCACCGTTCACTGAGACGACGTGCCGCTCGACATCCATCCGCACCGGCCCGGACTCCAGGACGCCGTCGGTAGCGTCGGAGTCGTCCTCGCCGCCGCGGCGCAGCACCGCGCGGATCCGGGCGATCAACTCGCGCGCCGAATAGGGTTTGGTCACGTAGTCGTCGGCGCCCAGCTCCAGGCCGACGACCTTGTCGATTTCGCTGTCCCGGGCGGTCACCATGATCACCGGTACGCTGGAACGGCTACGCAAGTGCTTGCACACGTCGGTGCCCGACATCCCCGGCAACATCAAATCGAGCAGCACGATGTCAGCGCCGGACCGGTCGAACTCGGCGAGCGCCGACGGCCCGTCGGTCACCACCGTGGCCTCAAAACCCTCCTTGCGTAACAGGAATGCCAGCGGATCGGCCAGCGACTCCTCGTCCTCCACGATCAGCACACTGGTCATCGACTTAGTTCTTCCTCTCGTTGGGACCTGTTGGGCCGCGTATCGCGCCCCGACGGTTGATCGGCTTCCTCGCTGATGTCCTGATACGCCGGGATGGACAACGTGAACGTCGACCCGGTCCCCGGCTGACTCCACAGCCCGATGCTGCCGTTGTGATTGGCCGCGACGTGCTTGACGATCGCCAGGCCCAGCCCGGTCCCGCCGGTTGCCCGCGAGCGCGCCTTGTCGCCCCTGAAGAACCGCTCGAATACCCGCTCCTGATCTTCGCGCGCGATGCCGATACCCCGGTCGGTGACGGCGATCTCGATGTTGTCGGCGCGGCGGCGGCGGCTGATCGTCACCAGCGATCCGCGCGGCGAATACGCGATCGCATTGGACACCAGGTTGGCCAGCGCGGTGACCAGCAAGGCCTGGTTGCCCAGCACCCGCAAGCCGCTCGGGGCATCGGTGCGGACCTCGATATCGGCATTGTCGGCGGCCACCTTGTGACGTGAAATCGCCTCGGCTACAACGATATCGACGTCGACGTCGGTCAAGTCAGGCAACCGCTCGGCGCCCTGCAGCCGGGACAGCTCGATCAGCTCGCCGACCATGTCCCCCAGTCGGTTGGCCTCGCCGAGCACCTTCTCGCCGAAGTGACGCACCGTCTCGGGGTCGTCGGTCGAGGCCAGCAGGGCCTCGGCGAGCACGGCCATGGCACCGACCGGGGTCTTGAGCTCGTGGCTGACATTGGCCACGAAGTCACGCCTGGTCGCCTCCATCCGGGCATACTCGGACTGGTCGTAGACGAAGACCGCGGCGAACCGGCGGTCTTCTTCGCTCAGCAGCCGGGCTTGTCCGCGCACTGACAACCCGGACCGGCCCACAGTCACACGCTTGCCCGGTGACAGGTCGAACTCGACGTCGTCCCCCGCCAGCGCGCGTCGCGCCGCCTGCCAGGCCTGCTCGTCAAGCTGGCGGTCACGCACCAAGCCCAGCTCCCTGGCCCGGTCGTTGAAGTAGACCACGTCGCGATGGGTGTCCACCACCGCGGTGCCCACCGGCATCAGTGCGACGATGCGCTGCAGCATCTGTGCGACGGTGATCCCGGCCCGCTCGGCGGCCACTCGTTGCCGATGTTCGACGACCCGCGGTGCCAGCCGGGTTCCTGCGGCAATACCCACGGCAAGTGCCAGCAGAGACGAGACCCCGGCCAGCAACACTGCCGAGAACACGGTCACATAAAAATCGTACAAATCCCGTGAACGCTGCCCCAGCGGCGCGCGGCCAAAATCGCACAAGTCACACCTTCCGACACAGGTATTCGGCTGATGTTCATGTGATGTTTGCCGAGCCGTCGCCAAGAACGGTCTTAACTCGGCGAGCCGGCCGGCGAGTGGGCCGCTAATGACTCAGGCCGAGACTGCGCCGAGTGGCCGGTTATGGCACGCTTTTCGATGGCGTGTCATAGCTGGCCACTCGATCTCCTCGAGAGCTACGTGGTGCCCTGACTCGCTACCGCGGCCGCACCCGCGGCCGCCGCCTCCGGGTCGAGATACGTGCCGCCTGGAACCACCGGTCTCAGCTCCGCATCCAGGTCATAGCGCAGCGGAACGCCGGTCGGAATGTTCAGCCCGACGACCTCGTCGTCGGACATGTCGTCCAGGTACTTGACCAGGGCGCGCAACGAGTTGCCGGATGCGGCGATCAGCACCTTCTTACGCACGCGCAAGTCCGGCACGATGACGTCGGTGAAATACGGCACAAACCGGGCCACCACATCGGCCAGGCATTCGGTCAGCGGACCACCCCCGATGTTGGCATAGCGGGGGTCTGCGTCCTGGCTGAACTGGCTGCCCTTCTCGATCGGCGGCGGCGGGGTGTCGTAGCTGCGCCGCCACACCATGAACTGTTCTTCGCCGTAACGGGCCCTGATATCGGACTTGTTAAGGCCCTGCAGCGCGCCGTAGTGGCGTTCGTTGAGCCGCCAGCTGCGCCGTACCGGAATCCAGTGCCGGTCGGCGGTGTCCAACGCCAGGTTTGCGGTGGTGATCGCGCGCCGCAGCAGCGACGTGTACACCACGTCGGGCAACAGGTTCTGCTCGGCCATCAACTCGCCGCTTCGCACCGCCTCAGCCCGGCCCGTATCAGTCAGGTCGACGTCGACCCAGCCGGTGAACAAATTGCGCGCGTTCCACTCGCTCTCGCCGTGGCGGAGCAACACCAGCGTGGCGTCCTGCATGCCGCAAGTCTCTCACGGACGGGCCTGGCCACCGTGACTGTCTCGCCGTCTGGCCACCTGTCCATCTGGTCCGATTGCCAAGCTGGAAGGGCTTCCGCGCACAGTGACGGAAGCCACATCTACGCGAAATGGTTTCATACGATTGCAGATACATGTATAAGGGTAATCTGTAACTGAGTATCAGGCTGAGCCGCGCCGCCCGCACCTGCGAGGAGTGTTCAATGAGTGAGAAGACAACATGCGTGGTCGTCGGCGGGGGGCCTGCCGGGATGGTGGCGGGTCTGTTGCTGGCGCGCGGGGGCGTGGAGGTCACCGTGCTGGAGAAGCATGTGGACTTCCTCAGAGATTTCCGTGGGGATACCGTGCATCCCTCGACGCTGCGGCTGCTGGATGAGCTCGGCCTGTACGACCAGTTCGCCGCGCTCCCGCAGAGGAGGTTCGAGCGGTGGGGGTTTGACCTGCCCGACGGCCGTTCGGTGAACGTGGTCGACTTCACCCGGCTGCGCTTACCACATCCCTATGTCGCCATGGTGCCGCAGTGGGATTTCCTCGACCTGCTGGCCGAGGCCGGACGGCAGGAGCCGACATTCACCTTGCGCATGAGCCACGAGGTCACCGGGCTGCTCTACGAGTCGGGCCGGGTGGTCGGCGTGCGCTACGACAGCCCCGATGGGCCGGGCGAACTGCGCGCCGACCTGACGATTGCGTGCGACGGGCGCTGGTCGCAGTGCCGCCGCGAGGCCGGACTCATCCCGCGTGAGTACCGGGTGAACATGGACGTGTGGTGGTTTCGGCTCCCAGCGGTGAAAGGTGTCGCGGAGACATTGGTGCCGCGGTTCAAGGACGGCTCGCTCGTCGGGGTCATCCCGCGCGAGGGTTACCTGCAGACCGGCTATTTCATCCGTAAA
The DNA here is from genome assembly GCA_035625875.1 of Mycobacterium sp. GTDB lineage: Bacteria > Actinomycetota > Actinomycetes > Mycobacteriales > Mycobacteriaceae > Mycobacterium. The sequence continues at coordinate 5,236 of DASPOT010000032.1, read as the reverse complement.
GGGGCCGATGCCCAACTACGGGCGCGGGGGGTCGAGGCCCTGCGCCGCGACATCGCCGACGCCATACCCGAACTGTCCGACGCCGTTGACGGCCTGAAATCCATGGACGACATCAAGCTATTGGATATCCGGCTGAACCGGCTGCGCCGCTGGCACACCGCGGGGCTGCTGTGCATCGGCGACGCCGCGCACGCGATGTCCCCGGCCGGGGGGGTCGGCATCAACCTCGCCGTCCAGGACGCGGTGGCCGCGGCGACCGTGCTCGCCGATCCGCTCCGCGAGCACCGCGTCACCGACAAGGACCTGGCCGCCGTTCAGCGGCGCCGTGTGCCAGCCACAGTGGTCACCCAGACGTTGCAACGCCTGCTGCACGCGGTGATGGAACGCGCTATGGCCGGCCGGATGCCGGCACCCAGAAAGCTACTGTCCGTCATTGCCCGCTTCCCCTGGCTATCGGTGGTCCCTGCTTACCTGATGGGGGTCGGCGTCAGACCCGAACACGCTCCGAAATTCGCCCGCCGCGCACCACAGGCCAACCGACCTGCGCGGACCGCACCTGACGCCTAGCGCCAGCCGGAATTCCCAACAACAAGTCCCAACACAAAGGATCCACGCAATGACATTTCCCCGCCGGATGGCCGTCTTGCCGCGCCACCTGAATCCGCTCGCCCAGCCACTGCTCCGCCGCCTACCGCCCTTCGCCGTCCTGCACCACCGAGGCAGGCGCAGCGGCCGGTCTTACGACACCCCCGTGCAGGCCTACCCCACGCCCGACGGGTGGGTGGTCGGGCTGGCCTACGATCACAATTCGGCGTGGGTGCTCAACCTCTTGGCCGCGGGCGGTGGCGAGATGACTCGGGCCGGACGTCGCTATCGAATAACCCAGCCACGACGGGTGGGCCGTGAAGCTCGTGAACTTTTACCAGTCTGGGCGTCGCTGCTGATGCGTGTGGTAGGCATCGAAGACTTTCTGCAGTTCGACGCCACGCCGCTAGAGGATCGTCGGTAGCGACCGTGTCCGCGGCAAGTCGGTTGGCCGGCAGGGCTACTCACTCAGGCGCCCCGGCGGGCTGGACTTACCGTGGACGCGCGATGCACCACCACGGGCTGATAGTCGATTACCGACTGAAGTGATACTTGTGTCAACAACCACGAACGAGGTTGCTACCGACTTGGTCGAGGCCGCGTTGCGTGCCGCCGAGAATCTCGGGAGGGACGTGGCCGATGTGCCGCTGATCGCGATCGCCCGCGAGGCCGGGGTGTCGCGCAGCACGCTGGTGCGGCGGTTGGGCGGTTCCCGCCAACCGTTGGACGACGCCGTGCGCACCGCGGGTGTGGAACCGGGTGGCCGCCCGCCGGTGCGCGAACGTGCGGTACGGGCAGCAGCGTCGTTGATCAGTGACCGTGGCTTGGCCGCGGTGACGTTGGAAGCGGTTGCGGCCCAGGCGAACTGCTCGGTGCACAGCCTGTATGCGGTGTTCGGTGGTCGCGACGAATTGTTGCGTGCGGTTTTTGATCGCTACGGCCCAATCCTGGACCTAGACGAAGCGATCTCCGGCACGCACACCGAACTCACCGAAACGGTGCATCGGATCTACCGGATCTTGGCAGAGGCGTTCAGCCGCGAACCGCGGGTAGCGCCGGCGATGCTCGCCGAGGCGCTGGCCCGTCCGACCGGGTCCGCCGTGCAGGCCCTGGCCCAACACACCGCCCCGCGCATGCTCGCCGGCCTGGGCCAGTGGCTAGCGGCCGAGGTCGCCGCCGGGCGTATCCGCGATCTGCCGCTGGCGTTGCTCATCCAGCAGATGATCGCACCGATCGCGGTGCACACCATGCTGCGGCCGGCCGTCGACAACGTCCCCGAGGTCAACCTGCCCGAGCTGGACCAGGCATGCACGGTGTTCGCCGACGCGTTCCTGCGCGGCACCGCCACGCGATACGCGCGAGACATCCACGATGAGCGCCCGGCATCTCGTCGAGGTGGTCCGACCCGCTCATAAACGGCGGGCCGCGGAAATTGCCCGCTTCACTGTCGGCTGTGGGCCTGTGTGCCTCACGCAGTCATAGATGCACCGCATCAATCGTCTCGCGCTCGTGATAGACAGCCGCGGTCACCCTGGAGCGCATGCCGCACTCGCAGTTCATCCAGTAGTCCTAGTCGAACCCGTCGAACCGCTCCACCAGCGACCGCGCCCGCGCCGTTGCCCATCCACCCGGGAAAGCATAGGCCGGCACGCCGACAACCCCGCCGCAGTGCAACCGCAGCGCAGCTACGCCGAGTCTAATCACGTTGCGGCGCTATGGTTTAGAGCGGCAGTTAGGCGCGGGTTTAGAGCGGCAGTTACGCGCGGGACGGGCCTGGTGCGTATGCGTTGCGGCCACCAGAACCAGCGGCCCAGCAGGGCAGCGATCGAGGGGGTCATGAAGGAGCGCACGACCAGGGTGTCGAACAGTAGGCCCATTCCGATGGTGCTGCCGACCTGGGCCAGGATGACCAGGGCGCTAAGGCCGAAGGAGAGCCTGGTGAACGCGAACACCAGGCCGGCGGAGGTGACGACGGCGCCGGTGCCGGCCATCGATCGGATGATGCCGGTCTTGATGCCGGCGTGGATCTCTTCTTTGAATCGGGACACCAGCAGCAGGTTGTAGTCGGATCCCACCGCCAGCAGGATGATTACCGACATGGCCAGGATCATCCAGTGCAATTGGATGCCCAGGATGTACTGCCAGATGAGCACCGAAAGGCCGAACGATGTACCCCAGGGACAGCAGCGCGGTGCCGACGATGACCGCGGCGGCGATGACCGCGCGGGTCAAGACCAGCATGACGACAAAGATCAGAATCAGTGCTCCCACTCCGGGGATCAACAGGTCGTAGGTGGCTCCCTCTTTCATGTCTTTGGCGGTGGCGGCGGTGCCGGCGATGCAGATGCGGGCGTTTTCCAGCGGGGCCTTTGATGGCTTCGAAGGTGGCGTTGCGGATGGCGTCGACATGGGCGATGCCCTCAGCGGTGGCCGGGTCGCCGAGGTGAGAGATGATGAAGCGCACCGCTTTTCCGTCCGGTGAGATGAACATGTTCATCCCGCGCTTGAAGTCGGGATTGTCGAACACTTCCGGCGGCAGGTAAAACGAGTCGTCGTTCTTGGAGGTATCGAAAGCCTGACCCATTGCATTGCCTTTGCCCTGCATCGCAGCACCTTGGTCCTGCAGGGCCGGCCATGGTGCTGTGCATCCCCAGCATCATGTTGTGCATCGACTTCATCATCGTGAGCATCGGTTCCAGCAGTTTGAGCATTTGCGGCATGATTGCGTCGAGTTTGTCCATCTGGGGGATCAGGTCGCCGAAGGCGTCACTGAGCGTGTCGATGCCATCCAAGGTGTCGAACACCGACCGCAGCGACCAGCACACCGGGATCCGAAGATCCCGTGCATCCGGTACACGACGATCCCCCCGATCGCGACCGCCACCAACACCAGCAGCGGCAGCCAGAACCGGCGCGCTGTCCTCAACATGCAATCCCTGTCTGTTGTCGGCTCGGCAAGCAACCACATCGCATCGGACGGCCAGGATCGGGGCAGGCCTGGGCCGTCACCCTGGCGACGAGGACCTGATCATACGGCGAATGCGAATTCTGGTTCAGATCGTAGGCCGCGTTCCCACTCACGTCTACAGGTGACCGCCCTGACCGCACAGAGCCGTCGACACCTGCAAGGTTGACCTCACAGCCGGTGCAACGTCTGTGCTGTGACGGGGTGTTGCAACAACCGTTCCACCGGTCTAAGATCGGAATCGAAATTCGCGTTTGGATTAGAAGGGATGCCCATGCGCGACACATCGGCGGGTGGTCGGAGGGCCCTCATCGTCGGGTTGGGTATCAGCGGTATGGCCACGGCGCTGCGGTTGCATCAGATCGGGTGGGCGCCGGTGATCGTCGAACGCGCCGCAGCCCGCCGCACGGGCGGCTACTTCGTAGGAATTTTCGGGTCGGGCCGGTCGGCCGCGGAGCGGTTAGGCGTCGCCTTGCACCTACACGACCGCCGTCCGACTGGGGTTGCCTACGACTACGACCGCCTGGGCAACCGGCGCGTCGGGATGAGTTTCGCCGACCTGCCGGGCGAGGCGTGGGCGGCGCTTCGCGGGGACGTGGAGGCCGCGGCATTCCAAGCCCTGCCCGATGACATGGAAATCCGGTATTGCGCGGTGCCCACGAAGATCGACCAGCACGACGGGAGCGTGTCGGTGACGTTGACCAACAACGCCGACGGAGCCGTGACCACCGAGGAGTTCGACCTGGTGGTGGGTGCTGACGGGCTACGCTCCACTGTCCGCGCACTGGTGTTCGGGCCGCACGAGAAAAACGTGCGTCGACTCAACCACATCATCGCGACATTCGAATTGCCCGGAAAGCTCAGCGATCTGGCGCTGGAGGACGGCGCGTGGTTGATGGAGCCGGGCCGCTCACTGATCGTCTATCCGTTCAGTGATCACTTGCCGACGGCGTTGTTGTCGTATCACACCGATGATGTGGACGCTGAGTTCACCGAGCCGCCCGCGACGCGGCTGCGAAAGGCATACGGCCCGCAACCGCTCGGCCGCCTGCTGAGTGAGGTGCTTGAAGCGTTCGAGTCGACCGACGAGTACCTGTTCGACTCGGTGGAACAGGTACACATGGACTCCTGGCATGACGGACCCGTTGTCCTGGTCGGCGACGCCGCGTGGTGCGAGACCCTGTACTCGGGGTTGGGGGTGTCCTCGGCGCTGGCCGAGCCCGACCTGCTGGGCACCATGCTCGACCGGTATCCCGATGACCTGAACCGGGCGCTCATCGAGTGGGAGCGCACCCTGCGCCCCTTCATTGACGCCTATCAGCAGTTCGGCGTCAGGCAGCGCTTCTTCTTTACCCCCGATAACCGCGTGGAACTGCTCTTCCGCCAGGGAATGGCCCGGCTGCGCCAAATACCCTTCACCAGAACACTTTTCGCGCGTATCGCCCAAGGCAGCAAGGCCGGGCAGCTCAAGGATCAAGACATCGCCACGGCAGGCCTGACACCTCGGCAAGTGACAACTGCTGCACTCGCGAAAGGAGACGGAAATGTCACACGCAGCACCGTCGGGACTCATCACCGCTAAGCGACCGGATCACCGACCCCGTCCCAACCGGGCAGTACGCTCAACGGTCGTGGACCCCGGGCCGGTGAAGTCGGGAGTGCGTCCGCCCCAACAGGCGCGCAGTC
>DASPOT010000031.1:0-6896 GCA_035625875.1 Mycobacterium sp. | reverse complement strand
AAGCGGATAAAGGCGATGACTCGACGGCACCTCGGGTGCATCGGCAACCCATCCAAGATCACCGACACACCAATGGTGGTGCATCAGCGACCCATCCAAGATCACCGACACACTGATGGTGCACCAGTGAGCGGATCGCGCGGCCCACCCTCACCGAGGATGGCAGAAGGGCCCCGGGCCCACGGTTCGGCGACCCTCGGGTCCAGGCCCTGGCCGGCGCCTTATGCACCAGCGTGCTCGCCGTCACCGGTATCACCAACAAGAGCCTGCGCGCCTTGATGACCGGACTGCTCGGCGGCGCCACCTACACCAGAAATCGGGCCAGCTACGACCTGGCCCGGTTACGAGTCAACGGGCTCATCACCCGAGTCCCAAGCACACCGGTGATCACCCCCCTGGAAACCAGCGGTGCGGGAGGCGGAGCGTATCGCTCAGATCCACGCCGAGGCCGGCCGCCGGCGCGATGAGCAACGCCAGGCAGCCGCGGCGGCGGTCGGGCGCATGCACGAACGCGGCGAGAAGATCGACGATATCGCCGTGTTGGCTGAAACCACGGAAAGCGAAGTGCGCAGCTACCTCAAACTCGCCCGAGCGCGCCGCGCTGACGCGAACACGGTCGCCAGGAGCCGCAGTTCACGTTCGATCGTCTCCCGGTTGCGCTCGACCGTTCACCATGTGCTGATAGCGCAGGCTGGCCGCGACGGTGGAGTGTCCAAGGTGGTGCATCGTCTCCACCAGATTCCCGACCCGTGCGACCTGTGTACCGCAGAAATGCCGCAAGTCGTGTATCCGAACACCCTCGCGGTCAACGGCTTTCAGCGCCGGTGCGAGTGCGTCGCGGACAATTTTGTCGGACAGGTGGTAGCCGCCACGAATCGGCGGGAACAGGAGCGCGTCGGATCGGCACCGACGTGCATTTCGAGATGAGCGACAATCGCCGGGCGGATGTGCGGCGGCACCACGACCATGCGCGCTCCCGGGAGCTGCACGCGCATCTTGCGGACGTACGCACACACGGCGGCATAGGCAGCGCATCCTGGCTATCGCTGCCGAAATGCGGAGCTGCGAGGAGACTGACCCGACTAGAGCAGCGGGCGGCCACCGGGGCGACAATGGGTGTGCATCGAGAACGAGAGCAAGACCCCGGTAAGGACGGTGGACGATGGTAGGCAATCAAGAAGGGATCGGCGTGTTGAAACTCGAATGCCCGCAAAGCCATCCCGTTGGCAGGATCCTCAAAGAGGTCCCGCATCAGGCAGTCCAATACGATCCCGGAGCCGCTGTTGGCCCACGCCGATTCTGGCCAGGAGAAGACGAACAGCCGCAATTCAAAACGCGCTGTAAGCATTGCGACAAACCGGTGGGAGACGCCACGGCTACGCTGCAGAGCGAACTAGCCAAATTGATCGCTGACCCATCCGAGACCTACGGAACTATCACGTTGCCGTATTTGTAGATGGGGTGCGAGCGGCCGGGTGACGCGTGAAGAGTCCGCCATCCGGCCTACTAACCGAACCTCTTACGGCCTTCGCAGACGACTGTTGGGGCACTTTTAGGAAGCCGATTGATAAGCCCAGGCTTGGCATCGGGGCTGTCGCGGCCGTTTGAACACCATGTCGACCGGTGCAATGCAGCTAGGCTGTGAGCGTTACGCGGCAGGTTGTCGGGCGAGTTTTCGCCGCCCTCCCGCCGTCATGCCATCGCCTCGGCCCACGCGATATGCCCTTCGAAGCCAAGCGTTCTCGCCATGTCGCGGTGGCGATCCCTAAAGTCCGCGCAACCCGCGGCATCGTCGTGAGCCCGCGCCAGCAGAGCCCACAGCCGTACCAGCCAGATGTCGCACACACGTTGCCGTCGGTGGGCAGGCTTGCCAGACGATCGATTGACCCGATCCGCCGCGCGGTGGGCGGGGAACCAGCGGTCCATCCGCCCGCCGTTGAGGGCTTCGTGCTGCACCGACCAGGCATGTGAGGTGGATGGGATCTTCTGCACGCTGTTGGTGTAGGTGTCCAAATGAAACGGCAGCGTGTAGGGGGTCGGCTTAGCAATTGAACGAATCTGGTTGTTTTCCTGATCGTGCTTTGGTTCGGCCCTCGACGCTTGAAGCCGGCCGGAAGTGCAAAGGCAGTTCGACGCGGATGGCTGCTTGGTTGGATTCCGGCGTGCGGCGCTGGCCGGTGGCTCTGATGGTTATTGCGTTGGCGGCCTGATGTTTTGGGATTGCAAGGTGCGGTACACGGTTGGCCGGGAAACCTTGAACAGCTCCGATAGGTCGCTGATGGGCTAGTCACCCTCACAGCCCTCTTTGCCGGTGACCAACCAACGTCTAGCTGCGCCGCAGTCAGCGGCTCCTTGTTCCGCCACGGCGGTTCCGATGGATAGATTCAATACGTCACTATGACGGTTCTGGCGGGGTGGAGTTGGCTGCAATCATGCCGCGCGCCAGCATCTTCCGTGGTATTTCATGGATAATCGGCATTATCCATGTGAAAAAAGCCTCCGTTTTCGTTATAGCGTTGTAGCACACCGTCGTTCAGTGTGCCCGTTCCGCGTTTAGTTGGCAGTTGTCCGAATAATCGTGACAGGCTGCGGCGTGTCGCCTGGCGTGCGGATATAAGTTGGCATAGCCTTCGTTTGGCCTTTCGGCCGAGGTTCGGACGACATCTGTGGAGGCTTGCTCTGGGTTCGGCACTCGACGAGTCGCCTGCGGACTGCTGTTCAGCGGGGTGATGAATGCCCCGAACAGCAAATCATCCCCCAGTCGGCCATTTTCATTCCTTTCCATCACCTAACTGTCGCGGCCTACCGTCGGCATAGCTTGTGCGCCAAGCCTTCCCACGCGTCACCGAGCGCTTCGAGGGAACGCCCACCTGCGGTGAGCCACAACTGTATTCCGGCAGCCCTCTACTTGAGCTTTCGCGGCTCTTCGTAATTCAGAGTGCGTTGACGAGCGTGTGGAGTGCGCCGCTGATCCCGGCCAGTCCTTGGCGGCGCAGCGAGGCTGCCACCGTTTTGCGTGACACCCGCTCACCGCCGGCGCGCAGGTCGGCCAGGATGCGCGGGGCGCCGTAGACGCCGTCGGAAGCCGCGTGGAACTTAGCGACCTTGGCGTCTAGGTCGGCGCGGCGCCGCTGGGCCGGGGTTGGCCTGGCATTGCGATTGGCGCGCCATTTGTAGTACCCCGAGCGTGACACCTCCAGCAGGTCGCACATCCGCATGATCGGGTAGTTGGCCTTCTCCGCCTCGATCACCCGGTAGGCCTCTACCGGTTGTGTTCGGAGACGAAGAAGGCCGCGGCTTTTTTCAAAGACTCACGGTCCAAACGTAATGCGGCATTCTCGCGGCGCAGACGCTCCAACTCTGCGCGTTCATCAGCATCCAGCACCGCGCCAGTATCGCCAGTCAACCAGGCTTGGCGTTGGAGGCGCACCCAACGCCCCAGCAGTTGTTCACCGACACCGATCTCGGCGGCCACGTGAGCCACCGGGCGGCCGGTCTCAATCACCAGGCGGGCAGCCTGCTCCCGAAACTCGGGGGTATACTTTCCGCGCTTGCCCGACATACGGACATCCTTCCCGCGGGACCAGCAGTCCCACCAGTCAGGTGTCCACCATCAGGGGTCAACCCCACTACTGCCGCCATGAGCTGGCGGTCATCTCCGTTGTCATTCCTGCCGACGCCGCCCACGTTCGAACGCCGGAGGTGCTCACGTAGGGGTCTTGTCACATGAGCGGGCCGAGGTGGGCTCAGTTTTGTGCAACGCTGGCGGGCTGAAGCACACGTTCGAGTCGCACGCAGGTGTCGGTGCCATCCAGCCATATCAGAAACCGCGACGGGGGCGGTAGCAGGTGCGCTACGGTGCTGGTGGGAATCAATGTCGGGTTGCCGACCGGGATAGTCTGCTCCTGCCACTGCAGTTCGCCTGGATTGGCGAGCAGATTGACATACCAGCTCGTGCGGGGACCGTAGGTCAACGGGACGATGAAGCCATCGCCTTGCTCCACGAGCCGAATCGGGGTGCTGTAACGGCGCCCAGAGCGGCGACCGGTGAAGTGGATGACTGCGAAGATGCTGTGACGGCGTCCAGCCCGCCCCACCGTGGTGATCAATCGGTTGGCGAAACGCTTATTGCGGGCGCGTTTGGCGTCAATCACCGCCTGATCGCCACGGCGCATGCCGGCAGCGATGCGGATACGACGCAGGGCTGCCGCGGCTACCACAAGCGGAAGCAGGGCAATGACGGCGCGTCGCGCACGTGTCCATAAGTGCTGTTGTCGAGCTTGCATATCCGTCCCTCTCCGCAGCGTGTACATGTCCGGGCCAATCGTAGTAGTTGAATGAACGTTTAATCAACGGTATGCTGGGCGTCATGAACGCCCGTCAAGAACAGGCTCATCGACGTCGGGAGCAGCTCATCGAGGCTGCGTTGGCCGTCTTTGCCCGCAAGGGCGTTGACGGGGCATCGGTCAAAGACATCGCCCGGGCCGCAGCTGTCACGCCCGGGCTGCTCTACCACTATTTTGATAGCAAAGAAGATCTGGTCGCTGCTGTCCTTGAGGAACGCGGTTTCATCCCGCAGTTACGTGCGTTGCTCAGTGAGCGAGCAGACCAGTCGGCGACGGTGGTGTTGCCCCGGCTGATGCGGGCCTTCGACGAAACCCTTGCCGCCAATACTGATTTGGTGTCGGTGTTCTTCTCGGCTAGTCACGCCGACACGGTGTTGCGGGACTTCGTCGCCAATGGGCAGGACCTGCTGCAGTCCTACCTGAAATCATGCGCCGACGCCGGCAAGTTCCGGCCTGAGCTAATCGGGGCTGCCGCCGGCACGCTGTTCGCGGCAGTCGCGATCGGACACAAGACGGGTCGGCGAGTCAACACCGACGAGCTTGTCGAGCTCGTCTTGAACGGGTTGACCACGTAATCACCTTCGGAGGTTGGTCATGTCGTATCTGTTTAGCGATCACCAGCGGGCCCTGGCTCCGCTGCTGTTTCCCGACACCGGGGCCGGCTCTCAAGCGTCGCGGCAGGCGGCCGTGTTGCCCCGCTTCGATGCGCCGGCGATGGTGCCGGTGCACAAGCCGGTATCTGAACTGACCATCGGGCTATTGGTCAGCCTGGGGGCCCACGCGCCCGGGCAGCAACCGCTTCAGCGCACCAACGACCTGTCTTACCGCCTCATCCCGCGCCGCGTGCCCAGCGCACAGATCGTGTTCGACCACGCCACTCCGGCACGTTTCTGGACCGACGAGGACCTCAACGTGGCCTTTCCCCGCGACCGCATGGCCGAACTGGAGGCCGAAGGCGCCATAGGCGCACTGGCGCCCGAGACCGTCAGTATCTGTGGCTCCATCACCAAGTGGGACCAGCTGGCCACCGACACCGCACCTCGCATCCACGACGAATTCGCCCGCCAGAACGTCGATCTGGTGCTGGTTGTACCGTTCTGCCCGCAATGCCACCAGGCCACCGCGATACTCGCACGCGCGTTGGAAGCCCGGGGGCTGCCCACCCTGATGCTGTCCACCCTGCGCGATATCTCCGAGGCCTACCAGCCGCCACGCACCGCGCTGGTCGACTACCCCATCGGCTCACCATGCGGACGAGTCGGCGACCCCGAACACCAACGGGCCACGCTGCGCGCCGCCCTTTGCTGCCCCCTCGACACCACCACACCCCAGCTGCACACCGTCGACCTGCCCTATCAGGCCGACGGCGGGCGAGATTGGATCCAAACCATCCAGGCGGCCTACCGCGCCAACATCGCCAACGTTCAGCAGAACCTGCGCCTTCACGGCCACTTCGAATCGCTGGCCGGACAGGAGAAAGACCTCACCATCCGCTGCAACTGCTGACGAGTCGATCCTCCGAGCATCAAGCCGGCCACGAAGTCGGGCCGCAGACTCCACAGTCCGCTACCCTGAACAAGCGCCAGGGTGGTCACTTTCGATGAGCAAGACTGATCACTTTCGATGAGCGTCAGCACGGTCACAAGCGTTCCCGCGGGTTATCTTGTCATCCTTAGCACGCTGGTGGCCAAAGCCGCGATTCTCCGCTGACCTCCAGGTCAGAACCGTCACAGCGGGAGCCGATACGGTGTATTTCATGAGTCGCGTGGACTACGTCATCCAATATGTCGAGTCGCTTAGGCGGTCGGTGACGTTCTACCGCGACGTGATCGGGCTCAAGGTGCGGATCGAGGGCGACGGCTACGTCGAGTTCGAGATGGATAACACTAAGTTCTCGCTTTTCGAACGGTCGAAGCTGCCGGAGCTCATCGGTCGCGAAGGCGGCAAGCCGCCGTGCAGCGAGATCGGCTTCCTGATTGAAGACGTAGATGGGGAAGCGGAGCGGTTGAGAGGGCTCGGTGTCGAGATCCTCAGCGGACCGATGGACCGGCCATGGCATGAAAGGACGCTCCACATCGCCGACCCGGACGGCAACATTATCGAATTCGCGCAGAAGCTGCGATGATTACCGGCCCGTCGTGCCGGTCGAAACCGTGGTCAGCGGGCTTGAAGGGCTTGCGGCATCAGTCGGCAGCATCGGCGATGCCTACGACAACCCCTAGGCCGAGATGGCGATCGGACTGTTCAAAACCGACGCAGTCGGCCGGCTCCTGCTCAAACGCGTGTGAATGCTGGCCGACGCGGGGGTCTAACGGCACCGCGGCCACTCCCTTAGCCTGCCTGACTCCTCATACGAATACGACAGGTTTGAATATGGCGGGTTACCAGTTAAACCCGTCGTGAGGTGATTCGCCCCGCTTCAGATCGCTGGATCAGCAGGTGACGTGAAGGACCGCGCAGACCTCCCGTCGCTTGAGGCCGCGATCAGCCGGCAGGCTTGTTCCGTCGGGACAGCGACAAGGTCAATGTTTCGGTGCGCAGCCTCCGCCA
>DASPOT010000030.1:0-3589 GCA_035625875.1 Mycobacterium sp. | reverse complement strand
TCTTGCTGAAGCTTCCGCCGCAATTCCGAGACCTTCCGGGCCAGCCCTTCGATGGTTCCGCGAGCGGTGAACTCTGCGGCGCGGTCCCGGTTGCTGGGGCGACCGCCGATCAGATGCCCCATCCAGTAGACGTCTACTTCGATTCGGTCAGCCGCGTAGAGATGCCCCGTTGGTCCACCGGCCGGGTCGCGCTGCTCGGCGACGCCGCACGCGGAGCGACTCTCAGCGGCACGGGTACGGGCACCGCGATCGTCGGCGCGTATGCCCTCGCCGGCGAACTGGCGAGCGCACGTGGCCATCACAGCGAAGCCTTCCGGCGCTACGAGCAGCTCATACGGCCGTACGCGATTCGGGACAAGAACGGCGGCGGCACCGTCGCCAGGGTCTTCGCACCCGGCAGTCGAACCACGCTGTGGCTTCGTAATCGGATACTCGGAACCAGTGTGGGCAGCGGGCTCATTCTGCGCGCGGCCGCCAAGCAGGCGGACAGCCTCGTGCTGCCCGGGTATTCGAGGCCGCTACTACCAGGCTCCCATCGACGAACGGACTTGACATGGGGAGAGCGCTGAGGGCGAGAAGCGGGTGTTTGTCCGGTTCGGTCGTTGAGACTGGACTCGCAGCGGCACTGCATTCGGGTGATCCCGCATTCGACGGCCTGCCCGACTACCTGATGCAGCGGCTGGAGCCCGTGCCCGGATCACTGAGGCAAGCGCAGACAGCGCTGTGATTCATCCGATGAAAACGAGACTGCAATCATGGATCATGGCAATTATCCATGTCGGTGAAACAGGTGCTGGATCATGACCGCCGTCGCGCCAGGAAATCAAAAGAGCTCAGGCGCGCTCAAGGTCGGGGCGGTTGTCTTCGATGACATGGACCAGATCGACTTCACCGGCCCCTACGAAGTGCTTGCGGCGCTGGAAAACACCACATACGCGGTATACGGCCTGTCAGACCGACCGGTGCGTGACTACCACGGACTGCGGCTGCAACCAGACGCCGTACTCGAAGACGCGCCGCAACTGGATGTTCTGCATGTGCCGGGCGGCCCGGGGCAGGAATCGTACATGGACGATCAACGACTATTGCATTGGCTGCGCCAGCAGGCATCTGGCGCCCAGTGCGTGTTGTCGGTCTGTACAGGGGCTCTGTTGCTCGGCGCAGCCGGGTTGCTGCGGGGACGGCGTGCAACGACGCACTGGGCGTCGGTCGACCTCCTGCCGATCTTCGGTGCGACCGCCGTCGACCGGTGCGTGGTGAGCGACGACCCCTTCGTGTTCGCCGCCGGCGTCACCGCAGGCATCGACGCAGCCCTGCTGGTCGCCGCCAAGCTGCGAGGCGTCGACGAAGCCCAGGCGGTGCAACTGTCCATCCAGTACGCGCCAGAGCCACCTTTCTCCAGCGGCACACCGAAAACAGCACCTCCGCACGTGCTGCGGACCGTCACAGATCGCGGCAGGCGAACATTTGAACGTCGGCTTGAGACCGCTCGACGAATCGCTGCCGACTGGGCTTGAGAGAGGAGTGCGCCATGCCGGAGCCGCTGATCTCGAATGTGTCTGATACCGCTCGCTGGATGGCGGCATATCGGGCCGCTGAATCCGCACGGCCAGATCCGCTGTTCGACGATCCCCTCGCCGAACGCCTTGCCGGAGAGCGGGGCTGCGCGATCGCCGCGGCCGCACCACGACTGACACGCAACGGGTGGTGGTGGGTCACCCGCACCAAACTGATCGACGACCTCGTCGTCGAGTCCATACAAAACGGTTGTGACCGGGTGCTTAACCTTGCGACCGGCTTTGACACCCGCCCATATCGGCTCGACCTACCCGCCGGGACCGAATGGATCGAGGCAGATCTACCCGAGATCATCAACGAGAAGCAGCGCCTGCTAACCGGGGAAACAGCGCGTTGTCGGGTTTCCCGGGTGGCTGTCGACCTCGCCGATACACCGAGTCGGAGCGCCTTTTTCGCCGACGCAACTAAGGGCGCCCGAGATGCCTTGGTGATCACCGAAGGCCTCCTGCTCTACCTCAACGAGCAGCAGGTACGTGCGCTCGCAGACGATCTGCATCGCACCGAGATCGCGGGGTGGATCACCGACGTGATCGCCCCGGCGATCGTACGGAGGATGATGCGGCAGATGCCCAGCCTCGATAAGGCGCCCATGACGTTCGAACCGACCGAGGGTGTCGCATTTTTCGAGCGACAGGGATGGACCGTTGGCGCCATCCACTCAATCCTTAAACACGCCCGACGATGGAAGCGACTACCAATGATGTTGCGCCCAGTGGCCTATCTCCCAGATCCCAACCCGCGCAAACTAGCCCACGCTCCGTGGTCTGGAGTCGTGCGTTTGGAGCACTGAAAACCCTCGGCCGAAACACCGAAGTCAAATGCCCCCGTGCGAGAGTGCTTTTCGGTCTTCGATGCGATTGGCCTCGGAGACCATCGCGAGGTGATCACGATTGTGACTGTCGTCGGGCCTCCATATACGACCAGCGCACGGCGCTTCAGGGATGATCAGCACGCCGCCTCGTGGGATACGGGGGAAGCCGCTGGGAAAGTGGACCGGCCAAGCTGATTCATCTGATGCAATACGCAGTGCTTTACGGGTAAAGCCGCATATTCGATCCCGGCGTATTGGTAGTCGCAGGCCAGGGGGAGTGGTCACCTCGGTTGCCGGGAAGGCAAACGTGGGGGGTCGCCTGTCGGACGATCCGAGGAACGGCTGCGGCCAATCCCGACGGGCGTGGATGCGATTTTGCTGACGGCGCGTTGGCTAGCTCGCGAAAGTAGGCCGATCCGCATCTGGGCACGGCGCTGAGGGCTACAGACTGTGAGATGTGATGTGCCCTCGACGGCTGCGCCCGGGCCTCGCGTTCCACAGTTGACGTGGGCACAGCGAAGCGGATCGCGGAGAAGGGACGCGCGGTGCCAACTGCACTGTGATGCAACGTGATCGAACGTATCGGTCAATCCGTTACTACACAGCACACTTTGTCGGGCACGCCCTAGGAATGCCCTGAACAAGGCGGTCCCGCGGTGGTGTAGAGGCCGGTGTGTTGGGAGTTGCGGGTGTGGTCCGGTGGCGAACTCGCGCTGGGTTATCACACTTGGTTGGTGTGGGATGTGTTGTGCGTCGGGCTGATCGGCTCCGCGTTGTCTAGCGGGAGTTTCCGGCCTTCGTAGTTGACCGGCGTGTCTTGGGTTGTGGTGCTTGAGGTTTGTGTGACTGGAGTGTATTACCCATATATGGCGTCGATTGTGGGGAAGCGCCGCGGCAAGCAGACCTACTACTATCTGGTGGAATCCGCGCGGGTGCAGGGCAAGCCGCGGATCGTGTCCCAGCGGTATTTGGGCAGCGCGGAGGAGGTGCTCGCCAAGCTGTCGGAGACCGGTGCGGGGCGGCCGCAGCGCAGCGCGCACAAGCGGTTGGGGGATCTGGCGGCGGTGTGGTCGACGCTGCGGCGACTGGACGTGGTCGGGATCGTCGATGAGGTGGTGCCCCGGTAGGCGAACGCGGCCGCGTCGGTGGGCACCTATCTGGCGTTGGCGTGCGCGAACCGGGTGGTCGACCCGTGCTCCA
>DASPOT010000029.1:0-25438 GCA_035625875.1 Mycobacterium sp. | reverse complement strand
TGGTCAGGGCGGGTTTCACCAATAAGTGTCGGGCCCTCCTCGGCGACGGCGAGAATGGCGCCCATGAAACAGGGTGAAGATCCGTGAAGACGTGGGGCCGTGCCGTCGCCGATCTCGTATACCTCGCCGGCCAAGTGTGGCCGCTGCTACCGCCACCGAAAACGGCCAATTGACCGGTGGGCAGCGACGTTTCGTAGCGCTCCCATTTCGTCACGTGACGCTTCAGCGCAAGCGCGCTGGTGGGAGGAGCCCGCTCACCGGGGTGGCCCTCCTGGCCGGCACCCACAGTGGTCCGGAACCGCAATGGTCGGGTCCAAGGCAGGGTGGAGGCTGTGAACCGGGCACAGCAGCGAACTCCCGGGTTGCGACGCAGGTGCGGCCGGATGAGGTGCGCCTTAGCTAGATTGAGCACAGGCCGCGCGGTAGGAAGGATCATCAAGGGCCGCCCGGACCGCATCGCGGAGTTCGGCGGCGCCCAGCCGGTGCGCTCGTCCGCTACACGCTCGACGGCTTCCGGGGAGTCGGCGTGTAACGCTGGGTAGGTCGGAGATCGCGCGCCGGGCGGGCCTGCATCCGGCAACGGCGTCACCTAAACATGCGGTGGGCTGCGCCCAAGGCGGAGGATAGGGGCATGGCCAAGGAGGTGCTTGGGCCAGTTCACGGCCTGTTCCAGCGACGCGTCGCGGGGGACGATGCGCTACTCGAACTGGCTCGGCTCCGTTTCGCCCAGATCGGCCTGGGCGCTGAGGTGTATGCCGGCACGCTGGACGAGCTAGGGCATGTTCTGCAGTTTGTGCCCCCGCATCCGTACCTGCCTGTGGTTCACCTGGACCGTGGCATCAATGTGCTACACGGGCCGGGCCGCGCTCTGGTTGCGGAGTTCGCTGACCGCTTCGCGGGCCGCGTGGCCGGCCTGGTCGTCCATGACAAACGTGGTATGGCGGGGCAGACAGACGCGCTGCTCACTGGGATGCGTCAGCTCAATGAGCGCCTTTGCGAGCGGCCGGACGCTCCCTTCGTCTATCTCGAGTACGCTGCTGGCCTGGAGCCAGCCTGGTTTGTCGAGGTGGCGGAGCGGCTCCAGGACGCCGAGCGAGTCAGCTGCTGCCTCGACGTCGGCCACATCGGCATAAGGCAGGCATCGGCCAGCTTCACCCGCAGCCATCCTGGCCTGAGCCTCGGGGACCTCCACCCAGCGGACGGCCGGTTGCCCGATGTCGTCGCAGACGTCCAGGACGCGGTGGATAGCGCTCTGCGGTGCGTGCTCGACGTCACCCGGGCGATCGGCCGTCTCGGCAAGCGGCTACATTTCCACCTGCACGATGGGCATCCCCTGGTACCAGGCCTCTCGGATCACTTCACGTTCCTGACGCGGCTGCCCATTCCGTTCAGCTACGAGGGTCGCCGGTCCCTGAGCATGATGTACGGGCCGCGTGGTCTTGCGTCCATCTTGGAGGCTGCTGTCGCGGCATGCGGCCCACGGGGAGCGTCCTTCACGCTGGAGATTCACCAAGTGGAAGGCAGGCTGCCGCTCGCTGACGCCGCACCGCTGTTTTCGCACTGGCGGGATCTGACCAATGCCGAGCGGATGAACTACTGGCTCTCGGTGCTGGATGAGAACGCGATGCTCGTATCACAGTGCCTGACCTGCGGCGTCCAGCGGCCGCCGGATAGCTGATCAATCACCGGCGCGATGGTGCTTGGTTGCGCGGCGGTGGGATACGGAAGATGTGGATCCACTGATCCTTTGCCCGGCACCGGTAGTCCTGCTGCGGCTTGGCCTTGTCCGAGACCATGACCACCTGGTCGGGTGCTAGCCAGGACACTCCTTCGGCCGTCCCGTAGCGGATGCCGCCATCAGCATCTCTCGGCAGCGCATAGCTCATGCCGGCACCAGTGACCTCCCAGCCGGACGGCGTGAGGTCGCCAACCCACAGCGCCGATGACACCTAAGACACAACCGCGATCCGGTCGCCGTTCACCGCGATGCCGCATCCCGACGAGGACGACCCCAGCCAAGCCGCCAACTACGCGAAATCGCCACGGATGTATGCCGTGTTGCCGACGATCGTAGCCGCCGACATGCGCCGCCGCCGTGGACTGGAACCCATTGCACCCCAGAGCCACATGGGTTACGCCGAGAACTTTCTGCATATGTGCTTCGGCAAGATTCCCGAGCCGGTGATCGTGCAGGCTTTCGAGCAGTCGATGATCCTGTACGCCGAGCACAGCTTCAACGCCTCCACGTTCGCCGCCCGGGTGGTCACCTCCTCCACCCAGTCCGACATCTACAGCGCGGTCACCGCCGCGATCGGGGCGCTCAAAGGATCGCTGCACGGTGGCGCCAACGAAGCCGTCATGCGCGACATGCTGGAGATCGGGAGTGCTGATAAAGCCGCGGAACGTCTGCGCGGCAAGCTATCCCGTAAAGAGAAAGTGATGGGGTTTGGTCACCGGGTCTACAAGAACGGTGGCTCGCGGGTGCCGACCATGAAGGAAGCCTTGATCCGCGTCGCCGCGGCCCGCAACGGTCAACGCTGGGGCTTCGATATCCCGACGTTCACACCGCTCTTCGTGATGAGCCGAATCATTGGATGGGCCGCTCACATCATGGAGCAAGCCGGCTCCAATGCGTTGATCCGGCCGCTCAGTGAGTACTCGGGCCCGCCGCAGCGCGCGCTAGTCTGACGGCATGATCGCCAAGCTGCTCGTCGCCAATCGCGGCGAGATCGCAATCCGGGCGTTTCGCGCCGCCTACGAACTCGGGGTGGCCACCGTGGCCGTCTACCCCTATGAGGACCGCAACTCGGTGCACCGGTTGAAGGCCGACGAGTCATATCAAATTGGCCAACGGGGTCACCCGGTGCGCGCCTATCTTTCGGTCGACGAGATCGTGGCGACGGCGCAGGCGTGCGACGCCGATGCCATCTACCCGGGTTACGGGTTGTTGTCGGAGAATCCACAACTGGCGGCGGCCTGTGCGGCAGCCGGCATTACGTTCGTCGGTCCCAGCGCCGAGGTGCTGGAGCTGACGGGCAACAAGTCGCGGGCGATCGCGGCGGCCCGGGAGGCGGGGCTGCCGGTGCTGAAATCCTCGGCGCCGTCGGTGTCGGTTGACGAGCTGATCGAGGCCGCGCGCGACATGAGATTCCCGTTGTTCGTCAAGGCGGTCGCCGGGGGCGGTGGCCGCGGCATGCGCCGGGTCAGCGAGCCAACTGCCCTGGCGGAGGCGATCTTGGCCGCCAGCCGTGAGGCGGAATCAGCATTCGGGGATCCGGCGGTATTCCTCGAACAGGCGGTGATCAACCCCCGCCACATCGAGGTGCAGATCCTGGCCGACGCCCACGGCAACGTGATGCACCTGTTCGAGCGGGACTGCAGTGTGCAGCGCCGTCATCAGAAGGTGATCGAGCTGGCGCCGGCCCCGAATCTGGATCCGGTGCTGCGGGACCGGATCTGCGCCGACGCGGTCGCATTCGCCCGCCACATCGGATACACGTGCGCGGGCACGGTCGAATTCCTGCTCGACGAATGCGGACACCACGTGTTCATCGAGATGAACCCCCGCATCCAGGTGGAGCACACCGTCACCGAGGAGATCACCGACGTCGACCTGGTCTCGGCGCAGTTGCGCATCGCCGCCGGGGAGACACTGCAAGACCTCGCACTGAGCCAAGATTCGGTTGTTCCACATGGGACGGCATTGCAGTGCCGGATCACCACGGAGGACCCGGCCAATGGCTTTCGCCCCGACACCGGCCGCATCACCGCCTACCGGACCCCGGGCGGCGCAGGCATCCGGCTCGACGATAGTACCCAACTCGGGGCAGAGGTCAGTGCGCATTTCGACTCGATGCTCGTGAAGCTGACGTGCCGGGGCCGGGATTTCACCACCGCGGTGCAGCGGGCCCGGCGCGCGGTCGCCGAGTTCCGCATTCGCGGCGTGGCGACGAACATCCCGTTCTTGGCCGCCGTCCTCGACGATCCGGATTTCGTCGCCGGACGGGTGACGACGTCGTTCATCGACGACCGTCCCCATCTGTTGACGGCACGCTCGAGCGCCGACCGCGGCACCAAGATCCTCAACTACCTGGCCGATGTGACGGTCAACCAACCCCACGGGCCCCGGCCATCGCGGGTCTATCCGCACGACAAGCTGCCCTCGATCGAGCTGACTGCGGCCCCGCCGCCAGGCTCCAAACAGAAGCTAACCGAACTGGGACCCGAGGCGTTTTCGCGCTGGTTGCGCGATTCGCCCGCGGTCAAGGTCACCGACACCACCTTCCGCGACGCGCACCAATCGCTGCTGGCCACTCGCGTGCGCTCGACCGGGCTGCTGGCCGTGGCGCCCTACATCGCGCGCCTGACCCCGCAGTTGTTGTCGCTGGAATGCTGGGGTGGCGCAACATACGATGTGGCGTTGCGGTTCTTGAAGGAAGACCCATGGGAGCGGCTAGCGGCATTGCGCGAGGCGGTACCCAACATCTGCCTGCAGATGCTGCTGCGCGGCCGCAACACCGTGGGCTATACGCCGTACCCGGAGACGGTCACCACGGCGTTCGTCGACGAGGCCGCCGCCACCGGCATCGACATCTTCCGGATTTTCGACGCGCTGAATAACGTCGAGTCGATGCGCCCGGCGATCGACGCCGTGCGCCAAACAGGCACGGCGGTGGCCGAAGTCGCGATGTGCTACACCGGAGACCTGAGCGATCCGGGCGAGAATCTTTACACCCTGGACTACTACCTCAAGCTGGCCGAGCAGATCGTCGATGCCGGTGCACACGTGCTGGCAATCAAAGACATGGCCGGGCTGCTGCGGGTGCCAGCGGCCCAAACCTTGGTCACCGCTTTGAAGTCGCGGTTTGATCTTCCCGTGCATGTGCATACCCACGACACCCCGGGCGGGCAGTTGGCGACCTACGTGGCGGCCTGGCGCGCCGGTGCCGACGCGGTCGACGGCGCGGCCGCCCCTTTGGCCGGCACCACCAGCCAGCCGGCGTTGTCCTCGATCGTGGCCGCCGCCGCACACACCGCCTACGACACCGGCCTTTTGCTGTCTGCGGTATGCGACCTGGAGCCCTACTGGGAGACGTTGCGAAAGGTGTACGCGCCGTTCGAGTCTGGGCTGCCGGCCCCAACCGGGCGGGTGTACAGCCATGAGATCCCTGGCGGGCAGTTGTCCAATCTGCGTCAGCAGGCCATCGCGCTCGGTCTCGGCGACCGGTTC
This sequence comes from Mycobacterium sp., assembly GCA_035625875.1. Taxonomy (GTDB): domain Bacteria; phylum Actinomycetota; class Actinomycetes; order Mycobacteriales; family Mycobacteriaceae; genus Mycobacterium. The sequence continues at coordinate 20,208 of DASPOT010000029.1, read as the reverse complement.
GAGGACATCGAGGCGAACTACGCCGCGGCGGACCGGGTGCTGGGCAGGCTGGTCAAAGTCACGCCGTCGAGCAAAGTGGTGGGCGACCTGGCGCTGGCCCTGGCCGGCGCGGGGGTGTCGGCCGACGAGTTCGCCGCTGACCCGACCCGTTACGACATCCCCGACTCGGTGATCGGATTTCTGCGCGGTGAGTTGGGCGATCCCCCTGGGGGATGGCCGGAGCCGTTGCGCGGCAGGGCCTTACAGGGGCGCGAGCCCGCCAGGCCCGAACAGCAGCTCTCCGGCGAGGACGCTGCGTCGCTGGCCACACGCGGTTCCAAACGCCAAGCAACGCTGAACCGGCTGCTATTTCCCGGACCGACAGCAGAGTTCGAGGCGCACCGCGAAAAATACGGCGACACGTCACGACTGAGCGCCAACCAGTTCTTCTACGGCTTGCGCCACGGCGAGGAACACCGCGTGAAACTGGAAACCGGCGTTGAGCTGCTGATCGGCTTAGAAGCCATCTCCGATCCCGACGAGCGCGGAATGCGTACCGTGATGTGCATTTTCAACGGGCAATTGCGCCCCGTTGTGGTGCGTGACCGCAGCATCGTGTCGTCGGTTCCCGCCGCGGAGAAGGCCGACCGTACCAACCCCGATCACATCGCCGCACCGTTCGCCGGTGTCGTCACCATGAGCGTCGCCACCGGCGACACCGTCGAAGCCGGACAGATAATCGCCACCATCGAAGCCATGAAGATGGAAGCCGCTATCACCGCGCCCAAACCCGGCACCGTTGCACGCATGGCGGTTTCCAAGACCGCGCGGGTCGAAGGTGGCGACCTGCTGGTGGTCGTCATCCGACCGCGCTAGCTGCGAACCTCTCTTGCGGCGTTGACCATATTGCGCAACGATGCGGTCACTTCCTCCGTCTTGCGGGTCTTGGGGCCGCAGTCTGGGTTCGCCCAAAGCCGCTTGGCGGGAACGGCATTAAGGGCATTACGCAACGCGGTGACCATCTCGTCCGTCGTCGGCACCCGTGCGGAGTGGATGTCGAGACCCCCGGTCCGACGCTGTTGGCGAAACCGACTGCATTGAGGTCGTCGAGCACCTCCATATGCGAGCGAGCCGTCTCGATCGAGGTGACATCGGCGTCGAGATCGGCGATCGCGCCGATCACCTCACCGAACTCCGAATAGCACAAATGTAGTGTGGATCTGCGTGGCGTCACTGGCCCGGAGGTTGCCAGCCGGAACGCACTTAGGGGTTGGCTTAGCAACCGAACGAATTTGGTTGTTTCGTGATCTCCATGGGCTATGCGGGGATGCGTAGCGGGCGGTGGCCTTGGCGGCGTAGTTCGGCGTCGATGTCGAAGGAGTACGTGCCGTAAGGGTTGTTATCTGGACAATTTACCGCTGACCTGCTTATTCGGACTGCCCATCGAACGCGTCGCAGGGTTCTCCGAGGTCGCTGAGGAGCTCGCGGATTCGGCGCGACGTGGCCTCGTGCCGCTCGATTTCTCGGGGCCAGTTGCGTTCGGTGGCGTCCTGAATCAGTTCTCGCTGACGGGCGAGGCGCTCCCGTAGGCGTGGAGCGTACTCGCTGGTGGTGAAGAACTTGCTGCAGCGCAGGTAGAGATCGCACTCGCACGGTCCTTCAGCCGGCAGTCTGAGACAGTGGCCGAGTTCGAGTTCGGTCTTGAAGTAGTTGCTCTTCAACCAATCCAAGGTCTCCTGGCCGATCTGGTTGTTGAGCAACGCTTCCGCGGCCGGGCCAGCGACTCTTCCGCCGTTTGCGATGACACGCTCGTACTGCTCCTTGAGTACCGGATCGCTGATGTGGAGTAGGTAACGGCCATGCCAGCGCTCCGATGGTCGAGAATGGCCATGATCGTCTGGATACGCGCGCCACCCTCGGCGAGCTGGGCGCCGACAGTGTGCCGAAACCGGTGCGCAGTTACTGTCGGCTTGCCATTGGCATCGACGAGTCCGGCTCTCGTGCAAGCGGTTTCGAGCGCGTCCTCGAACAGGTACCTGCGACCGATCGGCTGACCGCGGTGAACGAACACCCAGTGTACGCGGCGACCTATCCAGCGATCGTGGTGCGGGGCGGCGGGAGCCGCCTTTCGGTGCTCGATCCCGACACGGGCATCGTCGCTGGACGAGGCCCGCTGGTAACGCTCCCGGCCCAGAAACGCGCTCACCTCAGCCTCGATCGCAGTCTGCAGCAGCAACCGCGCACCGAGCCGGGCCACCTCCTCAATCGCACCCGCCAGATCCTCGCCGCCGGCGAACACCTCATCGATCTCCGCGCGTGGCCGCTCGGCAGGCGATAGTCTCTTTGACACGGACGTGGGCTCCTTCTTTCAGACTTGCTGGTCTTCGGGGGAACCTACGTCCGAATCCTTTTACACCGCCGGTGGGACACGACCGACGACAAAAAGCCGTGGTGTAACGGTCGAGACAATGGCATCGATTTCTTCCGGCTTGACTGGACGTCGGACGATAGTCGGCCGGTTGTCTGTCGACCAAACACCGACGGGTACGTGGACTCGACGTCATCAGGAGCCGTCGTTTCGAGGCGGGTCGGGATTGTTGGTCACCTATCTGCGAGACCTCAACCAGCCCGGCCGCGACGTTCTCGCCACTCGTATCGACGCATACGTGGAGCGCGAACGCCCGTACCTGCGCCAGCGACGGCATCGGCAAAGTGCGCGCCTACCCCGCTGAAGTCTTGGAGGATTCGATCGCGATCAGGCTTTCCTGAATAGAGTACGAGAGCATGGACGGCCACATCATTGTCAGCGGTGACGACGCGCTGGCGACGACGATCATCGAGGAGTTGAACAGCGCCGGCGCGAGCATCGTCAAGCTCGCCAACACCGAGCCCGCCAACACCGAAACCGAGCTCGCCGACGCCGGGGTCGCCCGCGCGGCCGCCGTCGTCTGCGCCGGGAATGACGACGCGACAAATCTCGAAATCGCGCTGTTGGCAAGGAAAGCCAACCCGGACGTGCGCGTCGTGGCACGGCTGGCCAACGACGTGCTGCGAGAAGCGGTGGCCGCCGATAACGGCCCCGGCGCGATCCTCGACGTCGCCGAGCTCGCAGCACCGGCGGTCGTCGAGGCATGTCTGGCGCACACCACGCACCCGTTCGAGGCGGCCGGCACCAAATTCGTTGTCTCGGGCACCGAGGCACCGCGTGACGCGACGCTGCGCGAGATCTACGGCGACCTGGCCCCGGTGGCGGTGATTCACGGCGAGAACTCCCCCACCCCCGGCGAGGTGGTGGCCTGTCCGGGTCGGGATCTGCGGGTGCACACCGGTGACTGGACGGCGATGATCGGCACCGCCGACGAGGTGGCCGCCCGCGGCATCAAGGTCCCGCGGCCGACCGGAACGCGCCCACGCCGACCTCGGCTGCGGCGAGTGCTCGACGCCGCACGCATCCTGCGCGACGAGGTCAACCCGATGTTTTATCCCGTGATGATCGCCGTGCTGACCCTGCTGATCGGCTCAACGGTCCTGTTGCGCTTGTGCTACCAGCGCCCTCCGGGGATGAACTGGGTCGACGCGTTGTACTTCAGCACCGAGACGATCACGACGACGGGCTACGGCGACTTCAGCTTCGTCCGCCAGCCCATTTGGCTGCGACTGTTCGCCGCCATGATGATGTTCGCCGGCGTGACCATCACCGCTCTTCTTGTCGCGTTCATCGCCGACCTGCTGCTGTCGCGCCGCTTCGCCCGCTCGGCCGCACGCCGGCGGGTGCACCACCTGCGCAACCACATCATCGTCGTCGGGCTGAGCGCGCTCGGCATCCGCGTCGTCAGTGATCTGACCGCCGCCGGATACGAGGTAGCGGTTATCGAGCGCGACGAGAACAACCGCTTCCTGGCGTCGGCGGCCGAACTCGACGTGCCGGTGATCTTCGGGGACGCGACGCTGTTCCAGACGCTGGAATCGGCCCGCCTCGACCGCGCCCGCGCGGTGGCGGTGACCACCCGCGACGACATGGTCAACATTGAGACCGGGATCGTGCTACGCGAGATGTTGGGACCCCGGGTGATGCCCCAGGTCAACCGGTGGCTCGACGTTCCGCTTGTGCTGCGGGTATACGACCGCGCGCTCGGCTTCGCGGTGGCGCAGCGGTTCGGTTTCGAAAACGTTCGGTCGACCGTCGAACTGGCCGCACCGTGGTTCATCGGCGCCGCGATGGGCCTGCAGGTGCTGGGGACCTTTTCGGTCGGACAGCGCTCTTTCATGGTCGGCGCAATGCGTGTGGAGGCCGGCAGCGAACTCGATGGGCTGCAGATGTTCGAACTGTCCACCCAAACCCGCGTCATCGCGATCACCCGCCAGGACGCGCCGGTCAAGCTGCACCCGCGCCGCGACGCCCGGCTCAGAGCCGGCGACACCGCCTACCTCGTCGGCCCGTACCGGGAATTGCTGGCCACGCTGCGTCAGGGACAGCCTCCCCAGCAGCCCGGTACCGGCGATGAGCGCCCGCGCGAAGACCAAGAAGACCAAGAGGTCAGCATCATTCGCGAAGCGAAGACAGGTTGAACACCGCGCCGCTGGGATCGCCCACTTGCGCCGGCCGACGTACGGCGTGTCATTCGCCGGTCGATCCCGTGCTACGTCGACCTCACAGTCGCCCACAGCGACGGCGGGCGAACGCACTCCGGCAAGGTAAGATGTCGTTGAACTACCCCCTCGCTGGTCAGGCTGCGCACGCTTCCCTGGCGCCGAGTTCGCCTTCTGTACCGAAGGTTTCGCCGTGGCGGCTTCCGTCCGCTGCGCTGCCGTCTGCCGCCACGGAGACCCGATCAGCCCTATCGCCCGCAACCAGCCCAAACGTGCCAGGGCCCGTGCCAGGGCACCGTGCCAGGGCCCGAGGCTGTGAGAATTTTCCTTACTGCTATCCAGGTGAACCCGGGCCAAGAACGCATGATGGTCGGTGAACCGACCGGTCAATGCCTCGGTCAATGGTCTCGTGTTCAGCAACTTCGTTCCGTTGCTGAACCGACCCCTAGTAGGCAATGACCGCCGCCTCGACAGCGGGCGGGAGGCGGGCGTGTGGTGCGGGCTCGGCGCTCGGTCCGTTGTCAAAGACGTCACCTGATCACCATGCGCCGCACGGCGTGTTTGTGGCCTGTAGCGGTTTGGTTAATCGTCTGCAACGTCGCGGAAACACCCCGTCTTTAGCTTGTCTCCTAGAAGCGGCGCTGATGAGGTGTCGATGGAGCGTGGGCGCGAACCAAATCACCGGAGGCGATGTTGCGCCCGCCCTAGGTGGCTGTGCCGATGAATCACGCACCGGTCAAGACGCACTGTCCGTACTGCTCGCTGCAGTGCGGCATCACCGTCGATGTGTCCAGCGAAGCAATTACGCTGTCGCCGCAGGACGACTTCCCGACCAACCGCGGCGGATTGTGCGCAAAGGGCTGGACAGCCGCCGCGCTGTTGGGACATCCCGATCGCCTAACCAGACCGCTGGTGCGGGACAACGCAGCGTCGGGTTTGCGCCCGGCGATGTGGGACGAGGCGCTCGAGCGGATCGTCGAGGCGTTCCAGACCGCCCAGCACCGGTATAGTCGTAACGCGGTGGGCTGCTTCGGCGGCGGCGGCCTGACCAACGAGAAGGCCTACCAGTTCGGCAAATTCGCGCGCGTCGCGCTTCGCACCTCCGCCATCGATTACAACGGCCGGTTCTGCATGTCATCGGCTGCCGCGGCGTCAGTCCGCTCATTTGGGATCGACCGCGGGATGCCCTTCCCGCTGGCCGACATCGCACACGCCGACGTGATCCTCCTCGTCGGCTCCAACCCTGCCGACACGTTGCCGCCGGCGATGCAGTTCTTCGACGAGGGCCGGGCGCGCGGCGCCGTGCACATCGTGGTCGACCCTCGCCGCACCGCGACCGCCCGCAACGCCGATCTGCACCTGCAGCCGGTACCCGGCACCGACCTCGCGCTAGCCAACGGCATGCTCAACGTCGCGGTTCGGGAACGGCTCATCGACGAGGAGTACATCGCCGAGCGGACAACGGGATTCGACGCGGTACGCCGCGCGGTGCGGTTGTACTGGCCCGACCGGGCCGAGCGGATCAGCGGGGTGCCCGAAGCAGACATCATCAAGGCGGCCCGCCTGCTGGCCGGCGCCGATAAGGCGATGATCCTGACCGCGCGCGGTGCGGAGCAACACAGCCATGGCACCGACACGGTGCAGGCGTTCATCAACCTCGCCCTGGCGCTCGGCCTGCCCGGCCGCCCCTATTCGGGCTTCGCGACGATTACCGGGCAGGGCAACGGGCAGGGCGGTCGTGAACACGGCCAGAAGGCCGATCAGCTGCCCGGTTACCGCAAGCTCGACGACGCCGCCGCCAGAACACATGTGGCCGCAGTCTGGGGTGTTGATCCGGCCGACCTGCCGCCGCCGGGACGGTCAGCCTACGAAATGCTCGACAGCATCGGCACTGCCGACGGTGTGCGTGCGTTATGGGTGATGGCCTCCAACATCGCCGTCTCCGCGCCGCGTTCCCTGCACGTGGCCGACAAATTGAAGCAGCTCGACTTTCTGGTGGTGTCGGACATCTTCGTCTCGGAAACCGCGGCACTGGCCGATGTGGTATTGCCGACGGCCCAGTGGGCCGAGGAGTCGGGCACGATGACCAATCTGGAGGGCCGGGTGATCTTGCGACGACAGGTCATGTCACCGCCGGGGGAGGTGCGCACCGACCTGGACGTGATGGCCGACCTCGCCAAACGGCTCGGGGCGCGCGGCTTCTCTCCGGATGCCGACGAGGTGTTCGAAGAGTTGACGCGGGCCAGTCGGGGCGGCAAAGCGGACTATGCAGGCATCACTTATGAGCGGATCGCTGCCGAGCAGGGGGTGTTCTGGCCGTGCCCGTCGCCCCGGCACCCCGGCACGCCGCGCCTGTTCAGCGTGGATTTCCCAACGGCCGATCGACGGGCCCGCTTCCATGCCGTCGAGCAGCACGGTGCCACCGAGCCGCCAGACGACGAGTTCCCGTACTACCTGACCACCGGAAGGGTGCTGCGGCAGTACCAGTCGGGTACCCAGACCCGCCGTGTCGCGCAGCTGTCGGAGGCCGAACCGCAGCCGGTGGCGCAGATGCATCCCGGCCTGGCCCGCCGCATCGGCGCCGCTGACGGCGATGCGGTGCGGTTGACGACGCGGCGCGGCGAGGCGGTGATGACGGTACAGACGGTGGCGGGCATCCGGCCCGACACGGTGTTCGCACCGTTTCATTGGGGTGGGCCGGGGAATGCCAACCGGCTGACCAACCCCGCACTCGACGAGTACTCCCGAATGCCCGAGTTCAAGGTGTGCGCGGTCGCCGTCGCCCGCGTCGATGTGGCCGGTTCAGCCGAGGAAGGTGTGACTCCATGAATGACAGCAGCGTCCCCCGGTTCCTGCAAGGGTTCTTCACGTTCGAGGGCAAGGGCTTCGACGTCCCGTTACTGCTCGACCCGTCGCTGCGCTATGTCGTCCCCGCCGGGGCGACCACCCAACCCGTCTACTTCCGCGGCGGCAACAGCTCAGCCGAGATGATCACCGTCGTGCTGATGCGCGACGGCGCCCCGATGCGCTACTTCCCGATCGCCGCCAAGGGGTCGCTGCACGTGTCGCTGCGCGTCGTCGAGGACCTACTCTCCGACACCGTTTTGGAGCTCTTCGTCGCCGCCCCGGCCGAGGTGACCGGCACCGTCGTCGTCGATCTCGGCCTGATCGAAATCTGACCTTCGCCCGGGAAGGATATTGCATGACTCAGCTTTTGGAGGCATCACCGAACGGCCACCGCTCGGCGGCACCCACTCTCGTGGTGGTGGGCAACGGGATGGCGGGCGCGCGCGCAGTGGAAGAGATCCTGAACCGCGGCGGCCAGCGCTTCGCGATCACCATCTTCGGGGACGAACCCTACGGCAACTACAACCGAATCCTGCTGTCCAATGTGCTTGCCGGATCCGATGACACATCCGAGATCTACCTCAACCCGATGGCCTGGTATGCCGACAACGACGTCGACCTGCGCGCCGGGGTGCGCGTTGTCAAACTCGACCGGTTCGCGCACCTGGTCCACGCCGACGACGGGACCACGATCCGCTACGACAAACTGATCCTGGCCACCGGCAGCCGGTCGTTTTTCCCGCCGATGGACGGCATGTGGCAGGACAACAAGACCTTGACCCGCGGCGTGTTCGGGTTCCGCAGCCTCGACGACTGCGAGCTGATGATCGCGTTCGCCACAGGTCGATCGAAAGCCGTGGTGATCGGCGGCGGCCTGCTCGGCCTGGAAGCTGCACGCGGACTGCAGAATCGGGGCCTTCAGGTCGACGTGGTGCATGCCACCGACACGTTGATGAACGCCCAACTCGACGAGCACGCCGGAGCCATCCTGCGTCGGTCTGTGGAGAACCTGGGCATCGGGGTGCACACCGGGAAACGAACCACCAAGGTCCTCAGCGAGGACGGAGCGCTGGTCGGCATCGAATTCTCCGACGGCAGCCGACTGGGCTGCGACATGCTGGTGGTCGCGGCCGGGATCCGGCCCAACATCGGCCTGGCCCAGCGCGCCGGCCTGACCGTGGAGCGCGCCATCGTCACCGACGATCACATGCGCTCCATCGACGACGACGACATCTACGTGGTCGGCGAATGCGCCCAGCATCGCGGCCAGGTCTACGGGCTGGTCGCACCGCTGTGGGAGCAGGCGAACGTGCTCGCCGACCACATCACCGGCGCCGACCCCGCGGCGGTCTACCACGGCTCGCGCACCGCGACCAAGCTGAAGGTGGCCGGCGTCGACGTCGCCTCCATGGGGCTCAAGGCGCCAGAGCGCGACGACGACGAGTTCGTCCAATACTCCGAACCCAAGCACGGGGTGTACAAGACCGTCGTGGTGCGCGACGACAAGCTCGTTGGGGCCACCCTGGTCGGCGACGTCAGCAAGGTGGCATTTCTGATGCAGGCCTTCGATCGCGGGCTTCCGCTTCCGCAGGAGCGCATCTCGCTGATGTTCGATATCGGCACACCGGAGGTGGCCGTGGGCGCGGCGGAGCTGTCCGATGACGCGCAGGTCTGCAACTGCAACGGGGTGAATAAGGCAACGATCGTCAATTGCGTCAAGGCCGGCGAGAAATCGGTCAGTGGGGTGATGGCCGCCACCCGCGCCGGCAAGGGCTGCGGATCCTGCAAGGGCCTGGTCACCCAGATTGTCGAGTGGGCTGCCGGCGGCGACGTGTCCGAGGATCCGTCCGCCAACTGGTACGTGCCCGCAATCCCCTACGACAAACGGGAATTGATGCGCCTCATCCGGGAGAAGAACCTGCGATCGGTGTCGTCGGTGTTCGCGGCCCTCGCGCCGAACGGGCGCGAGGACGCCAACTCGAAGATGGCGCTGTCGTCGTTGCTGCACATGATGTGGGGCGACGAGTTCGTCGACGAACGCGACGGCCGATTCATCAACGACCGCGTGCATGCCAACATCCAGCGCGACGGCACCTTCTCGGTCGTGCCCCAGATGAAGGGCGGGGTGACGAACTCGGAGCAGTTGCGCAAGATCGCCGATGTCGCCGACAAGTACCAGATCCCTTTGATCAAGCTGACCGGCGGACAGCGCATCGACCTGTTGGGGGTGCGCAAGGAAGACCTTCCCAAGGTCTGGGCCGACCTGGGGATGCCGTCCGGGCACGCATACGGCAAGAGCTTCCGCACCGTGAAAACCTGCGTCGGAAGCGACTTCTGCCGCTACGGGGTCGGCGACTCCACTGCCCTAGGTATCGCGATCGAGGAACGCTTCCAGGGCATACCCAGCCCCGCCAAGATGAAGCTGGCGGTCACCGGATGCCCGCGAAACTGCGCCGAGGCGCTGTGCAAAGACCTCGGCGTCGTCGCGATCGAGGGCGGCCGGTGGGAGATCTACGTCGGCGGCGCGGCCGGCTCCCACGTGCGCAAGGGCGACCTGCTGGCGACCGTCAACACGCACGAGGAAGTCCTTACTCTCACCGGGCGGTTCCTGCAGTACTACCGCGAGAACGCCAGCTGGCTCGAGCGCACGTATGCATTCGTGCCACGGGTGGGCATCGAGAAGATCCGTGCGGTCGTCGTCGACGACAGCGAGGGAATCGCCGCCGACCTCGACGCGCGGATGCAAAAGTCCGTCGATTCCTATCGAGATCCGTGGCAGGAGGCACTAAACCCGGTGACGCCGGGCCAGTTCCGCACCTCACTGCCGCTGCTCCCGCTACCACGGGCGGTGCGATGAGTGAGGTCACGCTGGGACCGGTGGATCAGATTCCGATGGGCGAGGGCCGCGCGTACGCGGTCGGCGGACGCCAGATCGCGGTGTTTCGGTTGCGCGACGGCTCGCTGCGGGCGCTGGATGCGGTCTGCCCACACCGCGGCGGCCCGTTGGCCGACGGGCTGGCCGACGACCGCGTGGTGATCTGCCCGCTGCACAACTACACCTACGACCTCGCCACCGGATGCGAGGTCGCCAACGGTGGTACCGCCGTGACTGCGTATCGCGCCGACGTCGACGGCACCGGAGCGATCCGGCTGCACGTCGACGCTGACGTGCATGCCTGAGGACCGCTGGCGCAACGGCGCGCGTTTCTGGCTAGCCTCGGTGGTGTGGCGGTCAGCGAGTTGGTCCGCTGCACCGCTGGCGCGTGGATGGTCCGACCGCCGGCTTAACTGTCTGATGTAGAGCCTGGTGTCTCAGAAGGTGTTCGGGATGGCTAGGCCCCCACACTCCTCTGGCACTGGCTCGGCCCTGGCAGGCCACTAACCGAAGGGTTGCGGTCGAGGTCATGCCGGTGCGATCTGCCCCGACACCGTCACCGCGGCTGCCCGGCGAGCTTGACGAGCTGTTTTGGTGCCGCGCCACTGTAGCGCTTCGAGGGCGACGGCAACGTGAACAGAGGTGTGATCGAGGGGCCGCGGCAGCAGTCTTTGAGCGGCCTCGAGTCTGCGCAACAATGTGTTGCGGTGAGTGTAGAGGCGTTTTGCGGCGCGGGAGGCGTTGCACTGTTCGTTGATAAAGGTCAGCACGGTTGCCTGCAGTTCGGGACTGGCTGACTCGAAGTCTCCGAGGGTGCTCTTGATGAATTCGCTGGCGGCGTCCGGGTTTTGGGTGATCAAAGCGACCATCTGCACGTCAGAGAAGAACGCGACGCGCCGAGACGACTGCAGCCGTGCCAATGTGCGCTGTGTGGTGAGTGCATCTAGATGGCTGCGCCGGAAGCCTTCGATTCCTGGCGAGGTGGTCCCGATTGCGATGCGCGCCCCGGGTACGCAGCTGATCGCCTGGTGAATCTGGTCGACGTCGAGCGCGACGGCGTCGGCCACCCATAGCCAGCGGGTCGCAGCGCTGGCAATCACCGTCAACGGCCGCGGCGATCCGACGACGTGGCTGACGGCGTCGGCGGCTCGATCAAGATAGCTGTGGTCGCCGTCGGGCTCATCGCTCCAAATGATGGCGGCGGTATGGGCTCGGTTGAGTGGATAGTCCAATCGCGCTTCGGCGCGCTCCCGCCCGATGGGGGCGCCCTCAAGGATGAGCTCGACGACTTCGCGGCGTTCGGCATGGGTGCCGCGGGTCAATTCGTCGTGTTCGGACTGTATTCGCGCGGCGATGCCGGCGAGCGTGGCGTCGATGAACTCGTTGCCGGTCCGGAAGGTCACCTCGAGCAGCTCACGAAGCTCCTGAGGGTCAGAGGTGAGCGTAAAGGCGATGTCCATCCAGTAGCGCCAGGCCACGTTCGAACCGATGCGGTAGACGTCGAGGGCCAACGTGTCCAGGCCGCGGCGCACCAGATCCCGCGCCATGCTCATCGGCTCGGCGCCCAGATTGGCCGGCACCGGCGCACCGGGGTCACGCAGATTGGCCGCAGCAAAATGCGCCAGGTTCGCGCGGTTAGCACGGCTGACAACTGCCGCCAGGACAGGGTCCTCGGCGATGGACGGGTTGGCGGCCAGGGTGGCGCGGTCGAGGCCGTCGAGCCACTCCTGGCTCGGCTTTAAGGTGATCCGCGCTACCTCGCGGATCAGCTTGCGCACCCGCGGTGACGGGCGTTGCCCTACCACGAACCGATCCTAGGACCGTGGTGCACTTTGCATCATCGGTTTTGGCTGGTTGGGAGGATTTGACCTTGGGCCGCGATAATGCGGTCGCGGATCATTGTCATCGGTGCTACACACACCCGCAGGCCCCGCCGTCCCCACGAATACGCGCGGGTTGTGACCTACTCAATCGACCTATTCACCACAGCCCCGCTTATTCGATGGCTCGCGGTGCCCGGATATGCACCGGAATCCCTGCATGAAAGGAGCCAAACCCGATGATGAGTTGGACGACCGTGCGCGGTCACCGGCCCGTGGGACTTCGTTACCGTGAGCGCCCGCTCGGCGACCAGGAGGGCGCGCTCATCGACGTTCCGCAAAAGTGCACTTGCGGCGAGCTGTATGACTGCGAGCACGTCGCCGCACTAGCGATCGACTGAGGTCGCGATGTTGAAGCCACCCGCGGGTCAGTTCGGCGGCGCCTTGCCGCGATCACCCGTCCTCGCACGGCGGACAACAGTGAGCACGCGCTCCGTGGACGGCCTGCGCGCCCACCCCAAACAACGCACCACCATTACCCGCCGCAAAATCACCAAAGCGCTACGCGAGATACGCAAAAAAAGACTCGCGATCAACCACCACGCCGTCGCCAACTACGCCGGAGTCGCCCGCACGAGCGTCTACAACCGCACCGACCTTCTGGACCAGATCCGCGCCCAATCCACCAAACCCAGCATCACCAGCGCCGTGCCGGCCGCCGCCAGCGAATCCACCATCGTCACCGCGCTACGCGAACAACTTCACGCCCAAAAGCAGCGCTACCAAACCGAAATCGCCGAGCTAAAGGCTGAAGTGAAGACACTCGAGCAAGCCCTCGCCGCGGCTCATCGAGAGCTAGCCTGGCACTGCAGTTGACCGGTATCTGACTTCGCGATAGAGATTCGCGTTGCATTAGCCAACATCGTCGGGGTCCTGGATGGGTTGAGTCTGCCGGTGCTGGCGGTGCCAGGCAAGCCAGCGGTTGCGGGCCTGTTCGAGCCCGGCTTGTCGGGCTTTGCGGATGGCCTCACCTCTTCCTTCGTGTTCGTCGTTGGGGGTGACTTATCCGATGCCGGCGTGCAAGCGAACGGAATTCCAGTGCGTCCGCACTTCGGCGAGTTCGGCGCGCAGCGTGGCCGGGTCGGTGATCGCGCGCAGATGCGGGTACTCGGCCCTGCGGGCGTGGCGGTGCGGGTGCAGCACGGGCCGCGGATCACCGCGATCATCCTGTATCTGTATGTGGGACAGTTCCTGTCCAAGCAGCGCACCGCCCTATCTGCGGCAAGCGGTGAGTGAGCCGCCCACCCCGCCTGGTTAGGTCAGCTCCCATTTCATGTTGTTCGCGAAGGTGATGGCATCTTCGGAGACGGTGCCCAGCGTCTTGCACCGTTGGATGTGCTCCCGAATCATCGGCAGGAAGTTCATCGGGTTGTAGACGTCTTCTTCGTGGCTCCAGAGGCCGTCACCGGCGTACTTCAGGATGGACAGGGTGGCTGCCTGGTGGATGCTGCCGTCGCCGGGGTCGCGCATGCGGTTGAGGCATTCGAAGAAGATCCAGCCGCGGTCCTCGTCGATGGAATACCAGGCGGGAACGTAGAACGGCATCTCGTTACCGGGGAAGACGGCCATCGTCGTGACAATCCAATTGCGGATCTGCTCGCGTCCGTCGAAGGTTCCGAAGACGTGCTCCACGTAGGTCGCGTCCTCGGTGAACGCGTCGGCGAACCGGGACCAGTCCCAACTTTCACCGATCTCTGCGACGACCTGTTGGTGGCTTTGGAAAGCCGACTCGATTTCAGCGTGCGACCACTGTCCCATCCCGGCTCCATCCAGCTCGACTCCAAAATCTAGACCCCACGCAACGGTTGGCACCGAGCTGCTGGCTCAGCGAAGCGAGGCCGTCGTCGTAGCGGTCGATAGCACCGATGCGCCAGCCGTTGGCGTGGAAGGGCTTTGCTCCCTCGTGCCCCATTCCGCTCCCGGCGCCGGTGATGAAGGTCGATTTCACGACGGCTGGCTGTCAGGCCGCCTCGACCACATTTTTGATGCGTTGGAGCGTTTTCGTCATATCGCGGATGTTGCGTCGCTGACGCAGAATGCCGCCAAATAGCCAGTAGTACACCGTGGTCCACGCTGACGGGGTGAGCCGGAACGACTCGGTGACGTCGGTGCCACCGTCGGTGGGCCTCAGGTGGTAGTGCCAGTGGTTCACCGGTCGGTCGCCGAGGAGAACATCGAAGCCGAACTCGCGGCCCGGTTCGCACGCGGTCACCTGACACGTCGTCCAATACACCGGTCCAATCTCGTTTCGCCGGACGTGTCCGCGAAATCGTGCGCCTAGCGCGGGCCCCGTCGCGCCGCCGATCCACTCCGCCTCGAAGGTTTCCGGGGAGAACCGTCCGGTGTTGCGGACGTCCGCGATCAGGTCCCAGATTTTGTCCGGGGGTGCTGCCATATGAACTGTCGCCGAGCCTTGCATGGGCTGATCCAAGCATGTTCACGCGTGGTCGGTGTCCGGAAACGCGCCAGTGCGGCACGAATATCGAAAGGATCTGATTCGCGGTCGCGAGCAAATGGTGCGTGGGCGAAGCCGAAGTCGCTGGCGAAAGGCCAGAGCTGCCGCTGCACTTGGGCCATGCATCCGGCCCTTGGGTGGCCAGGATACGGTTGGCCACTTGGATCTGCTCCCGCACAGTTGCGACGGCTGTACGCGCAGAATGTCCGGGGGACATCCCAAATGATCGGGCGAGTGCCCAAAAATCCTACGCGCCGGGCTTGCGCCATCGAAGAAGATATCGACCAGAGATACTGGGTTCAAAGTCGTCAAAACTGATGCGCTTGACCGTCACGTTCGCAAACTGCGCGACCCGGTGGCGTGCGCGGGTGGTCGCTTGCTCGTCGACGTCAATGCCGGTGACAGTGCGCGCAGCGGGGGCCAGGCGTTGCAGCAGCAGACCATCGCCGCAGCCGACATCCAAGCAATCACCACGATGACGCGCGGCCCTGCGGAGCACCCTAGGGTGGTACGCGGTGTTGTGGTTCCAGTAGTCGGTCACCGAAACCATCGTGCCGTCTCCGATGAAGCGCAGCACTCACGGCAGAAATCAGCACTAAATCGGAGGCCGGCTATCCGTTCAGTCGGCGTCGTCGGCTTCTACGATGTCGTGCCGCACCACGCGCACCTTGCCGCGCGCCAGACACGCAGCGTATCCGTGGTGCTTGCCGTACAGCTCCCACGCGGTGACGTGATGATGCGGGGGCACGTCGATCTGGTGGCCCTCGGAGAACTCTAGATGCAGATCTCCGGTGTCATACCAGACGACACTGGTGCACGTTGTCCCTGAGAAATCGAAGAGCGGGCGTTCCTCGACGGCCGCGTCGTTGGGGTCGATGGAGACAACCTCCGCGGGCAAAGTGTCCGTCGCGGGCAGGGTGAGGCACATCGGTACCGAGATGACGAGTTCGTTGTAGTCCTCGAAATTCAACACGAGACCGTCGCGGAACATGATCCGTAGTAGCGCACAGCCCTCAAGCCAATGCTCGATCATTTTCTGTTCGGTCATGTCTTTACTCTGAACGTTGTAGGTCATGTGCACAAGAGCGGCAATCTTTCCGGCCTTCAAGCCGGATAGCAACTCGATTCACAGCGCATGACACACCGAAAACTAACCCGTCGGCGTCGGCCCGGGCGAGTTGGCGAGGGTTGCAAACTCTTGTACAAACGGTCCATACGGCGCTAGCGTTTCGACGTCTTCTATCGCGATCAAGACGGAGTGACCATCGGCTTGGCGGGCGGATCTAATCGACGCCATCGAAGCTGACGAGACCCCGACCGAGGATGAGGCTGCCCCGATCAAGGAGCTCATCACCGCTCTCGCGGCTGACTTCGGCTTGCACCGATGTGGAGCCGCGCAGCTGGGGCCGCGTGGTGCCTGTGTCGACGGTGGGGTCGGCCGTTGCTGCTGGTCATGACCGCAATTCTCGCCCACATTGGTGTACACGACGTTAGACCGGCTCGGCCCGCCCGATCGTCCACCCGTGCACGCTATGCCTGCGCCCAGATCTGTCCGGCAAGCCTTCTTTGGAGAAGTTAGCCTGGTGTCGACTGTGATGCCGGCTCGGCTGGGACGCTGATGTCTGAGATACACGAACGTGTGACGAGAAGCGGCAAACGCGCAGACTGGTTTCGCTCGCCGTGGGCTCGGGCGCTGATTGCGGCCACGCTAATGGTGTCGCTGGTGCTGGGTGGAGCTTTTCTGTCGGTCGGACGACTGCGTTCTTCGTCTGCCGACTTTCTCGATCATCCCGCCGATCCGGTGACCGACGATCAGAGCGAGACCCAAGTTGTCGAGGCCGCCAAACAAATCGTCACCGTCGCTGGGCTCCAGAAGCCAACGGCAGGTTACCTGTTGATGTCGTGCAAGAACCGCGACGATCCTCCGTATCAGGGCGCGATTTATATGAACTTCGCGCTGCCGGCCGAGGGCCACCTCGAAACCTACTTCCGGAACATCGCGGCGACGGTGGTTGCCCACGGCTGGAGTGAGGGTTTACCACCCAACCAGCACTTGTACGGCAGAACACTGTACAGAGACGGCGTCACCGCCATCGTTTATCGCAACAGCGATGACGCAAACCGCGGGATCATGCGTCTCTACGGTCAATGCCGCAACATGAACGATCACCGCAACGACACAAGCGCCTGGGTCGATATCACCGACCAATTCACGCGAACCCGATAGGCCGAGCGGGTCTGCGGCCGACTACTGACAAAGCTCAGCAGACCGTCCCAGCG
Source organism: Mycobacterium sp. (assembly GCA_035625875.1). GTDB lineage: Bacteria > Actinomycetota > Actinomycetes > Mycobacteriales > Mycobacteriaceae > Mycobacterium. Next base: position 3,302 of record DASPOT010000029.1, on the reverse strand, counting down.
GACCACGCCGGAAAATGTATACCTGGCCGTCGACGTGCGCGCCGATTCGAGCGGCGAAGGCGGTCGCGGTGCGGTGTCTAGCCGCTGTGGCTGCGATGCGCGGTCGCGCGCTCCGCGCCTACCCGGGACCGTGCCCGCTCGTCGGCGACCTCCAATTCCGCGGGGGTGAGGACGAGTGCGTCCGGGCCGGGAAACACAGTCGTCTCGTGGCTGGTGGAGGCCCACCGCACAACATAGGGTGGGGACCCGTCAGCTGACCGCACCTCGATGATCAACCCGCGCTGGTCCGGCTGTGCAACTGTCGTACCCTTGATCACCAACCAATCGCCAACGTGGGCTTTCATTGCACCGTCCTTTCCCTCGAGTCGCCTTCGATTGTGCGCGTACAAGAGGCCCTTCGGGAAGGGGAGCAGGCAAAGGAATCGAGCGCGACTGCCGGCGCATATCCGGAAGCTGCGGGTACGTAGGGCGGAACGCATGAGTACTGGGCTTGACGGGTTGTCGTCAAGCCCAGTACTAGCCTTCGACGGCTAAGCTCCTCCGCCGGCACCCAACGAGCGCTGCAGGTCAGGCTTCATCGCGTTCAGCTGAGCTCCCCAGTATTCCCAGCTGTGGGTGCCGTTGGCCGGGAAGTTGAACACCGCGTTGTGGCCGCCCGCGGCGTTGTAGGCGTCCTGGAACTTGATGTTGCTGGTCCGCACGAAGTTCTCGAGAAACTCGGCGGGCATGTTGGCGCCGCCCAACTCTGACGGGGTGCCATTGCCGCAGTAGATCCACAGGCGGGTGTTATTGCCGACCAGCTGGGGGATGTGCAGCGACGGGTCGTTGCGCTGCCACGCCCCGCCTTCCGTCGGACCCCACATGTCCTGGGCCTTGTAGCCGCCGGCGTCACCCATCGCCAGGTTGACCAGGGAGGGCCCCATCCCCTGGGAGGGGTCCATCAGGGCGGACAGCGAGCCGGCGTAGATGAACTGCCCCGGGTGGTAAGCCGCCAAAATCAACGACGACGCCCCCGACATGGAGATGCCGACCGCCGCGTTTCCCGTCGACTTGACGCTCTTCTCAGAGGCGAGATACCCCGGCAGCTCGCTGGTCAGGAAGGTCTCCCACTTGTAGGTCGAGCAGCCGGCCTTGCCGCAGGCCGGGCCGTACCAGTCGTTGTAGAAGCTGGACTGCCCGCCCACGGGCATCACGAGCGACAGGCCCGACTGGTAGTACCACTCGAACGCCGGGGTATTGATGTCCCAGCCGTTGTAGTCGTCCTGGGCGCGCAGGCCGTCCAGCGCGTACACCGCGGGCGAATTGTTCCCGCCGCTTTGGAACTGGACCTTGATGTTGTGGCCCATCGACGGCGACGGCACCTGCAGGTATTCGACCGGCAGACCTGGCCGCGAGAACGCCCGCGCGGTCGCGGCCCCTCCGGCAACACTCACCAAGCCCGGCAGGGCTGCGGCCGCAACCGCTGCCACCATGAGTCGGCGCGCCCACCTGCGCATCTTTTCGCTCCCGTCTGTCATACCTGTGCCCCTTGTCGTATGCCGTCGTGCGGCCTCGGCAAAACTTACCCCGTAAGTAGCCCATGTGTCGATCTGGACGCAAAGACATCTCGATTCGGTATCAGCGACCGGCTACCCCGATCGCCGTCACCGGCTACCTGTACAGCAGCTGTGATGCCTGGGCCGCCAAGCGTCCGTAACCCACGCCATATGGGCAGACAGACCAGGGGAGAAGCGGGCATTGCGCGGCGGGAACGGACCCGATGAGCCGGAGTTGCGACGCCCGCGTAGGCTCACCGAAGATAAGCCGACGAAGACCACGCTGCCCCGGTCCGTTCCGGCGCTCACGATCACCGCACCACGGGACTCCTGGTGTGCGACGACGGCACCGGAGGATCGGGCACGATTGAGGTGCGAATTTGGACACGGTACTCGGACTGTCGATGACGTCAACCACCGTCGGGTGGGTTCTCGTTGAGGGACACGACGCAGACGGCACCATCCTGGACCATGACGAGTTCGAGGTGCACACCGGCGGCGCGGCACGCGCCGTCAAGACCGCAAAACAGGTGACAGCGGAGGTGTTGCGCGCGCAGGCGCTGGCGTCCACGAACGATCACCCGCTGCGTGTCATCGGCCTGACGTGGAGCGATGACGCGACCGCGGAGGCCGCGCTGCTTTTGGAGTCGTTGACAGATACAAGGTTTGACAACGTCGTACCGGTTCAGTCACTCCAGGCGGTTGAGACATTGGCGCGGGCCCTAGCACCTGTCATCGGCTACGAACAGACCGCGGTGTGCGTCCTGGAGCATGATTCGGCGACTGTCGTCATGGTCGACACCTGTGACGGCGAGACGCAGACGGCCGTCAAGCAGGTGCGCGACGGCCACGACGGGCTTATTCGGTGGCTGACCGCAATGTTTGACCGCAGCAAATGGCAGCCGGCCGGTGTGGTTGTCGTCGGCTCGGATCATGACCTCGATGCCGTCTCATGGCAGCTGGAAGAGGCCCTGCCGGTGCCGGTTTTCGCTCACTCCGAGGCCCGGTTGGCGGTTGCGCGGGGTGCGGCCCTGGCAGCGGCCGAAAGCACCGAGTTCACCGACACGCAGCTGCTGGAGGCTGTGGCCAATCACAGCACCGTGCCCGCGCGATCTCGCCCGCTGTCCTACGCGGGGGCGTTGACCATGTTGTGTACCGGTGCGGTTACCTTCGTGGCTTCGTTATCGCTTGCCGTGGGTTTGCGTGTGGCTCCGGCGAAAGACCCCGGAGCGGTTGAGCAGGTGGTGCACCCGTCGGCGCCGCATATTGCAAAGGCGATGACACCAGCGGTTCCACCCTCAGCAGAGGTCGAGGCACCGGCCGCGGAGCCCGCGACGGAGCCCGCGCCACCAGAAGAGCCGCCTGTCGCCGCGCCACCCGCGCAACCAGAACGCGACCTCCCCCGAGAGCCGTCGGCCAGTGCCCCTGCCGCTCAACCGATCACACCGGCCGCAGCAGCAACCGAGCGCACCTCCTCCTCCGCCGGAGTCGAATAGTCGGCCGCCGCTCTTGACCAGGATCCTTGACCATATTCAGGGTGGGCACCACGATGTCGCCCCGCAAGAATCCCCGCCCGCTCAAGTCCCGCCTGCACAGCCGCCAAATCCTTGGGCGCCACCGCCCTAATCCGAAGTTACCGCCGCCGACATAGGTGAATACCTGGGTTGACCTGGGTATTTGGTGGTTTTGGTTGGGGTTTGTTCTGGCTATGCGGCGATGGTCAGCGGGATGGGGCTGTCGAGCAGGTCGAAGGCGCGGCGCTGTTGG
>DASPOT010000028.1:0-24702 GCA_035625875.1 Mycobacterium sp. | reverse complement strand
GGGCGGTGGTGTTGGGGGGCGATCGGGAGCAGTTGCTTTGCGGGTTGGGTGGGCTGGCCGAGGCTAGCCTGAGCGGCGCTGTGGTGTCTGGAACCGCCATCCCCACCGGTAAAACCGTGTTCGTCTTCCCCGGCCAAGGCTCCCAATGGCTCGGCATGGGAATGGGATTGCATGCCGGATACCCGGTCTTCGCCGAGGTGTTCAACACGGTCGTGGCCGAACTAAACCGGCACCTGTTGCGCCCGCTGCGCGAAGTCATGTGGGGCCATGACGAAAGTCTTTTGAACACCACTGAATTCGCCCAGCCTGCGATATTCGCAATTGAGGTGGCGCTGTTCCGGCTGCTCGAGTCGTGGGGTGTCTGTCCCGATTTCGTGATGGGACACTCGGTGGGCGAGTTGACCGCCGCCCACGTCGCCGGCGTCCTTTCTCTGGAAAACGCGGCGGTCCTGGTGGCTGCCCGCGGCCGGTTCATGCAGGCCTTGCCTGCGGGCGGAGCGATGATCGCGGTGCAGGCTAGCGAGGACGAAGTGCGGCCTCTGCTGGGAGCCCATGTCAGCATCGCGGCGGTCAACGCTCCGGACTCTCTGGTGATCTCGGGTGCCGAGGACGCGGTGACCGCCATCGCGGATCGGTTCCGCGGCCAGGGACGCCGAGTCCACCAGTTGGCTGTTTCTCATGCGTTCCATTCCCCCCTGATGGAGCCCATGATCGAGGAATTCGGGACGGTCGCCGCCGGGCTTTCCATTGGGCAGCCTGTCATTCCGATTGTGTCCAACGTCACCGGGCAGCTGGCGGCCGACGACTATGGGTCGCCGGACTACTGGATGCGTCACGTTCGGGAAGCGGTGCGATTCGCCGACAGCGTTCGTTGTGCGCAATCAGCCGGTGCGAATCGTTTCCTCGAGATCGGACCTGGGGGTGGGTTGACCGCATCCATCGACGAGTCGCTGCCGGATGCCGATGTGGTATCGGTGCCGATGCTGCGCAAAGACCGCCCCGAACCCGCAACCCTGAGCAACGCGCTGGCGCAGGTGTTCGTGTCGGGTGTGGGGGTGGATTGGCGTGCCATGTTGCCCGGCGGGAGGTTTGTGGAGCTGCCCACGTATGCGTTTGAGCGGCGGCGGTTTTGGTTGTCCGGTGACGGTGCGAGAGTTGACGCCGTCAGTTTGGGGTTGGCGGCCAGCGAGCACGCGTTGTTGGGTGCCGTGGTGGAGTTGCCGGCCTCGGGTGGGGTGGTGCTGACGGGCCGGCTCTCGGTGGCCTCGCAATCCTGGCTGGCCGATCACGCGGTGTCCGGGGTCGTGGTGTTCCCGGGTGCTGGGTTTGTGGAGTCGGTGATCCGCGCTGGCGATGAGGTCGGTTGCGGTGTTGTTGAGGAATTGACGCTGGCGGCCCCGTTGGTGTTGCCAGCCTCGGGTTCGGTTGCGGTGCAGGTGGTGGTGGGGGGCTCGGATGAGTCGGGTTCGCGTCCGGTGTCGGTGTTTTCGCGTGCGGATGCTGGTTCAGGGTGGGTGCTCCACGCCGAGGGCACGGTGCGAACGGGATCCGTTGAGCCGGGCGCGGACTTGTCGGTATGGCCTCCGGTGGGGGCCACCGCGGTGGATGTCGTCGACGGCTATGAGCGGTTGGCGGCGCGCGGCTACGAGTATGGGCCGGCGTTTCGGGGATTGACCGCGACGTGGCGCCGCGGCAAAGAAGTCTTCGCCGAGGTCACGTTGCCGGCGAATGCCGGGGTCTCGCCCGCCGGATTCGGTGCGCACCCGGCGATTTTGGATGCGGCGTTGCACGCGCTGTTGGTGGCCGGTGACGCTGAGGGCGCCGACAGCGCGGTCTTGGTGCCGTTTTCGTGGCAGCGGGTGTGCTTGCATGCCGCGGGTGCGTCGGCGGTACGGGCGCGGATCGCGCCGGCGGGCCCCTCGGCGGTGTCGATCGAGTTGGCCGATGGGTTGGGGTTGCCGGTGTTGTCGGTGGCGGCGATGGTGGCCCGCCCGGTGACCGAGCAGCAGTTGCGGGCGGCGGTGTCGGGAGCGGGGCCGGACCGGTTGTTCGAGGTCATCTGGTCTGCGCAGCCGCCGGCCGCCGCGGCCGGGGATACCGACGTCACGCAGTCGTTTGAGGTGTTCGAGTCGCTGCCAGCCGATGGCGCGGCGGCGGTCTATGAGCGCACCCATACGGCGCTGACTGCGGTGCAGTCGTGGTTGAGCGAGCGTGATTCCGGGGTATTGGTTGTGGTCACCCGCGGCGCGGTGGCGTTGCCCGGCGAGACTGTCACCGATTTGGCCGGGGCGGCGGTGTGGGGGTTGGTGCGCTCGGCGCAGACCGAGCATCCGGGCCGGGTGGTGCTCGCCGACGTGGATGGGCCGATCAATGACGCTGCGGTGATGGCGATCCTGGGACTGGGTGAGCCGCAGGTGTGCCTGCGCGACGGGCAGATCTGCACCGCGCGGGTGCACGGCAGTCGGGCCGCCGATGCGGTGTTGGTGCCGCCCACCGATGGGCCGTGGCGGTTGGGCCTGACCAGTGCAGGCACATTCGAGAACCTGACATTGGAGCCAATACCCAACCTCGATGCGCCGCTGCAATCCGGCCAAGTCCGCGTTGCCGTGCAGGCCATCGCCGCCAACTTCCGCGACGTCATGATCACCCTCGGTCTCTATCCCGACGACGACGCAGTCATGGGCATCGAGGCTTCCGGTGTCGTCATCGAAAACGCTTCAGGCGATGGCCGTTTCGTGGTCGGTGACCGCGTGACGGGGCTGTTTCCGGAAGGCACCGGGACGATCGCGACCTCAGATGAGCGCCTGCTCGTCAAGATCCCAACGGGATGGTCGCACACCGACGCCGCCACCGCGTCGGTCGTCTTCGCCACCGCCTACTACGCGTTGTCGACGCTGGCTGACGTTAAGCCCGGCCAGCGAGTGTTGGTGCATGCTGCGACCGGTGGGGTGGGGATGGCGGCGGTGCAGTTGTCCCGGCATTGGGGGCTGGAGGTGTTCGCCACGGCCAGCCGTGGTAAGTGGGACACGTTGCGGGCCATGGGATTTGACGACAATCATATCGCCGATTCGCGGAGCCTGGAGTTTGAGGACAAGTTCCGGGCGGTCACCGGTGGGCGCGGCATGGATGTGGTGCTGGACTCGCTGGCCGGAGATTTCGTCGACGCCTCGCTGCGGCTGGTCGCCCCGGGCGGGCTCTTCTTGGAGATGGGCAAGACCGACATCCGCGACCCCGCTGTCATCCTCGAACAGCACCCGAAAGTGCGCTACCGCGCGTTCGACCTCTTCGAAGCCGGGCCGGAGGGCATTGAGTGCATACTCGGCGACCTGGCCGCGATGTTCGGTGACAAGGCGCTGCGGCCATTGCCGGTGACCAGGTTTGATGTGCGGCGGGCGCCAGCGGCGTTGCGGTATTTGAGTCAGGCCCGCCATGTCGGCAAGGTCGTGATGACGATGCCGGATGTGTGGGCGGCGGGCACGGTGCTCATCACCGGGGGCACCGGGATGGCGGGCGCGGCGCTGGCCCGCCATGTGGTGGCCCGGCATGGGGTGCGGCAGCTGCTGCTGGTGAGTCGGCGCGGCCTCGACGCTCCGGGTGCGGCGGCGTTGGTCGGCGAGTTGACTCAAGCGGGCGCCAAGGTGACCGTCGTCGCCGGCGATGCGACCGATCGGGAGGCGCTGGCCAACGCGCTCTTCGACATTCCGCGGGAATCCCCGTTGTCGGCGGTGATTCATGCCGCCGGGGTGCTCGATGATGCGGTGGTCACCTCGTTGAGCCCGGAGCGGCTGGATAATGTGTTGCGGGCCAAGGTGGATACGGCGTGGAACCTGCACGAGCTGACCCAAGACCTGGATGTGTCGGCGTTTGTGATGTTTTCGTCGATGGCCGGGTTGGTGGGCTCGTCGGGGCAGGCCAATTACGCGGCGGCCAACTCGTTCCTGGACGCGCTGGCGGTGTATCGGCGTGCCCAGGGTTTGCCGGCCATCTCGCTGGGCTGGGGTCTGTGGGATCAGGCCAGCGTCATGACCGGTGGGCTCGGCGCCGTCGATTTCGCCCGGTTCGCCCGTGATGGCATTGTGGCGATGTCGTCGGACGAAGCTCTTCAACTGTTCGACACCGCGCTGATTGTCGACGAGCCGTTCCTGCTGCCGGCCCGTATTGACATGTCCGCGCTGCGCGCCAAGTATGACTCCGGTACGTTGCCGCCGATGTTCACCGACCTGATCCACGCCCCGGCGCGCCGCCAAGTCGACGACTCGCTGGCCGCAGCCAAATCGAAATCGGCTCTGCTGCAACGCTTAGAGGGGCTATCCGAGGACGAGCAGCACACCGTCCTGTTGGATCTGGTGCGCTCCCACATCGCCACCGTGCTGGGCAGCACCACTCCGGAAGCCATCGACCCCGACCGCGCTTTCCAAGAGCTGGGCTTCGACTCGCTGACTGCCGTCGAGATGCGCAATCGGCTCAAAGCCGCCACCGGACTGGCACTCTCACCCACCCTTATCTTCGACTACCCCAACTCCGCGGCACTAGCCGGATACATGCGTCAAGAACTACTGGGGGCCACACCGCAAGACGCCCGAAAAGCCGCGCCCGGGGAAGCGGAAATCCAGCGCGTCGTGGCTTCCATCCCGGTCAAGCGTCTGCGGCAGGCAGGGGTATTGGACTTGTTGCTCAAGCTGGCCAACGAAACCGATGGCACCGCCGCATCGGAGACCACCGAAAAAGAGATCGCGGATATGGACCTCGACGACTTGGTCAACGCCGCACTGCTGACTGACGACGAGTAGACAGATACAGCCCGAGGTTAGGTAGTGAGAGTCGCCGTCACCGGAGCGAGCGGAGTAGTTGGCCGCGGCATTGTTTCCCGACTGCTCAGCCAGGGTCACGAGGTCGTCGGGCTGGCACGTCATCGACCCGAAAGCTGGCCGAGCACCGTCGATTTCGTGCAGAGTGACATTCGGAACGCCGACGGGGTCCGGCGCGCTATCGCGGGCGCGGAGGTTGTTGCGCACTGCGCATGGGCGATGAGTCCCGGCCCAGAAGACCGGGCCAGCCACCAGGTCAATGTCGGCGGCACCGCCAATGTGCTTGCCGCCATGGCCGATACCGGAACCAGGCGCATCGTGTTCGGCTCGTCGGCGCACGTTTACGGCGTCCGGCCGGCCGCGACACCGCCGGTGAGCGAGCGCGACGAGACCAGCCCGGAATCCCCGCACGGCCGCCACAGTGCCCGCATCGAGGAGATGCTGGCCGGCTGCGGCGCGGAATGGGTGGCGATCCGCTGCGCGGTCATTCTCGGCCGCGATGTCGACAATTGGGTGCGCCGACTGCTGGCGGCCCCGGTGCTTCCCGGCATCGACGGGGCCGCCGATCGGCGACTGCAGGTGGTGCACACCGACGACGTATGTCGGGTGTTCGTCCGGGCGATCCTCGACCCTGGCGTCGACAGTGGTCCCGTCAACCTCGCCGCGCGGGGCGAGCTGACGTTGCGGGAAATCGCCGCCACCATCGGGCGCCCGACGGTGCCGGTGAGCAAGAGGCTGCTCGACGCCGGGTTAGGCGTGCTACGACGATTCGTGGCCACCGCGGTCGAGGAGCTGAGCCAGCTATCGAACGCGCCGCTGATGGATACCTCGCGGCTGCGTAATGAGTGGGGATTCACGCCGGCGTGGAACGCGGCCGAATGTGTCGAAGACTTCGCGCTGGCGGTCCGGGGTCAGGTCAGCCTGGGCAAGCACGTGGTTTTGCTGCCCTGGCGGCTCCGCCATGTGCAAGACATTCCCGCGGTGGACGCCCCAGCCGCGGACGGAGTGATTCCCAGATTCGCCGGCCCCGAGGGAGGCAACGGTGAATTCGACACCCCGATCGACCCGCGGTTTCCGGCGTTCCTCGCCACCAATTTGTCCGAGGCGCTGCCCGGACCGTTCACGCCGTCATCGGTGTCGGTGACCGTGCGCGGCCTGCGGGCGGGCGGCGCGCTCATCGCCGAGCGGCTGCGGCCAGGCGGGCTGATCCAACGCGAAATCGCAATGCGCACCGTCGCAGTCTTCGCACACCGACTTTATGGGGCCATAACGTCCGCGCACTTCATGGCCGAAACCGTGCCGTTCGTCAAACCCGCGACGATCGTCAGCAACAGCGGGTTCTTCGGCCCCAGCGCGGCCTCCTTACCGATCTTCGGTGAAGAGCGTCTGCCGTCCGGATCCAGCCGCGCCGCGAAGCCGCTGCGCACCATCCGCAACATGGGGGTATTTGGCGCCAACCTCGTCGGCCTGAGCGCTGGCGCGGCCCGCGAAACCCGCGACTACATTGCCGATATCGATCGCTTGGAACAGCTGGCCGGCGACGATGTCACCCAGCTGGACGGGAGTCGGCTGCTGAGCCTGATCTTGCTGGCCCGCGACCACGTGGTGTACGGCTGGGTGCTGGCCTCGGGGTCATTCATGCTGTGCGCTGCGTTCAACGCGATATTGCGAGGCCTCTGCGGGCGAGACACCGCGCCGCCGGCCGGACGTGAGTTGGTCAGTGCGCGACCGCTGGACGCGGTGCACCGGCTGGTGGCGGCAGCGAGAGGCGACGCCACCGTGACTCGTCTGCTTGCAGAGCCGGGCGAACACCTTGACGCACTGGCGGCGCAGGCGCCGGACTTTTATGCCGCGGTCCACGCCGAACTGGCGTTGATCGGGCACCGGGGCCCAGCGGAAGTCGAGATGCGGGCGACCACCTACGCTGACGATCCCGAGTTGCTGGTCCGGATGGTGGCGAAATCGTTGCACGCTCCCGCGACACCGGAGCCCGCGCATCCGGCTATCCCGTTGCGAGCCCGGCCAATCGCCTTACTGGCAGCAAGCCAACTCCGCGGCCGGGAAGTTCGTCGCGACAAAATGGTGCGCGCCATCTGGGTACTGCGGCGGCTCCTGCGGGAGTATGGGCGCCGGCTTACGGCCTCCGGTGTTCTCGACGCGGCCGACGACGTGTTCTACCTGTTGGTCGACGAACTTGACGCACTGCCGCCCGACGTTTCGGGCCTGGTGGCACGTCGGCGCGCCGAACAACGCCGGCTGGCCGCCTTGGGTCCGCCCACGGTCTTCAGCGGCAACTGGCAGCCGGGTACCACGTTGGCGACGGTCCTCATGGCCGGGGAGACCCTGCACGGCCTCGGCGTCTGCGGTGGACGGGTCCGTGGTCGGGTGCGGATCGTGCGGCCCGAGACCATCGATGAGCTCGAGCCTGGTGAGGTTCTTGTCGCGGAGGTGACCGATGTCGGGTACACCGCTGCCTTTTCCTACGCGGCTGCGGTGGTGACGGAGCTGGGGGGGCCGATGTCGCACGCCGCCGTCGTGGCCCGCGAGTTCGGTTTCCCGTGTGTGGTGGACGCCCAGGCGGCGACACGGCGTCTGCCACCTGGTGCGCTCGTCGAGGTCAACGGCGCCGCGGGGGAGGTCCGCGTGCTTGAACTCGCTCCCGACGACGATTCGTCGCTCCCGGGTACCGACCGCAGCCGGAATATGCGGCGTTAGCGGACCGTCGTCAGCAGCTGAACTTTTCGCCGGCGCCGTCTGGCGCTGGCACCGACTGCAGGCAACCGAACGGCTCGACACCGGCAGCGGCGAGCCGGACTGCCGACCGGTGGGCGTAGTTCACGCAGAAGACGCCGACTTGGTCGGCGCGACAACGGAAGTCACCAAATGACAACGACTGGCCGTCCGGCAACTCCGGTCCGTCACCGTTGATGAACGGTCCCGGATCGCCGCGGGCCGATCCGACCTGCAGGCCTGAGCCGTCGAAGTCGACCCAACCGCCTTTCCATTCGCCGTATGCCGTCGCGGGGCGGGGCGGCGGATCGGAAAGGTCGACAAGGCACTCCAACGCGCCGCCGGTGTGTTTGGAGTCGGTCATGCAGGTGACTTTGCCGGTCGGGGCGGTGAAGGCGATGTCGTCGCCGAGCTTGGTGGTGGCGCCGTCGCGCGTCGCGCTGTGATAGTGCGCGGCGTCGGCGGGGCCAGCGGCTTCGATCCATGCGATGACATCGGAGATCGGCGCGCCCGGCCCCGGTGCGCTCGACGGTGCCGACGGCTTCGCCACCGATGGTGTGGCGGCAGTCGTTGTCGGCGGCGAGGTGGTATTGGTTTGGCGAGATTGATCGCTGGCGGTGTGTGAACACCCGACAACCAGCAACGACACTGCGAGCAGCACGGCGATCCGCATCCCGTCAGGCTAGCCGCCATGTTTACCAGATCTACCGACCAAGCACGGCGTGCCCACATCGGCTTCGCTACTGTCGGGTTTATGCACGAACACGTCGTCCGCGCAACCACCGTCACCGGCATGGTCGAAAGCTTCACCCGCGACAGCGTGAACCGTTGGCGATCCATCCCATATGCCCGGCCCCCGGTTGGGCCGCTTCGATTCCGGGCGCCGCGGCCCGCTGAGCCGTGGTCGGGTGTACGGCACTGCCACGGGTTCACTAACTGTGCCCCCAGCAGCATCGCTACACCATGATCGGCGTCGGCAAGTACCAGCCGATGAGCGAGGACTGCCTCACCCTCAACGTCGTGACACCGGAATCAGCCGGCCGCGAACCGCTGCCTGTCATGGTCTTCATTCATGGCGGCGGGTACATCCTGGGTAGCTCGGCCACCCCGCTGTACGACGGCACCGCGCTGGCCCGGCGCGGTTGCGTGTACGTATCGGTCAACTACCGGCTCGGCGCGCTCGGGTGCCTTGACCTGTCGTCGCTCTTGACGCCGGACATCCCCATCGAAAGTAATTTGTAGACATCCCCATCGAAAGTAATTTGTATCTGCGCGATCTGGTGATGGCGTTGCGCTGGGTCCGTGACAACATTGCGGAATTCGGTGGCGACCCGGGCAACGTCACCGTTTTCGGCGAAAGCGCGGGCGCGCATGCGGTTGCCACGTTGATGGCGGTGCCGCAGCCAAAAGTTTATTTTCCCAAGCGATCTCGGAAAGCCCTGCGACTGGGATGGTGCGCTAGCGCGAGGTCGCGGCCGAGTTCGCGACACGATTCGCCGATCTGCTCGGTGCCCGCAGGCAGGATGCCGCCCATGCGCTGTTGCAAGCGCCAGCCGCCGAACTGGTGAAAGCACAGCACCGTCTGATCGTCCAGGGCATGCGGAACAGGCTGGGCGCCTTCCCGATTGGTCCCGTTGTCGGCGACGACTACCTACCGCTGGACCCCGTCGACGCGATGCGGCGCGGCCACGCGCACCGCGTGCCGCTCATTGTGGGCACCAACGCCGAAGAGGGTCGGTTGTTCACCCGTTTTCTCAGACTGCTGCCGACGACCGAGCCGATGGTCGAGGCCCTACTGGCTGACATGGATCCTGGTGCGCGCGAACGCATTACTGCCGCTTACCCCGGCTATCCCGATCGGTCCGCCTGCATCCGGCTCGGCGGCGACTTCGCCTTCAGCTCCGCCGCCTGGCAGATCGCCGAGGCCCACGGCAATCACGCGCCCGCCTACTTGTATCGATACGACTACGCGCCGCGACGCTGCACTGGTCGGGTCTGGGGGCGACCCACGCCACCGAACTGCTCGCCGTCTTCGACGTCTACCGCACCCGGTTCGGCGGCCTGCTCACCGCTGCCGCCGACCGGCGCGCGGCGCTGCGGGTCAGCAACGATGTGCAACGGCGCTGGCGGTCGTTCAGCCACACCGGAATGCCCGGCGACGGCTGGCCGGTTTACACCGCCGCCGAGCGTGCCGTCCTGGTCTTCGACCGCAGGTCTCGCGTCGAATACGATCCCCACCCCGAGCGCCGGATGGCATGGGAGGGCTTCTCCCAGACACGTTGACGGCTGGCCGTCAGGTTCCTCCGTTGTGCTGTGCGGTATCCGCAGATGTGATTCGGTGAACGAGTCATGAAACCACACGTCGAACAGCGGCATGCACCTGTTACGGACACCCAGGCCGACCGAGTCATCGCACGACCGAACGACCTCACCGCCTCGTGGCTGACCGCGGCGCTTCGGGCCGGAACCGTCGCCGATTTCAGCGTTGAGCGCATTGGCACCGGCCAGATGAGCGAGTGCTACCGCGTTCGGCTGATCTACACCGACGGTGGCCCTGGGCTTCGGCCGGATTCGGTGGTGCTGAAGGTCGCCGCCACTGATCCGGCGAGCCGGCAGACCGGATTGGCCCTGGGCCTCTACGAGCGCGAAGTTCGCTTCTACTGCGAAATCGCGCCACGCCTGCGGGGACCGCTAGCGCCGTGCTACCACGCCGCATTCGACGCAGGCGTGTTCGATCTGCTGCTCGGCGATGCCGGGCCGGCGATCGTCGGTGACGACATCCGCGGCGCCACAATCGAACAGGCCATGCTTGGTGTCATTGAGTTAGGCCACCTGCAGGGCCCACTGCTCGGCGATCCCACGCTGGCCGAAGCGCCATGGCTCAACCGTGACGCGCCGATCAACCGGGCCGTGATCACCCAGCTGTACGCCGGCTTCGTCGACCGCTACGGCGACCAGATCGCGCCGCAGTACCGCGCGGTGTGCGAATGCCTGGTGGCCGCGTTCGACCACTATCTGGCCGAGGAGACCGACCACGGGCGCATCCGCGGTCTCGTGCATGGCGATTACCGGCTGGACAACATGCTATTCGGCCCTGCCGACGCGGATCGGCCGCTGACGGTGGTCGATTGGCAGACCGTCACCTGGGGCCCGGCGATGACCGACTTGGCTTATTTCCTCGGCTGCGCCCTGCCGACGCCGGATCGCCGCGGGCACTACGACGCTTTGCTGTGCGCCTACCACGAAGCGCTCGGCCCGCACGCTCCGATCAGCCTCGCCGACGTTCGCGAAGGTGTGCGGCGGCAAAGCTTCTTTGGTGTGATGATGGCGATTGTCTCGTCAATGCTGGTGGAACGCACTGAGCGTGGTGACCTGATGTTCATGACCATGCTGCAACGGCACTGCGAATATGTGCTGGACACCGACGCACTGGCGACGTTGCCCGCATCGGCGCCGCCCACGCCGCTGCTGCCGTCGCAGCGCGACGAATCCGCGCACACTGCCACCGCCGAACCGCTGTGGAGTGAGAGCTGGTATGGCGACTTCGTCGACACCGCAAAGGGATTCGGCGGCTGGGTGCGGATCGGCCTGATACCCAAGGAGCACAGGGCATGGGTTCACGCGCTATTATGCGGACCAGATTTACCGACCGTCGGCGTCATCGACTTCGACGTTCCGCTACCCGCCGACCCGTGGGGACTGCGCACCGAGACTCTCGATGTCAGCCACTCCGTTGACGCTCCGCTGCGGACCTACCGCGTCGACGTGCGCGCGCAGGGCCAGTCCTACGCCGACCCGTCGGCGCTGTTGCGCGGAGAGCAGGGCACACCCGTCGAGTTGGCAATGGATCTGGCATGGGCCACCGACGGCACACCGTATCGGTACGGGCTGACCACACGCTACGAGATTCCGTGCACCGTGTCGGGCACCGTCCGCATCAACGGCACGCATCACACCGTCGACTCGGTTCCGGGGCAGCGCGACCACTCGTGGGGTGTGCGGGACTGGTGGAGCATGAACTGGATGTGGTCCGCACTGCATCTCGACGATGGCACCCACCTGCACGGCGTGAACATAGACATTCCCGGCACCCCCGCCCTCAGCGTCGGTTACGTTCAGAGCCACGACGGGATGCTCACCGAGCTGCACACCGTCGACGTCCGGGACGCGTTCGGCGCCAACGGGTTACCGCTGAGCGCCACACTGAGCCTCGGCGAGGTCACCGCGACCGTTGAGGTGCGCGGGCATGCACCGCTACGGCTGGTCGCCGCCGACGGCCGGGTGAGCCAGTTCCCGCGCGCGTGGGTCGGTGTCACCACCGCCGACGGCCGGAGCGGTGTGGGCTGGCTGGAATGGAACCGCAACCGTCCAAAGCATGCCGACTCGCCGTCACCGATCGTCGTCATGGGTGTCTCCGGGTCGGGCAAGTCGGCGGTAGGCGCGGCGCTGGCGCAACTCTTGCGGGTGCCCTTCGCCGATGCCGACACCCTGCACCCTGAAGCCAACATCGCCAAGATGAGTGCCGGTGAACCGCTCACCGACGAGGATCGCTATCCGTGGCTCGAAGCGGTCGGGGAGTGGCTGGCCGACCATCGCGACGGCGGGGTGATGAGCTGCTCGGCGCTCAAGCGCAAGTACCGGGACCAGCTACGCACGCACTGCCCGCGGATCGAGTTCCTCCACCTGAGCGGCGCACCGGAACTGATCGAACGCCGGCATGCCCGCAGGCCGGGCCATTTCATGCCGACTTCGCTGCTGAAATCGCAATTCGACACGCTCGAGCCGCTCGGTCCGGACGAGCACGGTGTCGTCATCGATGTCGGCGAGAATGTTGACTCTATCGTCGAGACTTTCCTGGCACGCTCGGCAGAGCGGCACCACTGATAACCGCAGCTAAGCAGCCGAGGATCAGCCCTTGACCACCTGGGTGCCGCCGGCTAATTCGTCGTGCTTGCCTTGCTTGGTCGGGCTGGAGCTGATGGTCGCCGCGATGACGATATAGGCGATGAACGCGAGCAGGCTTCCGATGTAGGGCACCACCGCCAGCAAGGTGAACGCATTGCGAATGGCTGACTGTTTCGCGTCGGGCTTGGGCGAGTTGCCGGGACCGCGGACAGACAGGCCGAGTACCTTCTTGCCCGGGGTGGAGCCCTGGGTGACCTCGAACAGCACGAAGTAGCCGAACATGAGAACGCCGGAGAAAAGGCCCGTCGCGAGGAACCAGTAGTCGCGCTCGAGCAAAAACAGCGACAGCATAAACGCCACGATGTTCACCAGGATGCCGTCGATCAGCCGGGCCAAGAAACGCAGGCCGAGACCGCCTGGTTGCTGGCCATGAGGCGACGGCCGTGGCGTGTAGGCCCCCGGCTGGTACTGGGAGGGGGTGGACCCGAAGTCATCCATTGTCATCAGATTCGCTCCTGACCGCGTTGGTGTGCGCCAATCTACCTGTGGATCGAGGGGAGCGTCCTGTTGTTGTGACGCGAGCCGCTGAGCCGTTATTTCGTGTGCAGGTTGCCCACCTAAGCGCGACAGCACGCAACGCGATCGATGTCGTACCACTATTGGCTGGCACTGCGCGCTGGGACCCAGAGTGTCGTAGGCGGGCACAGTGGGCAATCGAACACCGCGACGGCCGGGAATAAATATCATCCAGCCGCTGGACCCACATCGCAGGCAACCGCTTAACGACTCAGCACACTAGCCTATTTATATATCTGGTACTGCGGACCACCTGCGCGGGTGGCCCTTCCGCATGGCATTGGGACCTGAACGATGTACGAGATCGTGGTCGCGCTAACGGTGGCCATGCACTTCGCCTTCCTCGGTTACCTCGTCGTCGGCGGTTTTCTCGCACTGCGCTGGCGACGCACCATTTGGCTGCATGTGCCGGTAGTGATCTGGGGGATCGTCACCGTCGTCGAACATCTCGACTGCCCCTTGACCTGGCTGGAGCGCTGGGCTCGCGCGAAGGCCGGGATGCCGCCGCTCCCGCAGGGATTCATTGCCCACTACATCACTGGGGTGATCTATCCCGCTAGTTGGGCGGGCGCCGTGCAGGTTGTCACGTTCGCGATGGTCGCGCTGGCGTGGACGCTGTATCTCTGGCGCGGTCGGCGTCGCGACGCTGCAGTGCATCAGGCCGATCGAGGAGCACCGGATGGCGCGCTGCGATGACCGCGATAAGCGGCCACATCAGCTCCGCGACCGCGGTAAGCCGTCCAGTCAGGTCCAGAATCAAGCCGTCAGGTGTTTTCGTAGCGCACCCAGATAAGCAGCGTTAATAAGACGGTCGAGGCCGCTACCGTCGAGCTCGGAACCGTTTGTGCGTGGTGCCGGCAAGTTCACCGCTGCGGGCTCGGGCAGTGTCAGCGAGTTGGCTGCCACGCTCGCGGGCAGTTCCGGCCAGTTCCGTTCCACGTTCGCGGGCGATGTCAGCCCATTCGCCCCCGCGTGCGCGCGCGGCCTCCACCACCGGCGCGCTTTTTTCCGCCGCCGTGCTGGCCAGCTCGCGACCACGTTCGGCCCCCACCTGCAGGCCATGCGCGATCTTCTCCCCCAGGCCGGAGTGGAGCGGTGTTCTGTCGGATCCGCCCAGCGGCAGCGACGCGGACACCGCTCCCGAGATCCGGCCTGCTGCCTGCCGACCACGCCATCCCAGCGACGGCTTTCCCGCAGTATCGGCGGACGCGATGATCAGTCCGCCCAGCAGGCTCAGGTCGGTCAGGAACTCACGCCGTTTCTGGGCTTTACGTTCCGGATCGACCTCGCTCCAAAACATGTGCACTCCAAAGTTGCCCGGAATCACCGTGCATGCCAACGCGGCGGAGGCGAGGCGGGGCATCTTGCCGGTGGCAAGCAGGACGCCGCCCCCGATCTGGACGGCCGCGTTGACCCGCGCGAACGTCTCGACGTCGCGGGGGATCTTGCTTGCGACCGGGTCCGGCAGTGCCTGCAGACCTTCAACCGTCGGCCGGGCGGCATCCGCTGCAGCCTTAGGGTTTCGTAGCGAGTCCAATCCTTGGCCGATGAACACGGCTGATAGCAGGGGCCGTGCGATTCTGCGAATCAACATGGGCGGTGGGTTCCCCCGCTGGCCGGTGGGCAAACCATCGGATCTATCGCTCCAGCGGGCCGATAGGTGCCCCAGCGGCGCGGACCCACAAAGGCAAGGCCACCCAGAGCACGACCAAAGCGACCAACGCGCAAATTCCGGCAACGACGGCGGCGATATGGCCGGCCACCGTGTCGAAGATGATCACCGTCACCCCCGCAAGTGCCAAGCCCAACAGCGACAGGCCGGCCAAGGCGAAGCGGTGTGCGGCCGACACCAATTGTTTCAATTCATGCCGACGAAAAAGCAATCGGTGCATTCCGACCGGGGCGACCAACAGCACGGTCGAGGAGACCGAACATGCCACCGTCGCGAGATACACGGCGCGCATCGTCACGTTCAGCGCCTCGAACCGCTGCTGGAACGGCAACATCAACAGGAAGCCGGTGAGCAATTGGACGCCCGTCTGCTCCACCCGCAGCTCCTGCAGCAGGCTGGCCCAGTTGCGGTCCAGTCGTTGGGTTGCGGTCTCCGAACGCTCGATGGTGTCCCAGCTTTGATCACGTCCCGGATCGTCGACGTCCACGCGCGTGATCATGCCAGCTCGGCGAACCGCTGGCGGGCGGTTTCCTGGACGGCGTTAGGACAGCAAAGCGATGCACATGCTCAAGACCGTTCTGGGATGGGATCGCCCGCAGACATCGTCGTGGAACCGTGGGGGAGGATGTCACCGAGATGCCTGGACACGTGTCTGGACTATAATTTGACAGGCTACGTGATGCAACGCACGAGCCGCCGCGGGTGCTGCCGGACCGGGCAGTGGACCATGCTTCCGATTGACCCGGACGCCGACAAGAGCCGACGCGCCTGGTTGGCTTGCCCGAACTGCGACCATGGCGCGGCGTGCCATGAATGCCAGTGTGGTCGTAATTGCCACACCCATTGGCAATACCTGATCAGCAACAACGTCGCCGTGGTGCACCTGCAGTGTCCGAACTGCGCGTATCTGTGGTCGATCGACACTAGCGCACGCCGCCGGCGCCACGCCGCCTGAGCGGTTGACACCGACGCCGTCCTGCGTCACCGGCGATACGGTGGGTTGTGTGCGTGCGTTGATCATCGTCGACGTCCAAAAGGACTTCTGCGAGGGCGGCTCGGTGCCCGTGGCCGGCGGCGCCGCTGTGGCCCGCGCTATCAACGAACATCTGGCCGCTGCGCCCGGCTACCAGCACGTCGTGGCCACCAAAGACTTCCACGTCAACCCTGGTGATCATTTCTCCGACCACCCGGATTACTCATCGTCCTGGCCACCGCACTGTGTCGCCGGAAGCCCCGGCGCCGACTTTCATCCCGACCTCGACACCGGCCCGATCGAGGCGGTCTTCCGAAAGGGCGCCTACACCGCCGGGTATAGCGGATTTGAGGGCGTGGACGAGGCGGGAACCCCGCTGGCCGATTGGCTGCGGCAACGCGGGGTCGGCGAGGTCGACGTGGTCGGCATCGCCACCGACCACTGCGTGCGCTCGACGGCCGAGGATGCGGCACGGGCCGGCTTCACCACACGGGTGCTACTGGATCTGACGGCGGGTGCGGCGGCGGAGTCGACGGCAGCTGCCATCCAGGATATGCGCAACGCGGGCATTGCATTGGTCCAAAGTGCCTGATGTCATCCACGGATCACGAATTGCTGGCGGCGGTTAGAGCGATCGCCGCGGGCGGCAGCGGCACACGACCGCGCCGGCTGGGTGGGTCTGTTCACCGGCGAGGTGCGGGTCGAGGACCCGGTCGACTCCCGACCCATGTCGGGCGGGCTCAGATCGGCCGGTTTGACGACACGTTCATCGAGCGGCGCGACATCATTTTTGGCGGAGGTCGAGGCGCGCAGCATGCTGCTGTTCTTTCTCGCGATCGGGAATCATTTCATCGCAGCCGGTCACGGCCCGCGCAGCCGCAACAGGTGCTGGAATTGGCCAGGAGGCAACTCCTTGCCTGAGCGCCACAGTCGCCGTGCGCATTTCGGGCGCCGATTTAGTGGATTGTACCCTGTCACATTGAGAGGAATTTGATCACATGTCCCGGGAGATAGAGGTCGTTCGTCGGCTGTTCGCCGCGGTTGAGCAGCGCGACCTTGAGCACGTGCTCGCCTGCTATTCCGACGATATCGAGATCACCAAGGCAGCCGTGTTGCCGTGGGGCGGAGTATGGCGCGGGCTGGAGGGCGTGCTGGCTCACGCTGAGCGATTCATGCGGGCATGGGGTGTGCTGCAGGGCCCCGAAGAGGCTCGCCTTGATGGGCACTTTTGGGACGATGGCGCTGGTACGGTGTGCGCGGTGTTTCGGCACCGGGCCGTCGATCCAGCAACCGGTGCTCGGTTTGACGCTCCGGAGGTAGGCATCTACAAAGTCCATGATGATCACGTTGTCTGTTCCCAGATGTTCCATGCCGATTCGGCGGCCGTGGTTGCATTTCTCAGCAATGTGGCAGATGGCAATCAAGGTAGGTTCAACGAGGATCACGAGGTCTTCGGCGATGCCGATCTCACCCCGCGATGAGCGATCCGTATACGAGTCCGCGGCCTAGTTCGGCCTCGCTGCTTGTCATCGATGTCCAACGCGACTGCTATGCCGACGACGCTCCGCTGCGGATTGAGGGTACCAGCGAAGCGATCCCCGCGATGGCCAAGCTGGCGACGGCGTTTCGTCAGCGCGGTCTGCCGATCGTGCACGTCGTCAGACTGTACAAGCCGGACGGCTCGAACGTGGACCTCGTGCGGCGGCAAGCGATCGAACAGGGTGCGCCGATCCTCGCACCGGGAAGCGCGGGCTCACAGATCGCAGCGGAGTTATTACCCGATGCTGTCAACCTGGACCATGAATTGCTGTTGGCCGGTGGTTTCCAACAGATCGGTCGGCGCGAACACGTGATGTACAAGCCGAGGTGGGGCGCCTTCTACGACACGAAGCTCGAACCGTACCTCCGCGATAACGGCAGCGACACAGTGGTTTTCGCGGGTTGCAACTTCCCGAACTGTCCGCGGATGTCGATCTACGAGGCGTCCGAACGCGACTTCCGGATCGTCCTGGTGTCCGATGCTGTGTCGGGCTTATATGACCAAGGCGTCGAGGAATGCCGTCGAATAGGGGTGCACGTCCAAGACCTGTCCGCGACACTGCGTTGGCTGCACGCGTAGCCGCGCACGTTTGGTCAATGGACGACCATCAAGGCGAGCGACGCGATCGCTAAGACCAGGAAGCCGCCGGGAAAGGCGATGTTGTAGAGGACACGGGCCCGAATGTGCGTGACCACCGCGCCAACGAAGAACAGGACGAGGCCGGCGGCGGCCGCGATTCCGATGGCTGGCAGCCCGATGAGCCCGACGATCAGCCCGACAGCTGCGGCGAGTTTCAGCGTCCCCAGCGTTGGTAACCACGAGCGTGGCACGCCCACCTTGGCCGAGTTCGCGAGCACGAATCTGGCGGAGATGTAGTCGGCCACCGCGACTGCCGCGGTGAGGATCGCGGTGGTGACGATGACGATCACGTACGCGGTGTTCATCCGTCAACCCGCCTTTCCGGCGTCCCGACGTGGTCAGAGCTGGCCGTGAGGCGCCCGATCGGTAGGCTCATGATGCTGGTCTCCTTCCAAACGGAGCGTTCGATCGATGTGGTCATCTCCTTGACGACTCCGGCGAAGGAAAGGTGACCCATGAGCACTGTTGAGGATCTTGCGCAGCGGTTTGACGCGGATCGACGCCACCTCCGGTCGGTCGCGTTCCGGCTGCTCGGCTCGGTAGCCGACGCCGAGGATGCGGTGCAATCCGCCTGGCTGAAAGCCAGCCGCGCCGACCCCGACACCATCGAGAACCTGACGGGATGGTTCACCACGATCACCGCACGCGAGGCAGTCGACCAGTTGCGAGCCCGCACGCGGCGGGCCGAGCAACCGCTGGACGAATCGGACCGGGTTCCGGGCATGGTGTCCGCGCCGGCAGACGAAGACCTTCTGCTGGCGGACTCGGTCAGCCGGGCACTACTTGTGGTCCTCGATCGGCTTTCACCTGCACAACGGGTCGCTTATGTGTTGCACGACGTGTTCGGTTTGGCGTTCGAGACGATCGGCGACCTATTGGACCGATCACCGGCAGCCGCGAAGAAACTGGCAAGCCGGGCGCGTGGACGACTGCACGCGGGCCGTTCCGCCGAACCCCGGCGCACAGCTGAGCACCTCAAGATCGTGGAGGCGTTCTTGGCAGCATCCCGTGGCGGCGACATCTCCACGCTGCTGGGTCTGCTGGCCCCCGATGTGGTGCGCAGGGTCGACCGCGTCCTGGTTCCCGACGATGTGCCGACCGAGATTCGCGGCTCCAGCCAGGTCGCCGAGGAGACCCGCCGGTTCACCCAGCGTGCGCAAGCCGGGGCCGTGCTGCTTATCGACGGAGCTCCGGGCATCGCGATCGCACCGCGCGGGCGGGTGCAAGCCCTGCTGCGCATCCGCATCGGCGACGACGACCGCATTCACGCCATCGACATCATCGGCGACGCCGACCGTCTGCGCGCCGCCGT
The DNA here is from genome assembly GCA_035625875.1 of Mycobacterium sp. Classification (GTDB taxonomy): domain Bacteria; phylum Actinomycetota; class Actinomycetes; order Mycobacteriales; family Mycobacteriaceae; genus Mycobacterium. Next base: position 5,547 of record DASPOT010000028.1, on the reverse strand, counting down.
TCTCGCCCTGCCGCACTGACCGCGCAGGGGGCATCCTGGTGCAGGGACCTCCCAATACTGGGGAGTTCGGGGACTGGTAGCGATCAGGAGCGTCGTGGCGGATAAGCCGTTCGGACGGCGGACGCTGCTGCGCGGCGCGGGTGTGCTCGGCGCGGCATCGCTGGCCACCTGGGCCGCGGGCTGCGGCGCCGACGACAATGCGCTGACGTTCTTCTTTGCGGCCAATCCGGAGGAGGCGGATGCTCGGATGCGCATCGTCGATGCGTTCCAGCGTCGGCATCCCGACATCAAGGTGCGAACGCTGTTGTCCGGGCCCGGCGCCATGCAGCAGATATCGACGTTCTGCGCCGGCGGCAAGTGCCCAGATGTGCTGATGGCGTGGGAATTGACGTACGCCGAGTTGGCCAACCGCGGGGTTTTGCTGGATCTCAATACCATGCTGGCACGGGATCGAAGCTTCGCCGCAGAATTGAAGGCCGACAGCATCCCATCGTTGTATGACACCTTCACCTTCAACGGCGGGCAGTACGCCCTCCCGGAGCAGTGGTCCGGAAACTTCTTGTTCTACAACAGACAGCTTTTCGCCCAGGCCGGCGTGCAGCCACCACCCCTACGGTGGGAACGGCCGTGGAGTTTCGGCGAATTTCTCGACACCGCTAGGGCTCTCACCAAGCGAAATGGATCGGGCAGGGTCACTCAGTGGGGGTACGTCGACACGTGGTGGGCGGTGTATTCGGCCGGACTATTCGGTATCAACAATGCCGTCCCGTGGTCCACCCCGCGGATGAACCCCACACACCTCAACTTCGATGATGACGCGTTCATCGAAGCCGTCCAGTTCTACGCCGACCTGGCCAACAAACACAAGGTGGCGCCCACTTCATCCGAAACCCAGTCGATGTCCACGATGGACCTGTTCTCCGTGGGCAGGGCGGCGATGGCGATGGGCGGACACTGGCGATACCAGACGTTCGACCGGGCAGACGGCCTGGATTTCGACGTCACTGTGTTGCCGACGGGTCCGAAGGGTCGGACCGCGCGCTCTAATATCGGCACCACGGGGCTCGCCATCGCGGCGAGCAGTCACCGCAAAGAGCAGGCATGGGAGTTCGTGAAGTTCGCGACCGGCCCCGTTGGACAGGAAATAATTGGTGAATCCGGCCTTTTCGTGCCGGTGCTGCGGTCCGCGATCGACTCGGCGGGATTCGCCGAGGCCCACAGCAGGATCCACAATCTCGGGGTGCTCACTGGCGGACCCGCCCATTCCGAAGGCCTGCCCATCACCCCCGCGTGGGAAAAGATCGCTGCCCTGATGGACCGCTACTTCGGGCCCGTTCTGCGGGGCGCCCGGCCGGCGACCTCGCTGCGGACCGGCCTGTCGCACGCCGTTGACGAGGTGCTGGGCACACCATGACATCGATCGGCGAAGCCGCTCCGCCAGTGCCGGCCATACCGAAAAGTCGCCGCAGCATTTCACGACGACGCGCGCGGGCCGGGCGTCTGTTCGTCGCACCGAACCTCGCCGCGGTCGCCCTGTTCATGCTGTTTCCACTCGGCTTCTCCCTCTACATGAGCTTCCATAAGTGGGACATCTTCACGCGTCCGAAGTTGGTTGGTCTGGCGAACTTCCGCACCCTATTCACCTCCGACCCGCTCTTTCCCATCGCGCTGCGCAACACAGTGGTTTTCGCCGTCGGGACGATCGTCCCGACCATCGTCATCAGCCTCGTCGTCGCCGGTGCGCTCAACCGGAAAGTCAAGGGCATCGGTATCTTTCGAACGGTCATCTTTCTGCCACTGGCTGTGTCGTCGGTGGTGATGGCAGTCGTGTGGCAGTTCGTCTTCAACACCGACAACGGACTGCTCAACATCATGCTCGGCTGGATCGGGATCAACCCGATCCCGTGGCTGGTTCATCCCAAATGGGCAATGGTCTCACTGTGCCTGGTCAGCGTGTGGCGGAGCGTGCCGTTCGCCACTGTCATCTTGTTGGCCGCTATGCAGGGGGTTCCGGAGAGCCTTTATGAGGCGGCCAAGATCGACGGCGCCGGGGAGATACGACGGTTCATCTTCATCACAGTGCCATTGATTCGCGGCGCCTTGTCGTTCGTGGTGGTCATCTCAATCATCCACGCGTTCCAGGCGTTCGACCTGGTCTATGTCCTCACCGGCCGCAACGGCGGACCGGAGACCGGCACCTATGTCTTGGGCATCATGCTCTTCCAGCACGCATTTGCTTTCCTGGAATTCGGTTATGCCTCTGCGCTGGCGTGGGTGATGTTCGCCATCTTGCTCGTGTTGACCGTGCTGCAGCTACGGCTTGCGCGGCGGCGCTCTTGGGACGGTGATCGTGGGCCTAGTTGACCGAATGACCAAACTCAGTATCGTGCGCGCCGTCGCGGTCTATATCGCGCTCTCCGGCATCGCGTGGTGTGCCCTGTTCCCGATTCTGTGGGCGGTGTCCGGCTCCTTGAAGAAAGAGGGCGAGGTGAGCGAGCCGACGCTGCTCCCCGCGCACCCGCAGTGGTCCAACTACAGCGAAGTGTTTGCCCTGATGCCGTTCTGGCGAATGTTTCTGAACACGGTGCTGTATGCCGGATGCGTCACCGCCGGCCAGGTGTTCTTCTGCTCGCTGGCCGGATATGCCTTTGCGCGACTACAGTTTCGGGGCCGCGATACGTTGTTTGTCCTGTACTTGGGCACTCTGATGGTGCCGCTCACAGTGACCGTGATTCCGCAGTTCATCCTCATGCGGATCGCCGGGTGGACGGACACACCGTGGGCGATGATCGTGCCAGGGTTGTTCGGTAGCGCGTTCGGCACATATCTCATGCGGCAGTTCTTCCGTACCCTCCCGACCGATCTTGAGGAAGCGGCGATTCTCGACGGCTGCTCGCCGTGGCAGATCTATTGGCGGATCCTGTTGCCGCACGCCAAGCCCGCGGTCATGGTGCTGGCGGTCCTCACGTGGGTCAACGTATGGAACGACTTTCTCTGGCCACTGCTGATGATCCAACGTAACAGCATCGCCACGCTTACCCTCGGCCTGGTGAGGATGCAGGGCGAATACGTTGCCAGATGGCCGGTGCTGATGGCGGCATCGATGCTCATCCTGCTGCCGCTGGTCATTGTGTACGCCATCGCGCAGCGCGCCTTTGTCCGCGGTATCGCTGTGACCGGACTTGGTGGGTAACCCTCACGGACAGCGGAGGTTTCGGAAGCGTGGGTGTTCTGCATTGGCATCGGTGAGCTTCGAGCAGGCGACGCGGCATTACCCCGGGACAAAGCGACCGGCGGTGGACCACCTGGATCTGACAGTCGGTGACGGCGAATTCGTCGTGCTGGTCGGACCATCGGGATGCGGCAAAACGACGTCGCTGCGGATGGTGGCAGGATTGGAAAGACTCGATTCCGGCCATATCCGTATCGGTGAGCGTGATGTCACCAATGTCGACCCCAAAAACCGGGACGTCGCAATGGTGTTTCAAAATTACGCGCTTTACCCCCATATGACGGCGGCACAGAATATGGGGTTCGCGTTGAAGGTCGCCAAGGCCCCGAAGGTCGAGATCCGTGAGCGGGTGCTGGACGCCGCGAGATTGCTTGACCTAGAACCGTATTTGGACCGCAAACCCAAAGACCTCTCTGGCGGGCAACGCCAGCGGGTGGCGATGGGGCGTGCGATCGTCCGCCGCCCGCAGGTGTTCCTGATGGACGAGCCGCTATCCAATCTTGACGCCAAGCTGCGAGTACAAACCCGCAACCAGATCGCCGCACTACAACGGCGACTGGGCACCACCACCGTCTACGTCACCCATGACCAGGTCGAGGCGATGACCATGGGGGACCGCGTCGCGGTGCTGCGCGACGGCGTGCTCCAACAGTTCGCGGCGCCTCGAGAGCTCTACCGCAGCCCGGCCAACATATTCGTGGCGGAGTTCATTGGTTCTCCGGCGATGAACCTCTTCACCCTTCCGATCGTCGATCGCTCCGTGTCGCTGGGGAACTGGCCGATTCCCGTGCCGCGTGAGGTCACCGACGTCGCTAACGAGCTTGTCGTCGGCATCCGGCCCGAACACTTGGAACTCGGCAGCCTCGGCGTCGAAATGGAGGTCGACGTGGTCGAAGAACTCGGTGCAGACGCCTACCTGTACGGCCGGATCACCGCGCCCGACAGCGCAATCGATCAACTCGTTGTCGCTCGAGCCGACGGACACAATCCACCCGAACGGGGCAGCCGCCTGCGTCTCCATCCACAACCCGGACACCTGCATTTCTTCGGCAGCGACGGTCGGCGAATCCAATAAGTGTTCCGTAGTGTGTTTCCCACCTTCGCCGCGGACCACCCGGCGGCTAACTGCGCCAGGCCCGCTGCTCGCGAAGCGTCGGGGAGGACGAGGTCGGCGCTCCATGGCCGCCTGACCAAGGGAACGCGCCCGTTGACGTCGTTCCGCGCCCCGTGCTGTCGGTTCGCCTTTACCTCTAGGACGGTCTCGTAGTACGGTCTCGGGCCCAGCGGTGAGTACCCTCTCGTCTATCACCCCAACGTAAAACGGCCATTGGGTGAACAAAACATGGCGAAGATGGCTATCAGGTTAACGGCTCTTCGGTTCCGGTTACATTTGGTTCAGAGCGCGGATACTGCGTGGATGCTTGCAAAACACATCGACAGGTCGGGAGGTCTCCCATGATGCAACGCTCGGAGTCGGGGCGTTCGGCTTTGCGGTTCGGACAGGGAGCGGACCGAGCCCCGCGCAGCCGGGCGGCCATCCGAATGCACGAATCCTCCGTGTTGCCGAGAACCTCCAAAGGCCGTCGGAGGCTCTCAGCGGTCGACGTCACGGCGTGTCCGGTACACCCTGCAGACGCCGCCCAGGCGGGGCTCTTCGAGCGGATTCTGCAAGCCGAGATAGCCGAATTACGACAATTGGCGACCGTCCTGGTTCCCCGCTGGACGGATAGCGGCACCGACGATCATCGGCTACTCAACACGTTCACGGAACTGACTGCGCGCATCGAAGAAGTGGACCGTATGCTCGAGGCGTTGCGGGACCGATTCCCGCAAGGCTCCTTGCTCAGCGAGCCCTCGTATTGAGTAGCGAACTCGGCGAGGTATCCCGTTTTCTGTCCCGCGCGTTGATGCCGGCTGAATCCCTTCCGAGCCAGACGCTTTGATCCGATCAACTCGATGCTCGTCTGCCACAGATCCATAGTTTTGGCGACGTCATTGCGGTGGTGGCGAGTTTCATCGTTCGCTCCATGTGTCCAAGCGATGTTTCCCGATTGTTCTCACCCAGGCGGGTCGCCGGTTAAACCTTCACAAGTCGACGACACGTGGTCGCAAGACCGCTGCGGGCTGCACACGAGGTGCGAGAAGCCGTAGCGGCGGCAGACGACAACCGCCCGGCCAATCACCGGCATCCCCATAGTCTTTGACTAACTGTAAGAAATTCAATTTGACGGCCGCTAAATTTAGCTATTCGGCGAAGCCGTAAATTTGCCGAGGAGCTGGAGAACAGACCGTGACTACGAGTTCTGACACCGGTC
>DASPOT010000027.1:0-7076 GCA_035625875.1 Mycobacterium sp. | reverse complement strand
ACGGAGCCACTCCAGGTAGTCGAGGCAGTCCTCGTCGGTGCCGAACCACGCCAGGAACTCACCGGTCGACCGCGGGTAATGCGTACCCGCTCGCGGATGGTCCACGCAGTCAGACTACTCCGGTTAACTGCATACCCCAAAGCTGGCTAATGCCGACATTAGAGGTCAAGGGTTTTCGCCAGGGCAACGTAATGGATGCCATCACCGACCCAAATTAGGCGCGCACGCATGACCGACCAGGAGATATTGGGCTTTACACACCATTTCTCGCACCTGATCTCGTGAAAGACGTCGATGCAGTTGATAGTTGTGCGCTCTGTTCCAGAATTTCGGCTTGGCCCATGATTTGTTCTTGAGGGGCAGCTATGGCAATGCGGATATGTCGATTTGGTCAATAGCGATCTTTTACTATTTCCAGCTAGTCGACCGCATTGACCGCCCAAATGCGGTCAGAGATTACCGGCGTAGCCACCTGGCCAGCGGCGTGTCTCGAATCTACGCCTCCAGCGGTGATTATCTCCGAGAAAACATCACCCACGGGTACGCGGTCACTGTGCATTCGGCCCAGGGCGTCACCGCCGAGGCCAACCACGCCGTCCTCGGCGAAAACACCCGACACCCACATCATCAGCGCACTGATGGGCTACGCCCACATCGGCCAAGCGCAGACTTCGCTTGCGCCACCCGACAACACCGTCGAGCAGTGACAAACACCGGTCTCATACCTGCCTCCAGCGGGGCAGTCAGCGGCGCGAGGGACCACCATGAAATGAACGAGCAGAACGTGCGGGATGTGAAAGAGTTGACCGGCCGTGGCGTGGCAGCCATCGCGAGCCCGCGGCCCGATGAACAACCCCCGATGACAGATATAGGCCACTGCGACCTGCTCGAAGCCTGGCAGGCCTTGACCCGAGCCCACACATCGGTAGACGCTGGCAGCACCGGCCGGGCGCTGCTGGCGTCCTGGGCCGAATCGCAGCGCCGCTACCAGAGCACCGATCATTTGCGCGACGTGCTTTCCCGCGTCGATGAACTCGCTGCCCACACCACCGATCCCGACGCGGTGCGGCTGGGATCTCGACGCGGTGCGGCTGGCCGCGTGGTACCACGACGCCGTCTATCGCGGCGCCCCCAGCGCGCTGCTGGCCGCACCGGCCGTGTACCGCACGCCCGTGGGGCGCCACCACTGGGAACAACGCGCCCCGGGCCAACCTCGCCGCCGAACTGCGCGAGCACAAGCCGGGCGAACCGCGTTGACCCGCCGTATCCTTGACCCGATTCGGTCAATGCAACGAAGAGCCGCGACATCATGGTTCACGAACTCGACCTGGCGTGGACGCTGGCCCACAGCGCGGCGGTGTATTTGGACACCGCGGGCCGGCACGATCTTTACATCACCCTGGGCGTCGGCGAAACCTTCGCCGTCGATGAAACCTTCGCCGCGATCTGCCTGCTTATCGCGGTCATCGCGCGCGAAAAGGCCCAGCTGCCAGCCGATCTGATGCCCGACTTGATGCGCTGGCTGGACACCTATGCGGGTCACGAGGGCGAACCCCGTCTGCGCACCCTCATCGAGCAGATCGACAGTCATCCGCCGCCGGGCTGATCAGCCGTGTTAGTCGGGCGGCGCGGGGCCATCGGCTCGCGATCGCCGCCGCGGCCGCGATGATACCGGGGTGTTCCAAGCCCGTTGGGTCAGCGCGGTGGCGGTGGTGGGACGCCACGAATCCGTACGTGCAGGATCTCGGTGACGGTGAAGCGACGGTCTACCCGGCCGGGTCCGATGAAACTAAGTGGTCGGCGACATAATTACAGTGCGTAATAAGGGCTGGCCAACGATGAGATCGCCGCCCGACTGCACACGCCCCGACAGGTGGTGTCGAAGTGGCGCAAGCGCTTCCACCAGCAGCGCCTGCCCGGGCTTACCGATCTGCCCCGGGGAGCACGACCCTCGAATTTTCCCCCCTGACGTCGTCGGCGGCGTCAAAGCGCTGGCCTGCGAACCGCCCCAAACGGCTGCCATAGCGCTGGCCCGCTGGCAGTGCCCAGATCTAGCTCGGCACGCCGATCACCGAACCGCTGGCCGGTGAGCACTTCCGCCGCCAGGAGCGGGTGTCGACTCCTGACCCCTCCCAGCCCAGGGTTAGCCCAACAGCGACAGCTATCACCACCGAAACCAGCGCGCACCCGGGCTGCTAACCACACCGCTTGACACGAACCGCAGCCATCTAAGTGCCGCCGTTGAGCAAGCGTTCGACGAGCGCGCGCGGGAATTCGGGATCCGTCGGCAGTATGCCCCACATGGAGCGGAAATACAGAGGACCGAGGACCGCGTCAGCGACGAGCCCAGGTTCGGGCGGACATTCGCCACGCTCGGCCGCCCGCTGCAGGATCCGGGCCAGCCCTTGCATGCGCCGCTGAAGTTGCGCTTGCCGTTCGGCCTGGGCTTGTTCCGTGGCCGGCCACGACGCGAGCAAAGCAAGCAGGAAGACCGGGCCTTCCGGCGCAGCCAGCTCGGCCGCTGCCGAGCGGGCCCAAGCGATGAGGTCCGTGCGCAGCGCCCCGGTATCTGGGAGGGGGCGCTCGTGTTCGAGCCTGGCGATAGCGGCGTCAGCGATCAACCCTTCTCGGGTGCTCCATCGCCGATAGATAGTCGTCGGGTTGACCCCGGCGCGGTTGGCCACCTCCGGAATGCTCAAATCGGTCACGCCGCGCTCGGAAAGCAATTCCAGAACGGCTCGGTGAACCCTGGTCCTTACGAGCGCGCTGCGCCCCCCAGGTCGTTGGGATCGCTGGCCGTTGGACACGCCTAGACCATAGAATCGCCAATCACCAAAAGCAATAATAATTGCTTTTATCGGACGTCGACCCTAGACTCAGGTAAAGCCACGAAAACTGCTTTTAGGGGCGAGGGCTGGTCGACCAACCCGACGAAGGGAGCGCCGTAGTGAACACGTCCACCCACGCGACGACTGATCTGGCGGGCCAACGTGGTTAAGAACGCCAGCGCGATTCGCATCGTCATCGAGCATGATGTCGAGGTCCTGATGGATGACGGCGTGGCTCTCCGCGCCGACGTGTTTCGGCCCGAGGGTGCTGAGCCGGTGCCCGTGGTGATGACGCTGGGCCCGTACGGCAAGGGTGTTCGTTATCAGGATGGCTACAAAGCCCAGTGGGAGTGGCTGATCGATGCCCACCCCGACATTCTCGAGGGATCCTCGCGCAGCTACTTGACGTGGGAGACAGTCGATCCGGAGATCTGGGTGCCGTGGGGATATGCGGTGGTGCGGGTCGATGCGCGCGGCGCAGGACGGTCCCCGGGCTACCTCGACGTGTTTTCACCACGCGAGGTCCGCGATTTCGCGCAGGCGATCGAATGGGCGGGCACGCAGTCGTGGAGCAACGGAAAGGTTGGGCTGTGCGGAATCTCCTACTACGCCATCAACCAATGGCTGGTGGCCTCGCAGCAGTCGTCGCACCTGACCGCGATGATCCCGTGGGAGGGGGCCGCCGACGCCTACCGCGATCAGGCCCGCCACGGCGGCATTCTGAGCAACGTCTTCTTGCAGGTGTGGTATGCGCAGCAGGTGCTCTCGGTTCAGCACGGAAAGCCCGACGCTCCCATCGACCCGTGGCTCGGGCAGCGGGCCAGCGGCCCCGAGGAACTCGCCGAGCAGCAACTGGCCGCCAACCGTGCGGAGGACCCCTGCACGCGGGGTGCTGCTCGGCGCCTCGACGACGCCTACTACCGGGAGCGCAGCGCCGACTGGCAACGGGTGACCGTTCCGTTCCTCAGCGCCGCCAACTGGGGCGGGTTCGGGTTACATTCCCGCGGCAACTTCGAGGCCTTCACCCAGGCAGCCTCAGGCCAGAAGTGGCTTGAGGTCCACCTCGGCCGGCATGAGGAGTGGTTTTACCTGCCCTACGGCATGCAGCTGCAACGCCGCTTCCTTGACCACTTCCTCAAGGGGGCAGACAACGGCTGGCAGCACGAGCCAGCGGTGCAGCTGAACATCCGCCGCGCATTCAGCGGCGACTTCGAGCTGCGCAAGGAGCACGAGTGGCCGCTCGCACGCACCCGCTGGACCAAGCTGTATCTGGACGCGGCCGCAGACAGCCTGGATTGGGCAGCAGCGGCCACGCCCGCGAGCACGTCGTTTCCGGGTACGGGAGAGCCGGTCACGGTGTACTCCCCGCCGCTGGCTGAGCAGACGGAAATAACCGGCCCGCTGGCCGCGACGATGTTTGTCTCCTCCTCGACCGCCGACGCTGACCTCTTCGTGACCTTGCGCGCGTTCGGGCCTGACGGGCAAGAGATCGACTTCCAAGGCGCCCTCGACCCGCACACACCATTGGCACAAGGATGCCTGCGAGCATCCCACCGCAAGCTCGACCCAACAAGGTCCACGCCCTACCGGCCGTACCACACCCACGACGAAGAACAACCGCTCGAGCCTGGCACGACCTACGCTCTGCAGATCGAGATCTGGCCCACCTGCATTGTGCTGCCCGCAGGGTTTCGCCTTGCGGTGACAATCGGCGGAAGCGACTTCGCCCGTCAAGCGCAAGCACAGACCGCGGGGCCGCCCATCTTTCGCGGATCCGGCCCGTTCCTTCACACCGACCCCGACGACCGGCCACCCGACGTGTTCAACGGCATAACCACCATTCACAGCGGACCAGACACACCCAGCCACTTGCTGCTGCCTATCATCCCCACCGCAACGTGACCTATGGCCAATGGGATTGCTCGGGCGCGCGTGCAAGGGCAGCTTGCGGTCCGCCGCGGCAGATGACCTCCCAATCGCCAACCAAGACGGCACCGGCGCGCCGATTCGATGCAGCTCATCGTCGGTGAGCACTGTCGCCCGCGTGGCGGCGGCGTATCACCAATCCGTTGCCCGGCCGCGTAGGATACGAGCTTGAGAGTTGATCCATGGACAGCGTCCGACCGTGCCCCGCGTACGTCGGCCTCGGCGTCGACGAGATCTCTCGGCGGGCTGTGCAGGCCCGGGTTCTGCTCGGTCCCGACCGGTGCCGTGTCTGCCCGCGGCTGTGCCGGGTAGACCGGCTGCATGACGTCAAAGGCCTGTGTCAGATCGGGCGCACGGCTGTTGTTGCGTCGCACTTCGCGCATTTCGGCGAGGAGAACTGCCTGCGGGGGTGGAACGGCTCGGGCACGATCTTCTTCTCCGGGTGCAACCTGCGCTGCGTGTTTTGCCAGAACCACGACATCTCCTGGGAGGTGCGCGGGGAGCGGGTTACCCCGCAGCGGCTAGCGCAGATGATGTTGGAGCTTCAAGACAAGGGTTGCCACAACATCAACTTCGTGACGCCCGAACATGTGGTTCCGCAGATCCTCGAGGCGCTGCCGCACGCGATCGACGCTGGGCTGCGGCTGCCGATCGTGTACAACACCAGTTCGTATGACAGCCTCGACAGCCTGGCGCTGATGGATGGGATAGTCGACATCTACATGCCCGACGCCAAGGTGTGGAGCCGCGAACGGGCCCGCCGCTTCTTGCGCATGCCGGATTATCCGGAGGTGATGCGCGCAACCATCCCAGAGATGGGCCGACAGGTGGGGAAGCTCGCCCTTGACCACGACGGGCTGGCGGTTCGCGGTTTGCTGGTGCGCCACCTGGTCATGCCCGGCATGTTCGACGAAACGGCAGAGATTCTGCGTTGGATCGCTGGCATGCTCGGACCTGACACGTACGTGGACCTGATGGCCCAGTACTACCCGGCCGGCCTGGTCGGGCGTACCGACGTACGGGATCCGTACCCGGAGATCAACCGGCATCTGCATCGAGACGAGTACGTGCGTGCGGTGGAGCTCGCCGACGAACTCGGTCTCCGCCGGTTGGATCGGCGCAGCGTGGCATCCGGCTACGTACTGGCGACGTGAAAAATCCGGCGGGTCGCGAAGCGCCATGCTGTCAATAGGCGCCCTTCTTGGCCGAGATCTCTTAATGATCGCCTCGGAACAGCAGCGAGGCCGTAAGAACCGTCGGGGCGCAATGGAGGTCGGCTGTGATCGATTTTGGACTATCCGCTAAGCGTGCCGTTGTGTCGGGTGCGGGCTACATCCCGGAGCGCGCGGGCCATGGCTGGTTCACGTCGTTGGCCCTTGCTGAGGCGGGAACATCACGGAGCGCCCTCACCGAACTCGCCGAGGGACTTCTACGCAACGACGGAACCGAAAGCCCCGTCCTGGAAGGCAGGTCACTCGTCGACAGCCTTTGGCGCGACTTGGCCAGCGGGCCGATCAGCAGACGAGAGAGTCGTAAGACGCCCATGTGCCCCGAGTCGGGATCGGTCCTGGCTGCTCGTTGCCCAGCTTCCAGCGGGGCCAAATCGCACGCCCGTGAGCCGGGATTTCACAGACCGAACGCGCGTGCATGTCGTCACCGATGTTGGCCACACTTCTGACTGCGATCTTCGCCCGGCGAGCGCGATGAGCTTTTCATCAAGTCATGCCATCAGCTTCTGATGTGCTGGGGGCACGCAACTTCGGACCAGTCGCGGCGTCGTGCATGCTTACCCCGCCGCCAGCTTCACCACCCGGGGGTTGGCGGAGATCAACTCGTTGACGTACAGGTTGCCGGCGCGGTACACCGCCACACCGTTGGCAATGCTGATGCCGGTGAACGGCAGCACAGTCCCCGACGATTGCGAATTCGTGCGTCCAATGGCGGCGGGGTTGGCTACCGCTTATCAGCAGTCCATCGCCCCCGCCAACTCGAGCAAAATCCCGACCATGAGGTCAAAATGGCCCGCCGCTGGTGTGGCTTCCACCATGCGCCCCGGCCCATATTCCAACGGCCGCGATACATAACAGGTCCGCAGCCCGCACTCGGATCACTAGGCACGGAAGTATGGGCGGCCCATGTTCTCGGTCGGACTGTGAGCAATTGTCAATACCTGTGGATCAATTTTTTCAGGCGGCCTCCTTCCGGTCCTCGTCGGTGGTGGGTTCGTCGGGGCGTTCGACGAGTTGGCCATTCTCGAACTTGGCGCCGGCACGGACGAGGGCGACCAGGTGTGGTGCGTTCACTGCGCGCCAGCGTGACTGC
>DASPOT010000026.1:0-43552 GCA_035625875.1 Mycobacterium sp. | reverse complement strand
TCAGCATGAGCTGCCGGAAATCGCCCGGGAACGTGTACCACAGGCCGATGGCCCGTGCCATCGCCGACTCCAGCGCCAGGTTGTCCAGCTGGTGGAACACGTACCCGTTCCGGTCATCCGGGTGACGCGCGGAATAGTCGCGGTCGAAGACCGTGTCCACCAGGCCGCCGCTGGCCCGCACGATGGGCACGGTGCCGTACTTGAGCGCGATCATCTGGCTCAGCCCGCATGGCTCGAACAAGCTGGGCATCACCATCATGTCGGCCCCGGCGTAGATCAGGTGCGCCAGCCCCTCGTCGAACCCGATTTCCAGGTGACAGTCGGGGTGGTCATTCAGGTAGTGCTTCAGGTGCCAGAAGTGACCGTTGTCGGCCGGGTCCGCGCTGTACCCCAGCAGCACGAACTGCGCGCCCTGCGCCAGCGCGTAGAAAATCGCGTGATGGATGAGATGGGCGCCTTTCTGCCGGTCGATGCGGCCGACGTAGGCGATGACCGGCTTGTAGTCCTTGCGCAGCAGCAGCCGGTCGCGCAGGGCGTCCTTGTTCGCATACTTCTGCTCGATGGTGCCGGCGGTGTAGTTCGACGGGATCAAGATGTCGATCTCCGGGTTCCAGACCTCGTAGTCGATGCCGTTGAGCACGCCGCCGAATTTGGCCTGGTGGATGTGCAGCGTGTGCCCCAGCCCCATCCCCTGATCGGAGCCGGTCGCCTCCCAGGCATGTTCCGGTGACACCGTGGTGATGAAGTTGGAGTAGACGATGCCGCCCTTCATCAGGTTGAGCGCGCCGTGGTTGAAGTTATCCCGCAGCCGGTCGCCATCGAAGAAGTGCGCGGGCCTGGTCAGGCCGGTCGCCCACAAGAGCTGCTCGCCGCAGATGCCCTGGTGGGCGAAATTGTGGATGGTATAGCACACACGCTGATCGGCCATGCCGATGTGCTGGTAGATCTCATACAGCAGCACCGGCACCAGCGCCGTCTGCCAGTCATGGCAGTGGATCACCTCGGGCCGCTTGCCGGCCTTCCACATGAACTCCAGCGCCGCCTTGGACAAGAACGCGAACCTGGTCGCATCATCCGGCGAGCCGTACAAGTGGCCGCGGCCGAAGAACTGGTCCGGTGAGTGCGGCTCAATGAAAAAGCACTTCCTGCCGTGCACGAACCCGAACCACACCGTGCAATGCACGAACCCGCTGTACCAGGGCACCCACAGGTCCTGATAGTCGACCGTCAGCCCGAAGACCTGGTCGTAGCGTACGCAGTCGTATTTCGGCAGGATGATCTCCACGGCGTGGCCCCGCAGCTCCAGCTCCCGGCTCAGGCCGAAGACCACCTGCCCCAGCCCGCCCGCCTGCGCCACCGGCGCACACTCCGACGCGACCATCACCACGAACACGGCCAACTCCCGAAAAAACCGCAGAAACCAGTCGCGGTGCGCGGACTCAAGCCCGGCCGCGCTAAGTGCCCGCGCAAGCAGTGACCGTATCACGTCTGCGAACGCCGCACTGAGACAGGCACCTTCGCTGGCGGACTCGCAACCCCGTTCGGAGGCTATTGCACAGCAGTGGCCGCAACTGGTCGATGGAAGCACGGACTTGTCGGGGTTGTGCCCCATACCGCACAGCACCGCCGCCGCCAGGGTCAGCGTTGATCGGCGTCTAGGTCAATGACGGCGTCCGACTCGCTGTCTGCGAGGACAATCCGGACGCGCCCCTGCGGCTCCGGATCGCGCGTCGAGCTTGAGGATGCGCTCGGCGTTGGCGTGTGCCACTCGTTTCTTGTCGGCCGGAGCCAGCGGGGCGCTGCGTAGAAATTGGACCGCTTTGTCGGTGGACTCGAACGGATAATCGATCGAGAACATCACGTTGTCGATACCAACCGCTTGAATCGCCGCGATGAGCGCGGAGTGCGAGAACACGCCTGTCGTCGTGATCGCGACATTGGTCTGAAAGTACTCCGACGGAAGTTTCGCCAGCGGCCGTTCGAGATCGAGATCCGCGTAACGGGCGTCGAAACGAGACAGCTGGAAGGGAAGGAATTCGCCCATGTGTCCCAAGATGATCCGCGCGTCCGGAAAGCGGTCAAACACGCCCGCGAAGATCAGCCGCATCACGTGGCCGCCGGTCCTTGCTGCCCAGCTCCATGTCGCGGTGTCGAGCCCCGGATGCCCTCTCACGACGTTCCAGTCGTCGGACGGCACGGCGTTGGGATGGAGCGGAATGTCCAGCTCCTGCAACGCCTCCCAGAACGGGAAATATTGCGGCTCGTCCAGATAGTGGCCCAGCATGTGATCGTTGACCAGGGCTCCACGCAGGCCGAGATCCACCACCGCCCGGCGCAACTCGGCGGCGGCCTTAGGGTTCATGCATGCCCATCGCCGGAATCGCGAAACCGCCGATCCGTTTCTTCCTCGCCGTGGCAGCCGCCGGCTTGGCTGTAGCCGCCCTGTCGGCGTGCGCCTGGGGTAATACCAAGTCAGCCGGGGGGAATCCACGCCAGGTGACCGTCGTCGGCTCCGGGCAGGTTCAAGGTGTCCCGGACACGTTGACCGCCGATGTCGGCATCGAGTTCACCGCGGCCGACGTCACCACCGCGATGAACCAGACCAACGAACGCCAGCAAGCCGTCATCACCGCACTGGAGAATGCCGGCGTCGACCGCAAGGACATCAACACCCGCGAGGTCAGCCTGCAACCGCAGTACGGCGGTTCGGACGGGACCATCACCGGGTATCGCGCAAATAACTCGATCCGGGTCAAGATCCGCAAGCTGGATTCGGCGTCGCGGCTGCTGGGCATCATCGTCAGCACCGGCGGCAACGCGACCCGGATCAACTCGGTGCACTACTCCATCGAGGACGACTCGCCGCTGGTCAAGGACGCGCGTGCTCGAGCCTTCCAAGACGCCAAGGACCGTGCTGAGCAGTACGCCCAACTGTCGGGGCTCAAGCTCAGCAAGGTGATCTCCATCTCGGAGGCACCCGCCACACCGCCTACCCCCACGCCGATGCCACGGGCACCCATGGCCACCAATGTTCCGCTGGAGCCCGGCCAGCAGACGGTGAGCTTTTCGGTGACCGTGGTCTGGGAGCTGACGTAAGACCAATTGCCCGGTTCCTCCTCGGGCCGCTCCAACGGCCCGCATGCATCGTCGCCGGGGGCGGCCTACTCTTGATAGACCCGCGGGTCCAGGGTGCCGATATACGGCAGATCGCGGTAGCGTTCGTCGTAGTCCAGCCCGTAGCCCACAACGAATTCGTTCGGGATGTCGAATCCCACGTAGGCAATCTTCACATTGGCGCCCACCGCGTCGGGCTTACGCAGCAGCGTGCACACCCGCAGCGAACGCGGATGCCGGGTGGCCAGGTTGCGCAATAGCCAGGACAACGTCAACCCAGAGTCGACGACGTCCTCGACGATCAGTACGTCACGGTCATTGATATCGCGGTCGAGGTCTTTGAGGATGCGCACCACGCCCGACGACGAGGTCGACGACCCATAGGAGGCGACGGCCATGAACTCGAACTGGGTGGGCAGCGGAATCGCGCGCGCGAGGTCGGTGCAAAACATCACCGCGCCCTTGAGCACGGTGATCAGCAGCAGATCCTGGCCACCAGCAGCGGATAAGCCTCGGTAGTCCTCGCCGATCTGCGCACCGAGCTCGGCGGTGCGGGTCTGAATCTGCTCCTCGGTCAGCAGCACCGATTTAATGTCGCCGGGGTAGAGCTCGCCCGAGTGCGCTACCACGACCACAGCGTGCCATGCCACGGGCCCGACAGCCAACGGCGGACCGGCTCGCACGCCTTAGACCGGCTCGTGTCGCAACGTCAGCATGCCGTCACGCCGGCCCGCAATCAACCGCTCACCGCGCAGTGTGGACCCGACGGCTACCCCGCCCTGACCGCGCCAGGCGGTGACCAGCGTGTCCACCCCGCGGATCTGCTTATCCGTCAGCCCTATAGCGCCGCCGGCCAAAAGCCAGCCGCGGATGACCCGGCGACGGACCGGATCGGGCAACGCGGTCAGCGCGCGGGCATCCAGACCGTCACCAGTGGAGGCCGCGGCCAGCGCCTGCGCAGCGAGCGTGTCGATCAGCTCAGTGTCCTCACGCAACGCCGTCGCGGTGCGGGCCAGCGCCTCGGCGACCCCACCACCCAGCACGTCCTCCAGCAGCGGCAGCACCTCCCGGCGCAGCCGAGTGCGGGTGAAGCGGCGGTCGGTGTTGTGCGGGTCCTGCCATGCCGTCAGCCCCAGCTGCTGGCACACGGCATGGGTCACGCTGCGGCGCACACCCAGCAATGGCCGGCACCACGGCGGATCGTGGGCCCGCATCCCAGCAATCGAACGGGCGCCCGAACCGCGGCCCAGCCCCAGCAGCACCGTTTCCGCTTGATCATCGAGCGTGTGGGCCAACAACACCGGAGCCTCACTACGGGCGGTGTCCAACGCGTCGTAGCGGGCTGCGCGCGCCGCCGCCTCCAGACCGCCATCGGTACCGACCCGCACGCAAAGGACTTGGACGTCAACGCATCCCAATGCGATGGCTTGTGCCTGAGCGGTTTGGGCGACTTCGGCCGAGCCGGCCTGCAGACCGTGGTCCACGATCAGCGCGCTGGTAGGCCGCATCGGTGCCGCGACCGCGGTGAGCGCCAACGAGTCCGGGCCACCGGAGAGCGCCACGCACCACCGCTCGGCGGTGACGAGATACGCCTTCGCGAACGCCGCGACGGCCGCGTGGAGCTGTCCTACAGCACCCTGTCGATCCATCGCTGTGGGTCTTCGATCTCGGCGGGCAGCGGCAGCGTCGCGGGGGTCGACCAGACGGTGTTGAATCGCTGCATCCCGACCCGGCCCACCACGTGGTCGACGAACGCTCTGCCGCGGGTGTACTGGCTGATCTTGGCGTCGATGCCCAGCAATGCGCGCAGCAGCCGCTGCAGCGGCGGCTGCCTGCGGTGGCGTCGCTCATCGAACCGGCGCCGGATGGTCGCCACCGACGGCACCACCACCGGCCCGACGGCATCCATCACATAATCGGCGTGGCCCTCCAGCAACGTGCCGAGCACCAAAAGCTGATCCAACGCTTTGCGCTGCGGCTCGGACTGCACGGCGCGCAGCAGACCTAAGATCCCCGAGGCGTTAGTGTCAGGATTCTCCGGTGTGGATGCCGTGTCGGCGCGACCGCGGACGAAGTCGGCGAGCCGACCCATTACCTCCATGACGTCTTCGCCGCTCTCCTGGGTCAGCACACCCAGTGCCTGTGACATGTGGCCGGATAACCACGGGTTGGCGGTGAACTGCACACGATGGGTCACCTCATGCAGGCACACCCACAACCGGAAGTCAGAAGGCTCGACCCGTAGCTGGCGCTCGACGGCGATGACATTGGGGTACACCAGCAGCAGGCAACCTTGTTCACCGGCGCCGAACGGGTCGTACTGACCAAGGATGCCGGAGGCGACAAACGCCAGCACGGCGCCGGTCTGCGCGCCGGTTACCCGGCCGGTGAAAAACCCCCGCGGCTTGTCGGTCCCGCCCGTCATCACCCGCATCGACTCGGCCGCCGCCCGGATCCACTCCGGCCGGTCGACGACGCGGGCCTCCGGCACCTCACCGCCGGTGTCCAGACCGGTCACGTCGCGTACCAGGGGCTCTGCGGCCTTTGCGGCGGTAGTCAGGTTGTCGATCACTTGGCGGCGGGTGTATTCGGTCGACGGCGGAGCCGGGCGGGCCAGCCACTCGCCGACGGTGGCCGCGAATCGCCAATCGACCGCACGCCCGATGGTCAGCTCAGGGGATGCGGTCACGTTACACACCCACACGACCACAGCCGGGCGGCCAGGGCGTCGATCGCGGTGCGACCGGTCGGGCCGGCGTCATTAGAGATGAGCGCGAAAGTCAGCACCCGTCCGCTGCTGTCGGTGACCACCCCGGCCAATGCGTTGATTGCCGTCAACGAGCCAGTTTTGGCCCGCAACCACCCAACCGCACCCTTGTTGGTGGCCGGATCGACGAAGCGCTCGGACAGCGTGCCGCTTCCGCCGGCGATCGGAAACAAATCCAGCAGCGGCCGCAGCGCCGGCCAGTCCGGCCCGGCCGCCGCCTGCACCACATCGTCAAGTATCTTCGCCGTCAAGCGGTCATCGACCGACAACCCGCTGGAATCCACCAGGGCAGCGCCGGTGGTGTCGATATGTGCGGTGCTCAGCCGGTTTGTTATCGCGTCGACCTCCCCGGCGAAGCTGCGCGGCCGGTGCATGGCCGCCGCCACCTCGCGTCCGATGCACTCGGCCAGCACGTTGTCGGAGACGCTCATCATCTCGCCCAGCCGCTGGATGAGCGGCGCGGACCGCACACTGGCCAATTCACGCGCACCAGCCGGCGCGGCAGCGATGCTGACCGTCGCGGGATCAAGCCCGAGTGCGCCAGCGAGCGCCCGGCCAGCGTCCAGCGCGGGGCTGTGTGAACGGGCGGAGTCGACGGTCGCCGGCTGGATACGGCCAGCGTCGAGCATCACCGACTCGATGGGGGCGACGTCACCGTCATCGATGTCACCCGGATCCCAGCCCGGCGGCGTCGTCGGATCGGTAAACGCCGAGGTGTCTACCTGAACCGCCGTCGGCGTCACCCCGCTACGACGAACCTGGTCGGTGAGGTCGCTGATGCGCGCCGCACCCCCATACCACGTGTCCTGGCCGGGCGGCGCCGCGGAAAGCGTCGGATCACCACCACCCACCAGCACGACGACCCCTGGCTTGTTGGCGGCCACCACTCGGGTGGTGACCCGGGCTTCGCGGTCCAGCGTCAGCAGCGCCGCGGCCGCGGTCAGCACCTTGTTGGTCGACGCGGGCTGCATCGGCACGTCGTCCTGCTGCTGCCAGAGCGGTTTGCCCGTCATCGCATCGGTGATCCGGCCGCCCAACCGACCCAGATTCGGATTGGCCAGTTGAGCCGCCAGCGTTGTCGCCAGCCCACCCTCGGTCGGCATGGGGGCGCTGGCCGCGACGGGGACCACTCCCGGCGCCGCCGTGGCCGCGTGGGGCGCCGGCGGGATCCGCACGGCCTTGGTGCCGTGGCCACCCGCGGTCAACAACGCTGCCGCCGCCACTGCGGCGGCGACCAACGCCAACATGACTACCCCGACGATTACGTGGGTAGATCGCCGCCACCGACTGGGACGCATCACTCTCCTGACTGTTGGCTCCACTCTCCTGACTGTTGGCTCCCATTCTGCCCAACACATCGGGGCCGGGGGATGCGGTCGGCAAATGTTTCAGTGCGCCGGTACCGCTCCACTAGGGTGGACATCCGACGATCTGCGACCCTGCGAAGGAGCCGACACGATGCAATTCGACGTGATCATCGAAATCCCGAAAGGGCAGCGAAACAAATACGAGGTCGATCACAAGACGGGACGGGTTCGTCTGGACCGCTACCTCTTCACTCCCATGGAGTACCCGACGGACTACGGCTTCATCGAGGACACTCTCGGCGAAGATGGCGACCCGCTCGACGCGTTGGTGCTGCTACCACAGCCGCTCTTCCCTGGTGTGCTGGTGGAGGCGCGGCCGGTGGGCATGTTCCAGATGGTCGATGAGCACGGCGGCGACGACAAGGTGCTATGCGTCCCAGCCGGTGACCCCCGATGGGACCACATCAAAGACATCGGAGACGTGCCAACGTTCGAACTGGACACGATCAAGCACTTCTTCGTGCACTACAAGGATCTGGAGCCGGGCAAGTTCGTGAAAGCAGCCGATTGGGTCGGCCGCGCCGAGGCCGAGGCGGAGGTGCTGCGCTCGCAGGAACGGTTCAAGACCAGCGGGAACTGATACGCCGGCTCGACCAGGTCTTCGAGACCATGCAATTCGCAGCCATTTTCGCCCAACGAGAAGGCCTGCTTGTATGACGGGTGCGGCATGGTGCCGGGGTGGCATTCTGGCACTGTGGGCCCCCTGTTTCATTTCGCCGCGAATTTCTGGTGGCTGGTGTTCCCCCTGGGCGGCGCACTTGGCGGGGGACTGCGAGCGATCGCGGCGGCCAACGAACGCCGGGCCGAACGGCGGCTCGAGCGGTATCGGTTGAAGCAGCAAGCAAAGATCGCCATCGCAGAAGCGTCAGGGCGGGCTCGCGACAACAAGGAGAGCCACCGACGAGAACTCGCCAAACTCATCGAGGAACACAATCGGACCGATGCGCGGTGGCTGGACTACGAGCTTGATATCGCCAAGTTGCTCGACTTCCCCATGATGACCGATATGCGGAACCCGCTGACGATCAATTTCCACAAGGCGAAGCGGCACGCGGACCTGCTGCGGCCTGATCGGGTCGAGGACCTCCTCGACGATCGGACCGCACAACTGGAATATCGCAATGCCATGCACGAGTACATCAGCGCGTTCGAGATCGCCGAAGCCGAGGCCATTCGCCGGCGCCGCAGCGATTTCTCAGCAGATGAACAACAACGGCTGGCGCGCGCCCAGAACCTTTTGCACCTCGCACAAGACGCTGCCGCCACTCCGCAGGAACGGCAGAACGCCTATGCCCGGGCGACCAAGGAACTTGACGGTTTGATCGTGCTGCCAGCCTCCGCGGTAGCCAGCATCGAACGGCACATCACCGGCCAGATCGAGGCCTAGCCCGGCGACGATGCGGGCCGGGACGGCCCGAGGAGGAGCCGGGCAATCGAGGCCTAGGAGCCCCATTCCATCCCGCCACTACCTCAGTGCCCAGCAGCCACAGCCGCCACATCAGCACGTCGGCCTTGTCACCGCAAAGCGCTAGCACATGCGATATCACTTTGGCGCCAAACAGCATCCGACACTTTCCGCGCGATCCCCAGCCGATCAGCCGGCCGGCTTTGGCAGTCCTAGACGACGGAAGGGTTTTGGTTACCCACTGCAATACACCCGTTGGTACCCCTCATCTGACGCCCCGACTCCAGGCGCAACGCTTGAACACCCGAAATCGATTGGGAGCCAAGGTTTTCGGAACTGTATTAATCGGTGTCGACGACACGGGACATAACGAGGCTGGCAACCGCGGTGACGACCAGCGTCACCACAATGACCGCGAGGCTGAGCAAAGTCGGGATCTCCGGCACGTTGACGTGCTCACCACCGTTGATGAACGGCACCTCGTTTCCGCGCAACGCATGGAGCACCAGCTTCATCCCGATGAAGAACAAGATGATGGCAAGGCCCTGTGAGAGATAGACCAGTCGTTTCAAGAGCCCGCCGAGCAGGAAGTACAACTGCCGCAGCCCCATCAACGCGAACACGTTGGCCGCCAGCACCAAGTAGGGCTCGCGGGTGAGCCCGTAGATAGCGGGAATGGAATCGAGGGCGAAGATAAGGTCGGCACCGCCGAGCGCCAGGATGACGAGAAACACCGGCGTCATCAGCCGCTTCGAACCGTCCTTCAGATAGAGCTTGAGGCCGTCCCAGTGGTCGGTGGTGTGCAATTGGTTGCGCGCGAACCGGACCACCGCGTTCTCCACGTGGGCGTCGCGCCCGGTGTCGCGCGCCAGTTTGACGGCGGTGCATACCAGGAATGCGCCGAAGACATAGAAGACCCATGAGAACCGCTGGATGGCCACCGCACCAAGCGCGATGAAGATGCCGCGGAACACCAGCGCGATCACGATGCCGGTGAGCAGCGCTTGTTGCTGGTACACCTTGGGAACATTGAAGCTCGCCATGATGATGATGAAGACGAAGAGGTTGTCAATGGACAGGCTGTACTCGGTGAGCCAGCCGGCGAAGAACTCCAGCCCGAACTGTTGGCCGTGGGCGTACCAGACCCAGATTCCGAAGATCACAGCGAGTCCGATATAGGCCGACAACGCGATCGCGCATTCGCGCATTGCTGGCTCGCGGGGTCGGCGCGCGATAACCACAACGTCGAACAGCAGGATTGCGGTCGCCGCGCCCAAGGTGACGATCCATTCCAGCTCGGGCACGTACAACAGGGACCTCCGGTTGCGCAAAGCACCAGAGGTCTCTTCCACCGTCTCAACGGCCCGCGGCACGGTCGTCCGATGGCGGTCGACGTGATGACGACACCGCGGCCGAGGAATACTCCCCTCTGCAGCCAGTCTGTCAGGTCGGGGCCGTCGGAGCTTTCAAAACCGGGACTCCCTCTGAGTATTTTCGAACTGTGGTGATGCCGGTGGTCCCCGATTCATCTTGGTGTCACCTTATATGCCCGCCCGGTTGTCGCGGGTCGACTGAAGTGCTGTCACCGTGACCGAGGTCGGCGGTAGTGCAGCCTCAACCGGGCCGATCGCACGGAGCAGCGTGGCCAGGGTCGCCACGGCGACTGCGCTGACCGCCGTCTGCGGCTACGCGGTGATCTGTCTGGCGGCCCGCGACCTGGCCCCGGCCGGTTTCTCGGTCTTCGGAGTGTTCTGGGGGGCGTTCGGTCTGGTCACCGGCGCCGCCAACGGCCTCCTGCAAGAAACCACCCGGGAGGTCCGCTCGGCGCGCTACACGGACATCGTGCCGGGCCGCCGCACCCATCCGCTGCGGGCCGCCGGGATGGTCGGCGTCGCCGCAGCCGTGGTGATCGCGGGCAGCTCACCGCTGTGGAGCAGGCAGGTATTCATTGAGGCGCGCTGGTTGTCGGTGGGACTGCTCAGCGTCGGGCTCGCGGGGTTCTGCTTGCACGCGACCCTGCTGGGCATGCTGGCTGGCGCCAACCGGTGGACCCAGTACGGCGCGCTGATGGTGACCGATGCTGTCATCCGGGTGGCGGTCGCCGTGGCGGCGTTCGTGATCGGATGGGGCCTGTTCGGGTTCTTGTGGGCCACCGTCGCGGGCGCGGTCGCGTGGCTGCTCATGTTGATGGCCTCGCCCGGAACGCGGGCCGCGGCCCAACTACTCACGCCTGGGGGCGTCGCAACCTTCCTGCGAGGTGCGGCTCATTCGATCACCGCTGCCGGTGCCAGCGCAATTCTGGTGATGGGTTTCCCGGTATTGCTGAAGGCGACCTCGAACCAGCTGGGTGCAGCCGGTGGCGTGGTCATCCTGGCGGTCACCTTGACCCGGGCGCCGCTGCTGGTCCCGCTAACCGCGATGCAGGGCAACCTCATCGCTCATTTCGTCGACGAACGTAGCGAGCGGCTTCGGGCGCTGATCGCACCCGCCACGTTCGTTGCCGGGATCGGCGCGGCCGGCGTGCTGGCCGCCGGACTCACCGGGCCCTGGTTACTGCGTGTCGGATTCGGTGCTGACTACCGCGCCAGTGGGGCATTGCTGGCCTGGTTAACGGCGGCGGCCGTAGCCATCGCCATGCTTACGCTCACCGGTGCCGCCGCGGTCGCGGCCGCGCTGCACCGCGCGTATTCGCTGGGCTGGGTCGGCGCGACGGTGGCGTCGACGTTGCTGCTGCTGCTGCCGTTACCGCTGGAGACGCGCACCGTGATCGCGCTGTTGTGCGGTCCGTTGGTGGGAATCGGCGCCCATCTGGCCGCGTTGGCGCGGCCACCCGGCTGACCCGCGGTGTACTTTGTGGGCTTGACATGAATTACCCCGACGTCTGGATCGTCGTTCCAGCCTTCAACGAAGCCAGCGTCATCGGCGACGTCATCGCCGATGTTCGCTCGGTCTTCGATCACGTCGTCTGCGTGGACGACGGCAGCATCGACGGCACCGGCGAGCTCGCGCTGCGGGCCGGGGCTCACCTGGTGCGCCATCCGGTCAACTTGGGCCAGGGTGCTGCCATCCAGACCGGCGTCGAGTACGCCCGCCGCCAGCCCGGTGCGCAAGTTTTCGCCACGTTCGACGGCGACGGGCAGCACCGCGTCAAGGACGTGGTCGCGATGGTCGACCGGCTCAGCGCGGGCGATGTCGACGTTGTCATCGGAACCCGGTTCGGCCGGCCCGGCGGCAGCAAGCCGCCGTCGCTGAAGCGAATCGTGCTGCGGACCGCTGCGTGGCTGAGCCCGCGCGGTCGCCGGCTTGGACTGACCGATACCAACAATGGCCTGCGGGTCTTCAACAAGACGGTGGCCGACGGGCTGAGCATCACCATGAGCGGTATGAGCCACGCCACCGAGTTCGTCACGCTGATCGCCGAAAACCACTGGCGCGTCGCCGAGGAACCCGTCGAGGTGCTCTACACCGAGTACTCGAAGTCCAAGGGGCAGCCGCTGCTCAACGGCGTCAACATCATCTTCGACGGGTTTTTGCGAGGAAGGATGCCACGATGAACTGGATCCAAGTGCTGTTGATCTTCTCGATCGTTGCGCTGCTGGTCTATCTACTGCGCTCTCGGCGCAGCGCGCGGTCGCGGGCCTGGGTCAAGGTTGGCTATGTCGCGTTCGTGCTGGCCGGCGTATACGCCGTGCTGCGGCCCAACGACACCACGGTGGTGGCAAACTGGTTCGGGGTGGGCCGCGGCACCGACCTGGTGCTGTATGCGCTGATCATGGCGTTCAGTTTCACCACGCTGAGCACTTATATGCGGTTCAAGGACTTGGAGTTGCGCTACGCGCGCCTCGCCCGCGCCTTAGCGCTGCAAAGTGCACAGGTACCCGAAGAGCGCTAGACAGCCGATCGGTTCTGCGTCGAACGTGAAGCCACCGCGAAAACATGCCGACATTTCGCAGTGAGCGCAGGCTCGGTGGCTAGGGCCCGTAACTTCCAGCAGAGCTAGACAGCCCGCGCCCGGCGGAAGTAGACCACCGTGCGTCGTACGCCTTCCTCGAGCTGAACCTGCGGACGCCAGCCCAAAACCCTTTCGACCAAACCGATGTCAAGGCAGGAGCGCCGCAGGTCGCCCAGCCGCGGCGGATGAAATTCCGGGTCGTCGGGCGCCCCGATCGCAGCCGCAACCACGGAATGAAGTTGGCGGTCTGAGGTTTCCACGCCGGTGCCGACGTTGAAACGCTGCCCACCGCCCGCAGGCCCGGACGCCCTGACAAAAGCATCCACTACATCGTCGACAAACACATAGTCGCGGGTGTTGGATCCGTCGCCGAAGATCTTGGTCGGCTTACCTGCCAACAGCGCCTGGGCGAAGATCGCCACCACCCCGGCTTCGCCATGCGGGTCTTGCCGCGGGCCGTAGACGTTGGCCGGCGCGATATGCGAGCATTCCAGGCCATATAGATGGCGAAATGTGTTGAGATAGATCTCCGCGGCGACCTTGCCCGCGGCATACGGTGACAAGGGATCGGTGGGCACCGTCTCACTGGTCGGGTATGTCGGCGGCGTTCCGTAAATGGATCCACCCGACGAGGTGTTCACGATCTTGCGGACGTCCGTGCACCGCGCCGCTTCGGCGAGCCGCACCGTGCCGATGACATTCACTGAGGCGTCGAATCGCGGATCGGCCACCGAGCGGCGCACGTCGATTTGCGCCGCCAGGTGGAACACCACCTCCGGCCGATGCTCGTCGAGTACCGCGTGCAAGTCCGCGGTCACGATGTCCGCTTCGACGAAGAAGAACTCGGGATTGTCGGCCAGATGCTCGAGGTTGGTTGCGCTACCGGTCGCGAAATTGTCCAGACCCGCCACCGAGTGACCGTCCGCCAGCAGACGGTCGACCAGAGTCGACCCGATGAAACCGGCTGCCCCGGTGACCAGTGTGCGCATCGGCCCACAATACCGACGCTTCACCGTGGACCGTTACCGATGGCAGGCACCGGTAAGAAGAGTGGTATGCCCGCCCGGACGACCCGCTTGCCCCGGGTCGCTGTAGCGTCCGCCGTGCTGATCGCGGTGCAGCTGGCGATCCGCGCGGTGCTGGCGTTTGGTGGCTACTTCTACTGGGACGATCTGATCCTCATCGGACGGGCTGGCACCCACGGTCTGCTGTCGCCGTCGTACCTGTTCGACGACCACGACGGCCACGTCATGCCAGCCGCCTACTTGACCGCCGGCGCGATCACCCGACTGGCGCCACTGGACTGGGTCGGACCGGCCATCAGCCTGGTGGTGCTGCAACTGCTGGCCTCATTGGCCCTGTTGCGCGCGCTGTATGCGATCCTGGGCTGGCGCCCGGCCCTGCTTGTCCCGCTGACTTTCACGCTGTTCACTCCGCTGGCTGTTCCGGGGTTCGCGTGGTGGGCGGCGGCGCTCAACTCGCTGCCCATGCTGGCGGCACTGGCCTGGGTGTGCGCCGATGCGATCCTGCTGGTCCGCACCGGTAATCAGCGCTACGGGGCGACCGGCGTGCTGGCCTACTTCGGTGGCCTGCTGTTCTTCGAGAAGGCCGCGGTGATCCCGTTCGTCGCCTTCGCGGTCGCCGCACTTTTGGGCCATGTGCAGGGTGAGCAGGCCGTGCTGCGGACGGTCTGGCGGGCCGGTGTTCGGCTGTGGACGGCGTCGCTGGCGCTGACCGCCGCGTGGGTGGTGCTCTACCTGGTCGTCGTGAATCAGCAGCGGTGGAGTTTTGACCTGGCGATGACGTGGGATCTGCTGCGTCGCTCGCTCACCCACGGCATCGTCCCGGGTCTGGCCGGCGGGCCGTGGTCGTGGGCACGCTGGGCACCGGCCTCCCCGTGGGCCACACCACCACCGGCGTTGATGGTGCTCGGCTGGCTGGTGCTGGCCGCAGCGCTGGCGGTGTCGCTGATCCGCAAGAAACGCGTCGGCCTGGTGTGGCTGACCGCAGCCGGTTACGCCGTCCTCTGTCAGGTACCCATCTATTTGATGCGGTCCTCGAAGTTCACCGCGCTCGAATTGGCCCAGACTTTGCGCTATTTCCCCGACCTCGTCGTCGTGCTGGCGTTGCTGGCCGCCGTCGCGTTGTGCGCACCGAACCGGCCGGCGTCGCGGTGGCTCGACGCGTCCACGCCACGCACCGTGGTTACGACGGGTTTGGCTGTGTTGTTCGTGGCCAGCTGCCTGTATTCAACGGCAACGTTTCTGACCTCCTGGCGGGATAACCCCGCCGAGCCTTATTTGCAGAATGCCCGTGCGAGTTTGGCTGCTGCACATGCGGATTCGGATGCGCCGCTGCTCGATCAGGAAGTCGATCCGCTGGTGCTGCAACGGGTGGTCTGGCCGGAGGACCTGGCCAGCCACATGTTCGCGCTGCTGCGGGACCGACCGGAATTCGCCTCGGCGACAACGCAATTGCGGATGCTGGACAGCGCAGGTCGGCTGGTCGACGCACACTTGACCTGGGTGCGGACGATCGTGCCGGGACCCATGCCGCACTGCGGATACTTTGCGCAGCCCGATATGCCGGTGCGCCTGGCTCTCGACGGGCCGCTGCTGCCGGCAGACTGGACCGCCGAGATCAACTACCTGGCCAACAGCGACGGCTCGATGACGCTGTCGCTGTCCAACGGCCCCGAGGTGAAAGCTCCGGTGCATCCGGGACTCAACCGGGTCTACGTCCGACTACCAGGGTCCGGAGATGCGATCGTCGTGCGCGGCAACACGGCCGCGCTGGCGCTGTGCGTCGCGTCGGGACCGGTGGGATTCCTCGCGCCGGTGGGGCTGTAGTGCCACTCCGGACTGCGTGGCCCAGACTAAATGTCAGCCACAATGGCCTATCGCGGCCAGCTAAGGCTCGTCGAGCGCGAGAACTCCGCCGCATCCGCACCGAACCGACCCCGACCAATCGCCAGCAACTGAGCGGCGGTGATGGTCCTACCTCCATGTCCAAGCGCGTTGGGCAGCAGCCGAGGGAGTCCTGGCCGTGGACCGCAGGATCTCGCTCCCGGTGTGTGGCACGCGTTCTCAGCCGCTATGAGCGCGCTTGCTGCGAGGCTATGCTCGCCTATATCGCAGGGGGCTGGGTGATGGACAGTGAGCCGTTTACGACGCAGCGTGATGCGGGCTTGCGGTCGCTATGCAGTTGGGTGCGGCCGGGTTCGACGACGCCGAAGAGGCAGGGCCCGGGGGGGTTCGGCATTGTGTATCGGTGCACCCAGGTTGCCCTCGATCGGGTGGTGGCGGTGAAGGTGCTGACCGCCGAGCTCGACGAGAACCGGGAGCGGTTTTTGCGTGAGCAGCGTGCGATGGGGCGGCTGACCGGGCACCCGAACATTGTCGGTGTCCTGCAGGTCGGCGAAACCGGGGACGGTTACCCGGGCAATATTTTGTTCACCGACTTCGGCGAGCCGGCTCAGTGGCCCGAACAGCACCCTGCGCTGTGAACCATCACGCGTCTTGTGTGTCACCCGTGATGCGACTCATCACATGAGAGCCGCCTGGGGGAATCGAACCCCCGACCTATTCATTACGAGTGAATCGCTCTGCCGACTGAGCTAAGGCGGCTATACCCGGTACCGGGCTGGCCGGGCGGCACGAGTCTACGGCAGCCGGGCTGGCCCACCCAACTTCAGGCGCGCAGCGCCTGGCCGATGGTGGCGACCATGGCGTCAACCGCGAACTTGGGTTTGACGTTGACCGCCAGCGCTTCGCGGCATTCCAGCACGGCCTCGATGCAACGCAGCAGCCGGTCGGGCGGCGCGTGCGCGGCCACCGCGGCCACCCGGTCGGCCATGTCCGGGTGGTTGGCCCGCACTCCCCCGCAAGCGGGTGGGGTCCCCAGCCCTGCATCCGCGGCCACCAGCAGCGCATCCCGAAAGTAGGTCGCCAAGTCGATCAGTGCCCGGTCCAGCGCATCGCGCGAGGCTCGGGTCTGACGAGATTTCTGCCGTCGCTCGAGATCACGGATCGCACCGGTGACGCCGCGCAACGCTCCGGCGGTACCCTTTCCGGTGCCGCCGGCCCCAAGGGCCGTGCGCAGCTCTTCGGTCTCGGCCTCGGCACGCTCCGCGGTCAGCGCATAAGCTTCGGCCTCGGCGGCCGAGACCAGCTCCTCGGCAGCCGCGTACGCCCGCGATGGTGTCGCGGCGTCGCGCACCAGTCCGAGCGCCCGCTCCCGTCGTTGCCGAGCCTCCGGGTCGGTGGCCAGCCGGCGTGCCCGGCCTATATGGCCGCCGCTGACCGACGCCGCCCAGTTCGCCGTGTCGGCGGGCATGCCGTCGCCCTCGACCAGCATCTGCGCGATCGCGGCGGCCGACGGGGTGACCAGCGCGACGTGACGGCACCGGGATCGCAGCGTGATCGCGATGTCGTCGGGATCCACCGACGGCGCGCACAGCAGGAACACCGTCGACGGCGGCGGTTCCTCGACGACCTTGAGCAGAGCGTTCGCCGCACCTTCGGTCAGTCGATCGGCGTCCTCGATCACCACGATCTGCCAGCGTCCGGTGCTCGGCCGTCGCGACGCGATCTGCACGATGGCACGCATCTCGTCCACGCCGATGGACAGGCCCTCCGGAATCACCCGCCGCACATCAGCGTGGGTACCGGCCATCGTCGTCGTGCATGCTCGGCACCGCCCACAGCCGGGTATGCCGTCGGAGGTGCATTGCAATGCCGCAGCAAAGCACAGCGCGGCGACCGAGCGCCCCGAACCGGGCGGGCCGGTGATGAGCCAGGCATGTGTCATGGCGCCGGTAGCGGCCGCGCTGTGAGCCGAATCACCACGGGCGGCCTGCGCAGCGGCCACCAGCTCGGCTACAACTGGTTCTTGGCCAACCAGACGCGCGAATACCCTGGACATCACCGGCAACAGTAGCCTTCGTCGCCGACACCACCGATGATGAGCAGCTCTGCTGGGCCTTTTGGGGTGCTTGTACGTCCCTGCCAAGTCCCCGCCGACCGATACGGTGATCTCGTGAGCACCGCAGTGGCACTTCCCAGGCGGATCAGTGCATTCGTCCGGTGGTTGGCGCGCACCCCGTGGCCGGTGTTCTCGCTGAGCATGCTGCACGCCGACATCATCGGCGCGTTGCTGGTGCTTGGCTTCCTGCGCTACGGCCTGCCGCCCGAGGACCGCATCGAGCTGCAGGACCTGCCCCGCATCAACCTGGCGATCCTCGCGACGGTGCTGGTCATCCTTTTCTGCGCCGGGTTTTTGGTGAGCCTGCGACTGCTGGTGCCGGTTTTCCGGTGGCAGCGCCGTGACGGTCTGCTCGCCGACACCGATCCCGCCGCCACCGCGCTGGCCCGGAGCCGCGCGTTGCGAATGCCGTTCTACCGCACGCTGATCAGCCTGGGATACTGGTGCGTGGGCGGTGTGGTGTTCATCATCGCCAGCTGGCCGGTGGCCAGCCACGCGGCACCGGTCGTGGCCGTCGCCACCGCGCTGGGCGCCACTGCGACCGCGATCATCGGCTACCTGCAGTCGGAGCGGGTCCTGCGGCCGGTGGCCGTCGCGGCCCTGCGCGGCGGCGTGCCGGAAAACGTGCGGGCACCCGGTGTCATCTTGCGGCAGATGCTGACCTGGGCACTGTCCACCGCTGTGCCGCTGCTGGCGATCGTGCTGGCCGTGGTAGCGGACAAGGCTTCCCTGCTGCATGCGTCGCCCGAGAAGCTGTTCACCCCGATCCTGCTGCTGGCATTGGCCGCGTTAGTCATCGGCCTGGTTAGCACGCTGCTGGTAGCCATGTCGATCGCCGATCCGCTGCGTCAGCTACGTTGGGCGCTCGGCGAGGTGCAGCGCGGTAACTACAACGCCCACATGCAGATCTACGACGCCAGCGAATTGGGCTTGCTGCAGGCCGGCTTCAACGACATGGTGCGCGACCTCGCCGAGCGGCAGCGCCTGCGCGACTTGTTCGGTCGCTACGTCGGCGAAGACGTAGCCCGCCGGGCCCTGGATCGCGGCACCGAGTTGGGCGGGCAGGAGCGCGACGTCGCGGTGCTGTTCGTGGACCTGGTGGGCTCCACCCAGCTGGCCGCGACGCGACCGCCCGGCGAGGTCGTCAACCTGCTCAACGAGTTCTTCCGGGTGGTGGTGGATACCGTCGACCGGCACGGCGGTTTCGTCAACAAATTCCAGGGTGACGCCGCATTGGCCATCTTCGGCGCACCGATCGAGCACCCGGATGCTTCCGGTGCCGCGCTGGCGGCGGCTCGTGAGCTGCACGACGAACTCCTTCCGGTGATCGGCTCCGCCGAGTTCGGCATCGGAGTCTCGTCCGGCAGGGCCATCGCCGGCCATATCGGCGCGCAAGCCCGCTTCGAGTACACCGTGATCGGCGACCCGGTCAACGAGGCCGCCCGGCTCACCGAACTCGCCAAGCTCGAGGACGGCCACGTCCTGGCGTCGGCGATCGCGGTTAGCGGCGCGCTGGACGCCGAAGCCCTATGTTGGGATGTCGGCGAAATCGTCGAGCTACGCGGCCGCACCCTTTCCACCCAGCTGGCCCGGCCGCTGAATCTCGCCGTCCCGGAAGAGGTCTCCAGCGAGATCGGCAGCTGACCGCTCGGCGACGATGCGGGCCGGTCAGCGGCCCGGGGAGGAGCCGGGCAATCAGCTATCCGCCCGGCGACGAGGGGCTGGCCGGCATTGCACCGAGGTCGCCCGACGCCAGCCTGCCGATCTCCGCACGGAAGGTGCCCAAGTTCCCGGAGTCGGGCGCCTGCAGGATAGGCGCAGGGTCCCCCAGTAACGCTTTTTCGAGCTGATCGACGTTGGCGCCGGCGGGGTCACCACCGAGGTTCAACAGTTCGCTAAGGCCCGGCACATTCGATGGTTGGTCGCCGCCCAGGGATCCGGTGTCGGACTCGGTGATGTTCTGCACCACCACGCCTGGGCTTTCGACTCCGTTCATGACCTGCAACAAGTCACCGACGGAGGGGCCGGCCACATCAAGGCTATCGTGAACGGAGAGTTCGATCGCGGGCACCTGGATGTCGGGTAGCGGTGGCGCCGCCGGAGCGGCGACGATGACGCCGACGCCCCCGAGGGCAACACCGACGGTGATGCAGCATCGGACGGCGGACTGCATAACTCTCCCTAGGTGCCACCGTGATGGATTCACAGCGAACCCATGTAACAGTACCTGAGAGCAGGCTGAGAAAATAGGCTTTGAAACCAAAAGATAGCAAAAAGAAACCTGAAGATCTGTGGGAGGCGAGCAGACCGGCACATCCCGAGTCTCCTGAGGGTCCCGGCGGGCCGTGCTGGGGGTACCACCCGCTTGCGGGGGATGGCCCGAGGTGAGGGTCCCCCCGCTTGCGAGGGTGGGGGTACCACCCGCTTGCGGGGGCACGACGGACAGTTGGATCTAGCGCTTGGCCTTCTTCGCCGGCGCCTTACGGGAGGTCTTCTCAGTGGTCCGCTTGGCTGGACCCCGGGCGCGCCGGTCGGCCAACAGCTCTGCCGCGCGCTCGTCGGTGATCGACAACACGTCGTCGCCCTTGCGCAGGCTGGCGTTGGTCTCACCGTCGGTGACGTATGGCCCGAATCGCCCGTCTTTGATGACCATCTGTTTGCTCGACGCCGGATCGGTCCCCAGCTCACGCAGCGGTGGCGCCGAAGCACTTTGCCGGCCACGGCGTTTCGGCTCAGCGTAAAGCTTCAGCGCTTCGTCGAGCGTGATGGTGAATATCTGGTCTTCTGTTGCGAGTGAGCGAGAATCGTGGCCGCGCTTAAGGTACGGTCCATAGCGCCCGTTTTGCACGGTGATCTCCTCACCCGAGTCAGGGTCGACGCCGACCACCCGGGGCAGCGACAGCAGTTTCAGCGCGTCATCGAGGGTAACGGTCTCCAGGTCCATGCTCCGAAGCAGCGAGCCGGTCCGCGGTTTGGGACCGGTGGGTTTCTTGCTCTTCTTGGCCGAAGCGCCGTCGTCGCCCTCATCAGCCTCTTCCCCCGGGATCTCGGTGACATACGGTCCGTACCGGCCGTCTTTGGCGACGATCTCGTGGCCGGTCTCCGGATCCACACCTAGGACCCGTCCCTCTTGCGGTGTGGCGAAAAGGTTTTCGGCCACCTCCAGAGTCAGCTCGTCTGGGGTGAGGGTGCCGTTGAGGTTGGCTCGCTGCGGCATGAGCTCGCCGTCGTCGCCGACCACCATGCGTTCCAGGTAGGCCCCGTTCTTGCCCACCCGAACATAGATCGGGCGGCCCTGCGCATCGTCGAACAGCTTGATGGAGTTGACCTCTCGGGCGTCGATGCCTTCGAGATTGCCGCCGACGAGCTTCTTCAAGCCCCCGGAGCGGGCTACCGAGTTCGGCACACCGTGGTCGCCGCCGAAGTAGAAGTGGTTGAGCCAGGTGGTGCGACCTTCGTGGCCGTTGGCGATCTCGTCGAGCTCGTCTTCCATGGCCGCGGTAAAACCGTAGTCGACGAGCCGGCCGAAATGCTGCTCCAGCAGACCGGTGACCGCGAACGCGACCCACGAGGGCACCAGGGCACTGCCCTTCTTATGCACGTAACCGCGATCCTGGATGGTCTTGATGATCGACGAATAGGTCGACGGGCGGCCGATACCCAGGTCCTCAAGCGCTTTGACCAGCGACGCCTCGGTGTAGCGGGGCGGCGGGTTGGTGGAGTGTCCGTCCGGCGTCACCTCGGTGGCGTTGAGTCGCTGGCCTTCGGTCAGGCGCGGCAGCCGCCGCTCGGCGTCGTCAGCTTCGCCGCCGGCCAGCTCGTCCACGGTTTCCACGTAAGCCTTGAGGAACCCGGGGAAGGTGATGGTGCGCCCGGTCGCGGCGAACACCACCTCCTGGCTGCCCGAGACACCGGCGATCCGCAAACTCAGTGTGGTGCCGCGGGCGTCGGCCATCTGCGAGGCAATCGTGCGCTGCCAGATCAGCTCATAGAGCCGGAAATCGTCGCCGTTGAGTTCGCGACGCACCGCGTCCGGGGTGGCAAACGTCTCACCGGCGGGCCGGATGGCCTCGTGCGCTTCCTGCGCGTTCTTCACCTTGCGGGTGTACTGGCGCGGCGAGGGGGAGACGAACTCGTCGCCGTAGAGTTGACGCGCCTGCGTGCGTGCGGCGTTGATCGCCGCCTCCGACAGCGTTGTCGAGTCGGTCCGCATATAAGTGATGTAGCCGTTCTCATAGAGCCGCTGAGCGACACCCATCGTCCGCTCCGCGGAGAACCGCAGCTTGCGACCGGCCTCCTGTTGCAGTGTCGACGTCATGAACGGCGGATACGGACGCCGGGTGTAGGGCTTCTCCTCGACCGACGCGACTGTCAGCTGCGCGCCGCGCAAACCCGCGGCCAACGCGCCGGCGCTGGCCTCGTCGAGCACCACGACCTCGTCGGGCTTGCGCACCGCGCCCAGCGAGTCGAAATCGCGGCCGGTGGCGACCCGCAGGCCGTCGACGGTCGTCAGCCGGGCGGTGAAGGTGGGCGGCTGCGCGGCCGGGTCGGAAACGCTGGCGTCCAGCTCAGCGACGACATCCCAGTAGGTCGCACTGCGGAACGCCATGCGCTCACGTTCGCGCTGCACGATGATGCGGGTCGCGACCGACTGCACCCGGCCCGCCGAGAGCTTGGGCGCGACCTTCTTCCACAGCACCGGGCTGACCTCGTAGCCATACAGCCGGTCCAGGATGCGGCGGGTCTCCTGCGCGTCGACCAGGTCGTTGTCCAGGTCGCGCGGGTGCTCGGCGGCGGCGCGGATCGCTGGTTCGGTGATCTCGTGGAAGACCATCCGCTTAACCGGGATGCGCGGTTTCAGCGTCTCCAGCAGATGCCAGGCGATGGCCTCGCCCTCGCGGTCGCCGTCCGTGGCCAGATAGAGCTCGTCGGCGTCTTTGAGCAAGCCCTTCAGCTCGCTGACGGTGCGCTTCTTGTCAGGGCTGATGATGTAGAGCGGTTCGAAATCGGCATCGACGTTGACCCCGAGCCGCGCCCACGGCTCCGATTTGTACTTTGCGGGTATGTCGGCGGCGGCGCGCGGCAGGTCGCGGATATGCCCCCGGGAGGACTCGACGATGTAGCCGGAGCCCAGATAGCCGGCTAACTTGCGCGCCTTGGTGGGCGACTCGACGATGACGAGTCGCCGCACGCGTCCATTTCCACCGCTGCCGCGGTCGGTGTCAGCCAACTACGATTACGCTCCATCTCTGGTCCTGGCCCACATCGGACCGCCACTGCAGGTAAAGCGACCGCCCGGCAACTGTACCGGTGTGTCCCTCGGCCCGGTGGACAACTGACAATTTCGCACCACGGGCGGCCCGACGCAAACCGACTCCCCGGAACAAG
Organism: Mycobacterium sp.; assembly: GCA_035625875.1. Taxonomy (GTDB): domain Bacteria; phylum Actinomycetota; class Actinomycetes; order Mycobacteriales; family Mycobacteriaceae; genus Mycobacterium. The sequence goes on along the minus strand of DASPOT010000026.1, from coordinate 20,576 downwards.
TGCTCTACCTGACCCCCAAAACGTGAGGCCACTGCGATGACGCCTCGGCGGCGTCAGGGGGTTCCCCCACATTTTCTACCAGGCGCGATAGCCGGCGCCGACCAGTGATCCGCAGTGCCGGCCGAGCGCCGCGAGTGCCGATGAGGGTCGGCGCAATCCCGACCCGCATCAGCGCGGACGCCAGCGGCGAATGCGTGTCCGGCGCGTGCGGGTCCAGGCTCAGCAGATAATGGTCGGCCTCCGGGGTGCCGGCCGCCAAGGTCCACGCCCGCAGCTCCCGCGGCCCAGGCAACCACAGCGGGGGCACCGTCTTGACCGCCCCCCGAGTCCACTCGGCGGCAATGGCGGACAGCCGAGGATCCACGGCCGTCCGCACCAGGGGACTGTCCTCGTCGGTATAGGTGATCTCGGGCTCCAGACCAGCCTCGTTGATCATCTCGGCCAGCGCGGAGGCTCGCCACAGCTGATCCACGACGACGGATAACCGGGCACCGCCGCCGATCAGCACGATCTGGCCGGCGGCCGCCAGCACCCCGGTGAGGTCGGCGATCGCGGGCGGCACCGACTCTGCCGAGAAGAAGGACAGCTGGCTCACGTCACCGACAGTAGGCCAGGTTCGGCGCGCGACCCCCCACGGCACGGGTAACGAAAACCCCCCGGTTGACCCATTAGTCGGGACTGCGCGGGGGGTTTCGTCGGAATCCGCGGGCTCAGATGGAGCGGACGCCCGTGGCTTGCGGGCCCTTGGGGCTGTGGCCGATTTCGAACTCGACCTTCTGATTCTCTTCAAGGGTGCGGAAGCCTGTTCCCTGGATCTCCGTGTAGTGGACGAACACGTCGGCGGAACCGTCCTCCGGGGCGATGAAGCCGAACCCCTTCTCCGCGTTGAACCACTTCACAGTTCCCTGTGGCATTTCTCGATCTTTCCTTACTCTTCTGCGTGCGGTGCACCGCCTCTCGGTGCCCCGGGCCCGCTGTGACCGCCATACCCCGCGGAGTCGCCGGAACTTCACCCGACTACCCCCTCGCAGGAACCGCGGCTGCAACGTCGATCCTGCGAAAGTTTGACACGAACACAGAAGCTGCGGCCGTCATCAGTCAATCATGTCCGTCGTTTCGGCAACAGTCTCTGCTGATCGATTCAGCAACCAGTTGGTGAACAATTCGGTTGCAGACGGGATACGACGCAGGAAGGCACGACCGATGGCGGGTTTCGGCGGCGAATTGCTCGCCGCCGCTATCGCCGGTACCGAGGCTGGCGAGCATCCGCTACGCCACGTCGCCGAACTGCCGCCGCGGCACGGTCAGCCACGCAGTTGGCCGGCGTGGGCCGAGCCCGAGTTAGTTCGCGCGTTTAGCGATCGCGGCATCAGCGCGCCGTGGTCACACCAGTTTGATGCGGCCGAGTTGGCGCACGCCGGCCGTCATGTGGTGGTGAGTACCGGCACGGCGTCGGGAAAATCGCTGGCCTACCAACTTCCCATCCTCAATGCGCTGCTGACAGATCCGCGAGCCCGGGTGTTGTACCTGTCGCCGACGAAAGCGCTCGGCCACGACCAGTTGCGTGCCGCACATGCGCTGACCACAGCGATTCCGCGGCTGGGTGACGTTGCGCCCACGGCCTTCGACGGCGACAGTCCTGCCGAGGTGCGCCGCTTCGCGCGCGAGCGCTCCCGATGGCTGTTCTCCAACCCTGACATGGTTCATATGTCGATACTGCGCAACCATGCCCGTTGGGCCGTCTTCCTGCGCGGCCTTCGCTTCCTGGTGGTTGACGAATGTCACTACTACCGCGGCGTTTTCGGCTCGAACGTGGCGATGGTGCTGCGCCGGCTGTTGCGGTTGTGTGCGCGCTACTCGACGGCCCCGACGGTGATCTTCGCCAGCGCGACAACGGCCTCACCGGGCGCGACGGCCTCCGAACTGATCGGTCAGCCGGTCGAGGAGATCACCGAGGACGGCTCACCCCAGGGGGCCCGCACGGTGGCACTGTGGGAGCCTGCGCTGCGTGCCGACCTGACCGGCGAGAACGGGGCGCCGGTGCGACGGTCCGCTGGCGCCGAGGCGGCGCGAGTGATGGCCGACCTTATCGCCGAGGGAGCGCGGACGCTGACGTTCGTTCGGTCGCGTCGCGGTGCGGAACTAACCGCACTGGGCACCCGTGCGCGGCTGGATGACATCGCCCCGGAGCTGGCCGAGAAGGTGGCATCCTACCGGGCCGGGTATCTCGCCGAGGACCGCAGTGCACTGGAGCACGCGCTGGCCGAAGGCCAGCTGCGCGGTTTGGCCACCACCAACGCACTCGAGTTGGGCGTCGACATCGCCGGGCTGGATGCGGTCGTGCTCGCCGGCTTTCCCGGGACCGTTACCTCGTTCTGGCAGCAGGCCGGTCGGTCGGGGCGGCGTGGTCAGGGCGCGCTGATCGTGCTGATCGCCCGCGACGATCCGCTGGACACGTATCTCGTCCATCACCCCGCAGCACTGTTGGACAAGCCGACCGAACGCGTCGTGATCGATCCTGCCAACCCGTACATCCTCGGACCCCAGCTGCTGTGTGCCGCAACCGAACTACCACTCGACGACGCCGAGGTCCGGGCGTTCGGCGCTGAGGAAGTGGCTGCGACGCTGATCGACGACGGGCTGCTGCGGCGGCGGGCAGGCAAGTATTTCCCAGCCGCCGGGGTAGAACCGCATGCAACGGTGGACATCCGGGGCCCGACGGGCGGCCAGATCGTGATCGTGGAGGCGGACACCGGGCGGTTGCTGGGCAGCGTCGGCGTCAACCAGGCCCCGGCGTGTGTCCACCCTGGAGCGGTGTACCTGCACCAGGGCGACAGTTACGTCGTCGATTCGCTGGACGCCGACGACGGGATCGCGTTCGTGCACGCCGAGGAACCCGGCTATGCAACGTTCGCGCGGGAACTCACCGACATCACGGTCACCGGCGCTGGTGAACGCTCGCAGTTCGGGCCCGTCACGCTCGGCCTGGTCCCGGTCACTGTCACCAACCGGGTCGTCGGTTACCTCCGCCGCCGGCTCACCGGGGAGGTGATCGACTTCATCGAGCTGGAGATGCCGGCACACACGTTGGCCACCACCGCAGTCATGTACACCGTCACTCCCGACGCGTTACAGCGCGCCGGTATCGACGCTCCCCGAATCCCGGGATCGCTACACGCCGCTGAGCATGCGGCGATCGGGCTGCTACCCCTGGTGGCCAGCTGCGATCGCGGCGATATCGGCGGCCTGTCCACCGCGGTGGGTCCTGATCCCCTTGCCCGGCTGCCCAGTGTTTTCGTCTACGACGGCTATCCGGGCGGAGCGGGATTCGCTGAACGCGGCTTCCGTCGGGCAAGCACGTGGTTAGGCGCGACGGCGGCGGCGATCGAGGCATGCGAATGCCCGAGGGGATGCCCGTCGTGCGTGCAGTCTCCCAAGTGCGGCAGCGGTAACGAACCACTGGACAAGGCGGGCGCTGTGCGGGTGTTGCGCCTGGTGCTAGCAGAGTTGGCTCGTAACTCACGCTGAGCCATCGGTGTGGATGGCGACCGACCCCTCGACGGTCGACTCCCACGGGTCTGCGTCGTGGCAGCCGACAAAAACCGCTCTCCTCACTGCTGAAGACACGCGGACATGCCGAACACGCTATAGAACGCGACGAACGGTCGGACAACACGATCCGTTCCCAATCCCGACAACGCGGGTGCAGAAAAAAAGTACCCGGGTCCAGCGGTATACACAAGCCGCCAGCCAACCCGCCCGCGTCGAGAGCGGGTTTGACGGATGTCGAATACCGGTAGGTGCGGTCGCAGGAACACGTCAGCCAGGCGTCTTATGGCCGGTAAAATACGTATATGGGCCACGACTGGCTGCTCGTGGAGACACTGGGCAACCAACCCGCCGTGATAGCGCAAGGGCATCAGCTGAAAAACCTTGTCCCGATCACGGCGTTCCTGCGCCGCAGTCCCCATCTCGCCGCGATCCGGACCGCGATCGCCGAGTCGGTGCAATCCGGCCAGAGCCTGACCAGCATCACACCCAAGAGCGACCGAGTGATCCACACCGAGCCGGTGCGGATGTCCGACGGCCGTATTCATGGTGTGCATGTCTGGAGCGGTCCTGCCGACGCGGAACCACCCGAGCGGCCGATCCCGGGCCCGCTGAAATGGGACCTCACCCTCGGTGTGGCCACCGACACCCGGGAGTCGTTGGCTAACAGCGGCAAGAACCCCGAAGTCGAGGCCACCCACGGCAGAACGTTCGCAGACGATCTGCCGTCCTGCGATCTCCGCCCCAGCGAGAGCAAGCTGCTCGCCCTGGCGGTCAGGGCGCAACCGGGCCAGACGCTGTGTAGCACCTGGGATGTCACAGATTGGCAGGGAACCCCGATCAGGGTAGGGTTCGTCGCGCGTAATGGGCTGGAACCGGGACCGAGCGGACGCGACCACTTGGTCGCGCGCGCCATGAACTGGCGCACCGAGCTCGAGAGCCCTGTGCTATCAGTGGACCGTCTAGCGCAGCAGATCCTCAGCGGACTCGCACAGCCGGGAGTCCATCGCGCCTTGTTCGATCTCAACAACTGGACCCTGCTGAAATGGCTTGACGAGCCGTGCCCCTTCTACGACTGGCGAAGCGTGGAGGATACGCCGCGGGTGCATACCGACGACGAGCACCTGATGGTTTCCATGACAACCGAATTCGCCCACGGCGCAACCGCCCGGGTGCTGCGCCTGCCCGGGCACGGCGGTACTTGGGTGCCGGTGCACGTAACCGTCAACCGGGTTGAGCTCGAACCCAATACGTTCGCCGGACTGATCTCGCTGCGATTGCCCACCGATAACGAACTCGCTGATGCGGGGCTACCTTCGGCCGGCGACGACGCGGGCCGCTTCACGGCCCGCTGAGGAGCCGGCCAATCAGACTCAAACCGGCGACGACGCTGGCCCCGCCCGTGCGGCAGCCCGCGCCATGCCGGCAAAGGCCACAGCCACCTCGACGGTGACGATCACGTCGAGACCCTGCACCGAGCATTCGGCGTCGTCGACCCGCATCTCGCGGGCCACCACGCTCGCCCTGGTACAAGCCGCCGCGATTCCGACCGGTAGCCGCGCAGCGGCGGCCAACGCGGCCAGGTCGGCCGCTGCCTGCGCGCGGTGACGGGCCACCACGACCGAACCAAGGTATGCACCAGTCCCGGTGATGCACAGCAGTACGGCGACCATCGCGGCTGCGAGCACGGTGGCCGAGCCCCGCTCACCGCGGCGGCTCCGCTGCCGAAACCGCCTTGGCCGCAATCGCCAACGGGGGCAGCAGGTTTGAGCGCACGGTGACCGTGGCGACAATGAGTTCGCCGTTCCGACGCATCTGCACCGACGCCCCGTCGGGTGCGATGCGACGGGCGGCCTCGACCGCCGACCTTTCGTCGCCCCGCGCCGCCAGCCGAGCGGCCTCACGGGCAGCGTCCACACAGCGCACTTGCATCGACACCGCGGTGATGCCCGCCAGACACAACACCAGCACCGCGACCAGCGCGGCGATCGCCAGCGCCGCCTCAACGGTGCTCGCGCCGGCATCGTCGACTAAACCTTGGTGTTCAGCGCCCGGCCGATGATGTTGGTCAACGCCGAGACGATGGAGTCGCCGGTGACGACCGTGTAAAGGATCGCGCCGAAGGCCGCGGCCGCGATCGTCCCGATGGCGTATTCGACTGTGGACATGCCCGACTCGTCGGCCACCAGAAGTGTCACGCGCGCTGTCAGCACGCGAAATATGTTGACCATCAATGTCATTCCCTCCTTCATCACCCGGTTTAGGGTTATCCGCGGTCACTCCGCGAAGCGTTGTCGGCACGCTTCCAAGCGGCCTCACAGCACGCCCGATCGCAGGACGTCACCGGCCAGCCCGGCCACCACCGGAACAACGCCCAGACACACGAACGCCGGCAGAAAGCACAGGCCGAGAGGACCGGCGATCAGGACGGCAGCGCGCTCGGCGGTCGCGGTAGCCGCGTGTACGGCGTCCTGGCGGGCCTGCGCGGCAAGTTCGGCGACACCATCGGCGAGCGCTGCACCCGAGGACGCCGACCGCCGCGCCAGCCGCAGCAGCGCATCGGTCTGCGGATCGACCGAGCCGGCCGGCAGCTCCGGCGGCGTCGCCCACGCGACCGCCGGGTCGGCGCCCAGCGCCAGCAGATCGGCGGCCCGACGCAACACCCGGGCCAGCCTCGGTGGCGCGGACGGGGCGGTCGCGGCCGCGGCGGTGGACACCGCCATGCCCGCTGCCAGGCAGACCGCCAGCACATCCAGACTTGACGCGACCGCCAGCGGGTCAGGGCCACGTGCGCGCCGGCGCCGCGGCCGATAAGGGTGCGCCGGCATCCCGGCGCGTGCCCGCACCATCGACGGCCCGGCACCGGTCCACACCGCGATAGCCAACAACACGGCCGCCGCGCTCACAACTCCGCCTGATCGGTGATCCGGTCCGACCACAGCAGCCCACCGCATGCCAGCGTTAGCCCCACCACCAGCAGCCACCCGCCCGCGTGCCCGCTCAGCAAGAAGCGCAGCGGTTGGGCCCCGATCAACTGACCCAGCAGCACCCCGAGCACCGGCAGACCCGCCAGTATGGCCGCAGTGGCGCGGGCGCCAGCCATTCCCGCTATCACGCGCATCGAGAATCGTTGCCGCTCAGCGATATCGCGTTGTGCGGCACGCATGAGGGTGGATATCGCCAGACCGTGGTCACAGGCCAGCTGCCAGCAGACTGCGAGCCGCTCCCAGTGTGCGGGCAGGGCCGACGATCTGGCCAGGCCGCGCAGACCGGCGCTGACGTCGGCGCCCAGTCTGGCGCGCGCCGCGACCCCGCGGAAGGAGGCCGCGACCGTTCCACCGGTTTCGTCGGCGGCGACGGAGAACGCGTGCGCCGGATGGGCGCCCACTCGCAGTTCGCCGACCAGAACATCAAGCGCGGTTTCCAGCGCCCGGCTCTCGTCCATGCCGCGCCGGCTGCGGCGGCGACGACGGTAGCGCCGACCCAGGGTTGTGACCAGCACCGCGGCGGCGAGAACCGTTGTCAGCGGCAACAAAACAACGGCGGCTACCGCAGTGAACCCAGCGGCGCCGCAGACGAAGACCAGGGGCACCCGCCGGCGAGTGGGTAGTGCCGATGTGAGCCGACACCGTGGCGACGACGGCAACACCGCTACCGCGAGCGACAACATCAGCACAGCAGCTAGTGGGGCGCTCATGCCGAGATCCGGTTCCGCAGCAGGCGGCGCAGATCGGCCGCGTCCTCAGTCATTCCGCGGTCCGCCTGCCACACCGTGACGGCATGGACCCGCCCGCTGTCGGATTGGCGCAGCACGGCGATCTCGCTGAGCCGGCGCTGCCCGGCCCGATCCCGCGCAACGTGCAGCAGCACTTGGACCGCCGCGGCGAGCTGACTATGCAGCGCAGCACGATCGAGACCGCCGAGAGCACCCAACGCCTCCAGCCGAGCTGGAACCTCGCCTGGGTTGTTGGCATGCACCGTGCCCGCGCCGCCCTCGTGGCCGGTGTTCAGCGCCGTCAGCAGATCGACCACTTCAGCGCCCCTGACCTCCCCGACCACGATGCGGTCGGGCCGCATCCGCAGCGCCTGCCGGACGAGCTGGCGCACCGTAACCTCGCCCACACCTTCGACGTTGGCGCACCGCGCAACCAGCTTGACCAGATGCGGATGCCGGGGCGCCAGCTCGGCGGCATCCTCGACACACACAATCCGCTCGGCCGGTGAAACGGCACCCAACAGTGCCGCCAGCAACGTGGTTTTCCCGGCCCCAGTACCGCCGCACACCAGAAATGCCAGCCGGGCGGCGATCAGCTCGGCAAGCAGTGCGGCGGCGTGCGGCGCGATCGCGCCCGCGGCGGTCAACGCCGCCAGATCCTGGGTGGCGGGCCGCAGCACCCGCAATGACAAGCAGGTACCTCCGACCGCGACGGGCGGCAGCACCGCATGTAGCCGCACCGCGAACTCTCCGGTGCCGATGCCTGTCAGCTGGCCGTCCACCCATGGTTGCGCGTCGTCGAGACGACGACCCGCAGTCAACGCCAGCCGCTGTGCCAAGCGCCGCACCGCTGCTTCGTCGGCAAACCGAATCTGGCTGCGCCGCAACCCGTCTCCATCGTCAACCCAGACGGCGTCCGGCGCGGTGACCAGGACATCGGTGGTGCCGTCGGCGCACAGCAGCGGCTCGAGGATGCCAGCGCCGGTCAGCTCAGTCTGCAGCACCCGAAGGTTGGTCAGCACCTCGGTGTCGCCGAGCACCCCACCGGACTCGGCCCGGATCGCGGCGGCCACCACATTCGGCCGTAGCGGGGCGGATTCCGCTGCCAGCCGTTCACGCACGCGTTCGATCAGTGAACCGCTCACGCTGCCTGACCGTTCTGCTTTGGTGTCGAGCGTGGTGGCAGCACGGCAAGCACCCGGCGGGCGGCCGCCGCAAGGGCGGATCGCCGGCGTAAGCGTAGGCCGCCGTGTTCCAGTTGCTCGGCGAGCCGCGGCTCGGCCTTCATCGACGCCAGCAACGGCACGCCGGCAATCTCAGCGACTTCAGCTGCCCGCAATCCGCCCGGTGACGGCCCCCGCACTACCAGTCCGACATTGGGATTGATCGTTGACAACACTGGAGAGATCGTCGCGGTGGCTGCACATGCCCGCACGTCACACGGGCTGACCAGGACGACGAGATCCGCGGTGTTCAAAGCTGTTTGGGTGGCGTCGCTCAAACGGCGCGGAAGATCACAGATCACGGTCGCCCCACCGCGGCGGCCGGCATCCACGACGGCCTCCACCGGCCCGGCGTCCAACTCGTACCCGCGCCGTGTGCCCGAGAGCATGCTGATCCCGCGGTGGCGTGGCAGCGCCTCGCGCACAGCCGACCAGTTCAGCCGTCCGCCCTGCAGCGCCAGGTCAGGCCAGCGCAGACCGGGCGCGGTTTCGCCGCCCACCAGCAGATCGATGCCACCACCCCAGGGATCGACGTCGACCAGCAACGCGTCGGTGGCGACTTGGGCCAGCGCGGCCGCGAATAATGATGCGCCTGCCCCGCCGCGTCCCCCGATAACGGCGATCACCTCGCCACGGAGCCTGGTCTCGCGCGCCGATTCAGCGGCGTCGGAGAGCTCACGGACCAATTCGTGCTCCTGCGCGGGCAGCCGCAGAACCTGTTGAGCACCAACGGTAATCGCTGCCGCCCAGGTCGCGGAAGCTGGTTCAGCGCGGGTCAGCACGATGACGTGGGCGCGCCGCGGCAGTGCATTCTGCCTGCACCGATCCATCGCCGCCTCGTCGAGCACGACAGCTGCGGCCGCCGCCCAGGATTTCCGGCTCACCGGCGACGTCGCGTCGGCGTGAACCACCCGCACACCGACGGCCGCAGCGACCCGGTCCACCTCGTCGCGTAAGGCGGGCTCGGTCAGCACCGCCAATACGCCCGAGGTGCCGGTAGCGCCGGCGGTGCCTGTGGTGGGAGTCACCCACCTACCGTGCGGGTGCGCGGCTACGGGACGCCAGTCCCAAAAGGCGGATTTGTGGACGAAGTCGAATCTGTGCACAAACTCGTCCGCAGCCGGACGATAACGCGATTCCGCAACGACCTACCGGGGGCTGAGACGCATCACGGGCAGGCTGAGAACGGCACCGGCGAAGTAATTACCCGATAAAAAAGGGACGACCCCCGCCAGGGGGGGAGGAGGCGAGGGTCGTCGTGCATCAACCCCGGGGGGTCGGGCTGATACACCCTCGGCACAGGCCGAGTACTGCTTACTATACACGCGACAGTCGGGCCCGACGCAAGTACTGCTTGCCATAGGAAGCACCTGGTCCGGCTCGATTGAGTGGCGGAAATGTCGTCCCCACTGCCGATTACACCTGGCTTGACCGGCGGTTTTAGTAGATCGTCGCGCCCGGTCACGGCCCCGCCCTATGCTGGGTCGGTGACGGTCTCCGACTCGGGCGCACAGCAGCAAACCGCACCGGAAGCACGGGCAATGCTCCGTCCCCACCCCCGCACCGCCGCCTTCTTCGACCTGGATAAGACGATCATCGCCAAGTCCAGCACGCTGGCATTCAGCAAACCATTCTTCGACCAGGGACTAATCAGCCGCCGCGCTGTGCTCAAGTCGAGCTACGCCCAGTTCATCTATCTGCTATCCGGCGCCGACCATGATCAGATGGACCGGATACGCGCCCATATGACCAACATGTGTGCCGGTTGGGATGTGGCGCAGGTCCGATCGATCGTCAACGAAACCCTGCATGACATCGTCACTCCGCTGGTGTTCGCAGAGGCCGCGGACCTGATCGCCGGCCACAAGCTGTGCGGCCGTGACGTCGTAGTGGTATCGGCGTCCGGTGAAGAGATCGTGGCGCCGATCGCCCGCGCGCTCGGCGCCACCCATGCGATGGCGACCCGCATGGTCATCGAAGACGGCAAGTACACCGGCGAGGTGGCCTTCTATTGCTACGGCGAAGGCAAGGTCCAGGCCATCCGCGAGTTGGCCGCCGGTGAGGGCTATCCGCTAGAACACTGCTACGCCTACTCCGATTCGATTACCGACATGCCGATGCTCGAGGCTGTCGGCCACCCCACCGTGGTGAATCCGGACCGCGCCTTGCGTAAGGAAGCGACTGCCCGTGGTTGGCCCGTGATGACGTTTACTCGGCCGGTGTCCCTGCGCGACCGCATTCCGGCCCCGTCGGGTGCCGCGGTCGCGGCCACGGCCGCGGTGGGCGTGAGCGCGCTTGCGGCCGGAGCGGTCACCTACTCACTGCTACGCCGCTTCATGTTGTAGCCCGTATGGTCGCGAAACGGCCCGCTGTGGGGTACCACCCGCTTGCGGGGGCGAATCCGGCCATGGGTTCCAGCCCGACCGCGGCAGCTCGCAGCAAACCGGTTACCGCGCCCATCCGATGTCGCTGCGGCAGTTCCCACCGAATTGGGCCTTGATGTGATAGGGGTCACGTAGTACAAATGAGTCACGGAAGCCCGGAAAGGCCAAGGTCGATCCGGAAGAGAAGGTTCGATCTCCCGATCCGGGCGGCCCAGCACGGTTCCCGGCACCCACGCGGAGCCACAGCCGCGATAATGGCAGAAGTGTTGCGGGCTTGCGTAATTGCGAGGAGTGAACGGCGTCGGCGGCCCTTTGGGTGGGGTTGCAGCCGGACGTCTCGCAAGATCGCCGAGGCCAACCCACGCAACCCAATGTCGCACGCTTGGTAACCGAGTTCCGTGCTAGCGGGCGGCGGACCGAAAAGCATCGGATCGTCGCCCGCTTTACATGTGGTGGATGCGTTACCGCGGGGTGCCGTCGGCTACCGACTTGGCAATGACTCGGCAATCTGCAAAGCCTCCTGCGCGCCGGCCTGCATCGCTCGGCAGCACAGCACCAGCCAGGCGGTCACGCCATCGGGAGTGCCGGCGGCAAATCCGCGCGCGGCATTGCGATAGTCCGCGGCGCGGCGCATCCAACTCACCTCGGGTACGCCCAATCCGTGTGGGTCAAGCCCACTGGCAATAGTCACCAGCCGCGACACCGCACGGGCCACCACGCCATCCGCGGTGCCGAACGGTGACAGCGTCAACAGCTCTCCGTGCGCGACCGCGGCCAGCACCGGTGGCGGCGCACGGCTACCACCGGTCACCAGATCCGCAAGCACCTCAAGACGCGGCCCAACCTCGGCCCCGGGCCGCGGGCGGCCCAACCGGTCATCATCGACCTGACCAGCGGCGGCCAGCGTATGCAGCCGGGCCAGCGCCTGCAGCGGCGCCCGCTGCCAAACCCTGACCAGGCTGGTCTCACCACCCTCCAGTGCCTGGGCTACCCGCAGCGCTCCGGCGAACACCGGGTTGCTGGTGGCTGAGTCGTCTAACTGCAGCGGTCCGCCGTCGAGCACCGAAGACGCTCGCGCCGCCCGCAGCGCCGCCTCGGCGGCGGTCAGCGGCCAGCCCCGCAGGTTGGCCCGATGCCGGTGCGCTCGGCCCAGCGCGTCGCGCGCCCGGTCGCTGGCAGCGGCGACCCCGGGCAGTTCCATCAGCGGAGCCAGCGGGTCAGCGGTCACAAGATGCCCTATCGAGGAGGTGTCGGCGCGTGGGGAATGGCCGCCAACAGCTGACGGGTGTACTCGTGGCGCGGCCGGTTGAACACCTCTTCAGTCGCCGCATGCTCGACCACGCGGCCGGCCCGCATCACCAGAACTTCGTCGGCGATCTGTCGGATCACCGCCAGATTGTGGCTGATAAACAGATACGTCAGGCCCAACCGGGCCTGCAGATCGGTCAGCAGGTCCAGAATCTGGGCCTGAACCACAACGTCCAGCGCCGACACCGCCTCGTCGCACACCAGCACCTCGGGTCGCAGCGCCAATGCCCGCGCGATCGCCACCCGCTGGCGTTGACCACCCGACAGCTCTCGTGGCAGCCTGCCCATCAGCGACGACGGCAGCGCCACCTGGTCGGCCAGCTCGTGCACCATCCGCTGCCGCTGCCTGCGATCACCGATCCGGTGGATCCGCAAGGGTTCCTCGATGGCGCGGAACACCGAGTACATGGGATCCAAACTGCCGTAAGGGTTCTGGAATACCGGCTGCACCCGTCGGCGAAAACCGAACGCCCGGCGCCGGTCAAGTGCGCTGATGTCTTCGCCGTCGAAAACGATGGTGCCGGCGGTCGGTTTCAGCAGACCCAGCACCATCCGCGCCAGCGTCGACTTCCCGGAGCCCGACTCGCCTGCGATCGCCAGTGTGGTCGCCCGCCGCAGCCGAAACGACACGTCATCGACGGCACGGAATCCCGTGTGCCGCCAGCGTGCGCCGCGGGATTCCCGGTAGACCTTCGTCAGCCCGGAGGTGACCACCACGTCGTCACTAGACCCACCGGCATGCTCACCCGCCTCGCGCCGCACTCGCTCCCGCACCTGTGGCCCACTCGTGCCCCGAAACGTCGGAGCCGCGGCCACCAGCCGTTTAGTGTACTCATGGTGCGGTTCTTGCAGAATCGACTGCGCCGCACCGGATTCCACCACCACGCCGTGGCGCATGACCACCAGACGCTCGGCCCGCTCCGCCGCCAGCGCCAGATCGTGAGTGATCAGCAGCACCGCGGTGCCCAGTTCACTGGTAAGGCGCTGCAGATGGTCGAGTACCTGCCGCTGCACGGTGACGTCCAGTGCGGACGTCGGCTCGTCGGCGATCAGCAGGCGCGGCCGGCCCACCAGCCCGATGGCGATCAGCGCACGCTGGCACAGCCCGCCGGACAGTTGATGCGGATAACGTCTCGCCTGGGTGGCCGGATCCGACATGCCGGCGTCGGCGAGCAGCTGCACCGCTTGTCGTCGTGTCTTGCGACGACCGGTGTTGGCGCGCAAGGCTTCCCGAACCTGGAAACCTACTTTCCACACCGGGTTCAGGTTGGTCATCGGGTCTTGCGGCACATAGCCGATGGCACGCCCTCGGATGGACCGCAGCAGCCGCCGGTCGGCCGAGGTGATATCAAGCCCGTTGAAGACGATGCGTCCGTGGGTGATCCGCCCGCCGGCTGGGAGCAGCCCGAGGATCGCGGCAGCGGTGGTCGACTTTCCGGAGCCGGATTCGCCCACCAGCGCGACGGTTTGACCGGGATACACCGTCAGCCGCGCATTCCGCACCGCCGGTGCTGCGGTGCCGAACCGCACCTCGAGGTCCTCGATTCGCAACAGTGGTTCGGTCATCGCCGCCCGAACCTGCGTCGACGCCGCACCGTCTGCGCCCCGGGGTCCAGCGCTTCGCGCAGCGCGTCACCGAGCATCATGAAGGCCAGCACGGTGATCGCAAGCGCACCGGCGGGATAGAACACGATCGGTGAGCCCGACCGCAGCCGGCTCTGGCCGAGGTTGATGTCGCCTCCCCAGGACACCGTGGAGGGCGGAAGGCCTACGCCCAGATAGGACAGTGTCGCCTCGGTCACGATGAAGATGCCCAGCGAGATCGTCGTCACCACGATTACCGGGGCAAGGGCGTTGGGCAGCACGTGGTTGAGCAGGATACGAAACCGGCTCAGCCCTAACGCTTGCGCCGCCATCACGTAGTCCCGTTGCCGAGCTTCGATGACCGCTGCCCGGGTGACCCGGGCCAGCTGCGGCCACCCGAACACCGCCAGGATGACGACCACCGTCAACACCCCGCGCCGCTGTAGGACCTGCGCCAACACGATCGCGGCGAGCAGCAGCGGAACAGAAAAGAACACGTCGGTCACCCGGGACACCAGGGTGTCGATCCAGCCGCCGTAAAAGCCGGCCAGCGCACCGAGCGTCGCCCCGATCAGCAGCACCGCCAATGTCGTTGTGACCCCTACGATAATCGATGCCCGCGCCCCATATACGGTGCGCGCGTAGATATCGTGACCTTGCAAGTCGGTGCCGAACCAGTGCTGCGCCGACGGTGGCAGCAAGCTCTGGTAGGGGTCGGCGTAGATGGGGTCGATACCGGTGAACAGCTGTGGAAATACCGCCATCACCACCATCACGACGATCAACGCCGCCGACACGACGAACTTCGGCCGGCGCCGCAGCTGCCGCCCGGTTGCTCGCCAGAAACCCGTCGGCGCAACGGTTTCCGTGATCACATCGAGCTCGTCGGCAGTGACGAACCGCTCCTGTCCCGGCCGCGGCTCAGCCATAGCGGATCCGTGGGTCCAGCGCTGCGTACAGCAGATCGACAAGCAGGTTCGTCAGCAAGTAGACGACGACCAGCACGGTGACGATCGACACCACGGTAGGCGCCTCCTGCCGCACAACCGCCTGATAGAGCGCACCGCCGATGCCGTGGATGTTGAAGATGCCCTCGGTGACGATCGCTCCACCCATCAAGGCAGCCAGGTCCGCACCGAGAAACGTCACCACCGGAATCAGCGAGTTCCGCAGGATGTGCACGGTGACGACCCGACGCCGGGATAGCCCCTTGGCCATGGCGGTGCGCACATAGTCGGCGCCGGCATTGTCGCTGACCGCCGACCGGGTCAACCGCACCACGTAGGCGAACGACACCGACCCCAGCACGAAACCCGGCAGCAGCAGCCGGCCCACCGTGGCCTGGTCGCCAACGGTGACCGGGGCGATGCCGAGCTTGACCCCGAACACGAACTGTGCGACGAACCCGAGCACGAAGATCGGCACCGCGATGATGACCAGGCTGGCCAGCAGCACACCGGCGTCGAACACCCCGCCCTGGCGCAGTCCGGCGACCACACCGAAACCGACCCCGAACACCGCCTCGACGGCGAGCGCGATCAGCGCCAGCCGGATCGTCACCGGAAACGCCTGGGCCATCACCTCGCTGACGGGCAGCCCGGAGAACGACTGACCGAAGTCTCCGCGGGCGAGGCCCTGCAAGTACTTCGCGTACTGCAGCCAGAACGGGTCGTCGAGGTGGTATTGCGACCGCAGCTGCGCGGCCACCGCGGGGCTGAGCGCTCGGTCGCCGCCCAGCACCGCGATCGGGTCGCCGGGCAGCAGGAACACCATGGCGTAGATGAGCAGCGTGGCCCCGAAGAACACCGGGACCATGACCAGCAGACGCCTGCCGATGTAGCCGGCCATCTCAGGTGCTCTTGGCGATATTCTCGTAAACGGGCAGCCCGTTCCAGGCGATCGCCACGCCGCTGACCGACCGCGAGTACCCGGCCGCATTGATGTTGTCCCACAACGCGATCACCGGCATGTCGTGCAGCAGAATCCCCTGGGCGGCATTGGCCGACGCATACGAGGCGGGCAGCGTCGGTTCTGCCTGCGCGGTGCGTATCGCGGCGTCGAATTGTTGGTTGGAGTAGCCGACGTCATTGGACGCGGCGCCGGTGACAAACAGCGGTTCGAGGAACTCCAGCAGCGACGGATAGTCGCCCTGCCAGCCGGCGCGGAACGCGGTCTGGATGCCGTGGCCGGTTATCTGGCTACGGAATCCGGCGAACGTCGGCCTCGGCGCACCGGCCGCGTCGATGCCCAGGGTGTTCTTGATACTGTTGGCGACCGCGTCGACCC
Source organism: Mycobacterium sp. (assembly GCA_035625875.1). Taxonomy (GTDB): domain Bacteria; phylum Actinomycetota; class Actinomycetes; order Mycobacteriales; family Mycobacteriaceae; genus Mycobacterium. The sequence goes on along the minus strand of DASPOT010000026.1, from coordinate 4,527 downwards.
ATTCCTGGTGTGCGCCATCGGCGTTGTAGGCGATTTGATACGCACCACGCCATGGCGAGATTGCGTCGGCCTGCGCCCACAGCTGCTTGGCGTGGTCGGGATCGTAAGTGAGAGCGTCGTTTCCGGGGATGTTCGGGTCGAAGCCGGGCAGTGAGCGCGCGGTGAAGTCTTTGGCGGGCGCGCGGGTGCCGTCGAAGATCTGGTGGCAGATCTGCGGACGGTCGATCGCCGCCGACAATGCCAGCCGGCGCAATCGGCCCTCTTCACCGCCGAAATGCGGCAGCCGCAGCGGTGTGTCCAGGGTCTGATTGACCGCGGCGGGCCCGGTGATGGCGCGCTCCCCCAGGTCGCGACGGTACGTCGGCAGCGTACTGGGCGGAATGGTGTCCAGCACATCAAGGTTGCCGGTCAGCAGATCGGCGTAGGCGGTGTCCAGGTTGGCGTAGAAGACGATGCGCAATCCTTTGTTTTTGGGCATCCGGTTGCCGTGGTACCCGGGGTTGGGCACCAGGTCGATTTTCACGTTGTGCAGCCAGGCGTGCCCGTCGGCCAGCCGGTAGGGGCCGTTGCCGATGGGGTGCCGTCCGAACCCTGCCATGTCGCTGAATGCCGTTGACGGTAGCGGGTAGAACGGCGAAAACCCAAGCCGGAGTTTGAAGTCGATGGTCGGGGCCTTCAGCCGAACCGTGAACTCGTTGTCGCTGACCACCCGCAGGCCCGACATCGTCCGGGCCGTGGGTGTCGGCGCGGCCACCTGCTCATAGCCGTCGATCGGACTGAAGAAGCTTTGTTGCAGTTGGGCGTTGGTGGTCAGCGCGCCGTAGTTCCAGGCGTCGGTGAACGACTTGGCCGTCACCGGCTCACCATCACAGAATGTCCAGCCCGGTTTGAGGACGATCCGGTAATTGAGGTTGTCGGTCGTCTCGATGGTCTGGGCCACCTCGAGCGATGGGGTGCCGTTGGCGTCGTAGGACACCAGCCCGGCGAAGAGCTGGTCGATGATCCGCCCGCCGTTGGTCTCGTTGGTGTTGGTCGGAATCAGCGGGTTTTGCGGCTCACCACCATTGACGATCACCAGATCCGTGGTGGCCCCGCCACCACCGCAGGCCGCCACCGACACGACCGCGAGCAATCCGGCAGCAAGGATCGCCGCCGCGGCACGCACGCGATGCATGAGAGCGACCTTAACGACTTTGGGACTTCGACTGCGCCCGCGTGTTAACCCTGGCCAAGCCCGGCCACCCAGTGGGGGTATCCCAGCGACGTCATCGGGTGGTGTCGCGACGATCACCAGGTCCTCGATCCCGGTCTCGCTCAGTGCTGCGGCGTCGGTCTGCTGGTGCTGAAGCGCGACGGCCAGCCGAAGCTCGCTCGGGTCACGTCCAGTCTCGCCGCACAGTCGTCGAATGGGTGCGACCCGCTCGGCGGCGGCGGCAATGTCCGACAGGTTGAAGCCGTACCACCCGTCTGACCAATTCACCACTCGGCGCAGCGCGACATCGCTGTTGCCGCCCAACATTATTGGGATACGACGATCGCGTACCGTTTTGGGGTTAGAAGGAGCTACGGCGTTGCGCAAATCCACGGTATTCGCTACGGGGCTGGGGGACCAGAACATGGTGGTCGAGGACGTGTCGATCGAGACGGAGACCTCGCGCGCAAGGAATCCGGTGACCAGCGAGCGAGGTGTTGGTGTTTGCGGTGCGGCGCAAGGCGTCGCAGGCGGGCCGCTGCTCGCGGTGCCGGCGCCGCTGCCCCGGCTACGACAGCGAGGATGGGACGCGACGGTGGCGCACCCTGGACGTGGGCACCACCAAGGCGTATCTGCAGGCCGCGGCCCCGCGGGTGGAATGTGCCGAGCACGGGGCGGTGGTGGGTGCATATGCCGTGGGCGCGGCCCGGCGCTAGACACACCTGGCTATTCGAGGACACCTGCGCCTGGTTGGCCCCGGCAGCGCCGGAAATCGCTATCATTCGCCTCAAGTTCGGGTTTCATCCGGGGAATCCCGCTTAATATAATGAGCAGGGTTGTCGCAGAGGATCACGGCTTCCCACCCGAGAGGCCGCTGTGGTTAGTTTGTGGGTGAAATTTTTGCACACAAGGAGGAGCCAAAACCAAAATCGAACCTGACTTCACAACAAAACTGCGAGGGAGGAATGTTATGGAAAGAAAATTGGCCAATCCGGCGCCGCTGGGGTTGACCGGTTTCGCCTTGACAACTTGGATGCTGAGCATGGTGAATGCCGGCTGGTTCACCGGGAATGGTGTACCCCTCGTGCTGGCCACCGCCTTTGTCTTCGGCGGCACCGCTCAGTTCGCGGCCGGGCTGATGGAGATGCCTCGCGGCAACACCTTTGGCTTCGTCGCCTTCTGCTCTTATGGCGCATTCTGGTGGGCGTTCGCCTTGTTCGAGAAGTTCTTCGCCGCGAAGGTGCCGGCCGATTTCGTCGGCTGGTGGCTGGTGATGTGGGGCGTGTTCACGTTCTACATGTGGGTCGGCAGCTTGGCGCTCAACCGTGCATTGCAGTCGGTGCTCCTGGCGCTCTGGATCACGTTCTTCCTGCTCGGCATCGGGGACTGGACCGGCAATGCGGGGTTCCACCGAGCCGGCGGCTATGTGGGGCTGCTCACCGCGATTCTGGCCTTCTACCTGGCGGCCGCCGAGATCATCAACGAGGCCCACGGGCGCACCATACTGCCGATCGGTGCGCCAGCCGCCTCCGCGGCAGGGGTGGACAAGTAGGCTTAGGGGTGACCCTCCGACGGGGCTCGCCTCCGTCGGAGTTCCTTGTGGCCATCGCCGCGCCGCTCTTATTCGATGATGCATCGCGTATTCGATGATGCATCGCGCAGATGTGCATCGGCAGTGGAGGATGATTCTACTGAGAAAGGATGTCAATAGATTTGAGAGCTGACGAGCGGCCTGGCCGGATAACCGGCTGGGCTTAGGCCTCGTGGCCAAGGCCGCCTTCGGCGGCTGAGCATTCCAACCGGCGCCGCTCGGGACATGGCGGCGCGCAGGGGTGGCTCAAAATACGGCCCGAACGGGCGCCGGGCAGGTTCGTGGTTTGGCGTAACGGCGCGGCCGGCCGGAAAAACACCGGAGGAAGAAATAGAAAGCAAGAATATCACGACGGCTTCGGAGGTTTCCGAGGCTGAAATTGCAGTCCATTGGCAGGAAGAAGGCTATTACCACCCGCCAGCGACTTTCATTGCGCATGCCAACCTGACCGATGCGGCACTGCACAAGCGCTTCAGCCTAGCCTGGAGAATTTTCCCGAATGCTTCCAGTACACGAGCGGCACCACGGCTAAGCCGAAGGGCTGCCAGTATTCGACCGGCGGCTATCTGGTCCTACGTCGCGGGAACCTCGAAGTACATCCAGGACATTCACCCCGAGGACGTCTACTGGTGCATGGCCGACATCGGCTGGATCGCGGCCCATTCCTATATCGTCTATGGGCCCTTGGCGTTGGCGGCATCGAGCGTGGTGTACGAGGGGGTGCCGACCTATCCGGACGCGGGCCGGCCGTGGCGCATCGCCGAAGAGCTTGGGGTCAACACAAAACGTCCATCTTCCCCCGACATAGCTCCAAGTTAGAGTGAAGCGGAAGGATTTTCCTGAGCGACATGCCGATGAACTCCGCCCAGGTCCACTGCGTCATCGAGACCCTCAATGTTTCGCGCGCAGTAGTCATACCCTTACACCCTGCCAATCTGCCACGTTTTTCTCAGCATACCGCCTGGCCACAGCGCTGGAAGCGGGCTTACGAACCGAGACCGTCGTGCCACCCGGTGCGCTAACCCGCTTGTCATTTTTCGGTTTCGATCGACTCGCCCACCTGCCACCGGCAACGGGACGGTCAGGCACTGTCGACGCCCCCGCTCGCCGACCCATTGCGCGCCGGCTGTCCTCGAAGGGTCTTTAGGCCAGGTGGGCCGGGACTTCTGGCCGCTGACTGACGACGGTGGATTTCCTAGGCTTACATGCATGACCGAGACACCCGCCCCGACCAAATCCGGCATACCGGACGTGTCCGAAGCGCAAATCGAGGTGCACTGGCGTGAGGAGGACTACATCCCTCCCCCGCCGAAATTCGTCGAGCAGGCCAATGCCAATGACCCGGCGATACTGGACCGGTTCGCGGAGCAGAATTTCCCGGACTGTTTCACCGAATACGCCGACCTGCTCACCTGGGACGAACCTTGGCAGACCGTGCTGGACACCAGCAATCCGCCGTTCTGGCGCTGGTTCACCGGTGGCAAGCTCAACGCCTGCTACAACTGCGTCGACCGGCACATGAGCCGGGACCGCAACAAGGCGGCGTTGCTCTGGGTGCCCGAGCCGGAATCCGAGCAGCCCCAGACCATCACATATCAGGAGCTGTACCGGCGGGTGAACGAATTCGCCGCGCTGCTCCGCTATCACTGCGGCCTGAAGACCGGTGACCGGGTCACGTTCCACCTGCCGATGGTGCCCGAGCTGCCCATTGCCATGCTGGCCTGTGCGCGGCTCGGCGTGATCC
>DASPOT010000025.1:0-2491 GCA_035625875.1 Mycobacterium sp. | reverse complement strand
ACCGGCTGAACTCGGCGCAGGCGCTTCGCATGACCCATCGGCCCAACTCTTCGGCGAGGTTGGTCGATTCGGCTACCCCGATGAACGAATCCGGTAGCAGCAGCCCGCGCGTCGGGTGCCGCCAACGGACCAGCGCCTCGGTCCCCAGGATCGCGCCGGTCTGCAAGTCGACCTCGGGCAGGTAGTGCAGCAGCAGAGCGTCGCTGTCGATGCCCGCTTGCAGATGGAGTTCGATATCGTTGCGGAAGACGCTGTTGCGGGAGATGTCATCGGTGCACACCGCGACCTGGTTGCCGCCCGCGCGTTTGGCCGCCAGGGCGGCCCCATCGGCGCGACGCAGTAGATCCGCAATGTTGTCGTGTCCCGGGCTGCCCACCGCCACCCCGATGCTGACGGAGGGGGTGATCACATCGTCGCCGATCTTCAGGCGACTGTGCAACGTCGTCCGAATACGGTGCGCAAGTGATTCCGCGGTCTCGGTTGGCATCGCCTGGTCCGGAATGACGATGAACTCGTCGCCGCCGTGCCGACCGATCACGCCCAGGCCTCCCATGCTCGCCCGAAGCCGTTCGGCGAATAGCCGGAGGTACCGATCGCCGGCGGTGTGGCCGAAGTAATCGTTGATCGACTTCAGTCGGTCGAGGTCAAGATACAAGACCGCGACGGGTCCGGGACGCCCCGCGGTGAGTCTGTCGGAAAGGTGCGCAACGACCGATCGACGATTCTGCAGACCGGTCAAATCGTCATGCTCAGCCAGGTAGCGAAGCTTTTCTTCGGCGGCGATGCGGACCTGGAACCCTGCAAACATAGGCGCGATCGCCCCGAGCGTGTTCATCAGCTTTGGCGTCCACGTCCTGTCACCTTCGAATTTGAGGAAGCCGAGCAAGCCGGTGGTCACCCCCCTGGAAACCAGCGGTGCGGCGGCCACCGAGGGCGACGCGGCGCGGCGGCTTCCCGCGATCCGACCCTGGTAAGCCCGGTAAGCATGGTTTGTCGGGTCCAACTGGATCACGATCGGTTTCTTGCCGTGCTCGCAGTAGGCGAAGACGGGGTCAGCGCTGGCGAAATGGACAACTTCCAGGGGATCCGGGTCTGGACGGTTGGGTCGCGGTGGCCATTCCGCGACCAACTTCGAGGCCCCGATGGTGTGGTCGTTGTGGCGTAAGAAGCCGACGTCCGCGTCGAATTGCTCGACGAGGTTCGCCAACACCTGTTGGCTCACCTCGGCAGCGGTGGATGCGGTCGCATCCATCAGTTGGGCGGCAACGGAGCTGACGACGAAATCTAGCCTGCGCGGCACGGTGCCTCGATTGCCGTGGTGCGGACGGTCTCAACCGATTCAAGCACGTCAATAGAGAATTCGACCCATGCCGGCCCGGTCTTGGGCCGTGTCTCGGTCATCGTTGGACTCCTCAAACGTCCAGGTGGTTGCCAAATCCCAGCCAACGAAGCTTACGGCCTGACATTGCGACCTCCCCGACCTTGAGCACAACGATATGTGGTTGTGCATCGTGGGAACAGTTCAGCTGTTCGGACACGTGGAACATACACCCGGCATCGGGTAAATCACAGTTTTTTCTTCCAAACATCTCAGCTGCAGCTTAAAGTTCCTTCAGCCCGTAACTCGCATGCCATCGTGCTAGGGGTTGGCGGGTCGTCAGGGAAAGACGACGGTCAGTCCCGGGAGCGCGTGCACTGCGCGTTATGCCGCGAGGTGCAGTCGTTGGTGGCCTGCTGGGCAACTCTGGCCTTGTGGCCATCAGCTGAATTCCAGACCCAATCCACGGTGTATGTCGACGGCGAGTAGGCCGTAACGACCCCCAGATCGGCGTGTGCCACCGGCGAGGCTGCCAGTGACCCTAATACGAGCAGTGCGCCGGGGCCGAGCGCAAGCGCGGCGTTCTTGATCTACATGATTTCCTTTCTCCCGGGGGGTGGTGTGAAAGCGTCGGCGCGAGCCCTTGCTGTCGCGAGCTTTCTTCGTCGAATTCAGCGTCGGACTCGCGCACGAGCCGCGATAGAGTAGTTGACTACTTCACTTGAGGGATTGGTAGCCGTGTGGGCGAAGGCAGGATCTGGCTGGTCTCGTTGCCGGTGCTGGAGCTGTTCTTCAACGCCGATTATTGATACAGATCGTTGCCCGCGCTAGATTTGGCCCACGCTCGGGGCCTCGTCGTCAGCGAGGAAGGGCATCGGCATCCAGCGCCGGAACAGCAGTGACTCCATGGCTTGGCCCGCGACGGGGCGAGAGAGCAGGAAACCCTGCGCCCGATGACATCCATGTCGCATCAACGTCATGGCGGCAGCCTGGGTCTCCACCCCCTCGGCAACTAATTGAAGTTCGAAGGCTTCAGCAAGCCCAATGATCGCCCGGACGATCGCCAGATCCCCCGGGTTGGTGCCCAAGTTGCGCACGAATCCGGTGTCGATCTTGAGCGTATCGACCGGAAGGGATTTCAGGTGCGACAGCACGGCGTAGCCGGTGCCGAAG
>DASPOT010000024.1:0-4153 GCA_035625875.1 Mycobacterium sp. | reverse complement strand
CACCGTGACCACATCAGAATCACCGACCACGCCCGATCACCGCCGCCTCAGTCAATCGCCGACATGAACGCCGCCACCTTCGCACCCAACCCAGCCGGCGGTGAGGGGCCAAACGTCCTCAAGACTGCGCCCAAAGGTCACATTGCCCGCCGACAGCGCTCGGCCCGCGAGCGCCCGGCGGATGGTGAAGGCTGCTCACCGTTGAACGGGAATCAGCTGCTAAGTTTCCGGCGCTTGCCGGCGCACCGCTGTCGAAACAAGGCCCTAGTCGCCGCTCATGCCGCCCGGCTGTCAGCGGTCATGTATTTCCCCAGGTTTGACACCCACTCGTCGGGGATCTCAAGCCCCAGCCGCTCGGCGTAGGCGCGCAGCGCCGCCGTCTGCGAGGCGATCGTCTCGTCCTTCTTCTGCCGGGCTGATGACACCCGGGCGTAGATTGCCGCGCTGGTCATTCGGCGTTCTTCCTTCCTCGCCGGCCCGCTCGATACGGACTCGTCTTTGGGGTACCAGGATGGCGTAGGCCACCGACAGATCCGCGGCCGCGTGACGGTCGAAGGCCAACTCGGTCTCAACCACCCGATCATTCACTCGCGCAAGCCCTTTGGGTGCCCACGCGCCAAGAACTCGGTCAACGCCTGCGCCACCAGGGCGGAGATCGTGCTCCCCGACTCCCTGGCCCGCTCCCGCGCCCGCGCGACCAGCATGCTCGGCAGCCTGACGGTGAACACCGTCGTCTCCTCCGGCACGACCACCGATCCCTGCTCGACCGCGCGCTCGACATAGCGGCGGGCTTGGCGAACCGAGCAGTCGAACCGGTCTGCCAACGCCCGCGCGGCCTCGGCCACCGAAGCCTGTTCGCCAAGCAGCTCGACGGCCGCGTTGACCCGGCGAGCGTACTCACCGGCATCCACACGACCACCACCAGCCATGACATACAAGTATCACCGAACATGTCACGACTCACCAGGGACACGCCGTGGCCGCTCCAGCCTCCGCTAACCCAGCGTGACATCAAAACAGAAATTGCCCATTGCGTTGGGGGTGTGCTCGCCGCTGTTGGCCAATATCTATCTGCATGTGCTCGACACCGAACTGGCTACCCGAGGGGTAGGTGAGTTGGTGCGCTACGCCGATGATGGTGTGGTGCTGTGCTGTTCGGCGGCACAAGCCGAGCACGCCTTAACTGCGGTGGGAGAGACCTTGGCCGGGTTGGGGTTGCGGCTGCATCCGGATAAGACGAAGGTGGTCGATCTGCGTGAGGGCCGGGAGGGCTTGGATTTTCTGGGCTGCCACTTCCGGGCCCGCATGTCGGGGCGGTTGTGGGAACAGAAGCGCATTGTGCACTACTACCTGCACCGATGGCCGTCGCAGCGGGCCATGGTGCGGCTGCGGGACAACGTCCGAGCACGCACCGGTCGCCACCGATATCCGTGAGGTGATCGCGGATCTGAATCCGATCCTGCGTGGGTGGGTCAACTACTTTCGCACCGGGAATGCCGCGGTAAAGTTCGGCCAGATCGACCGGTACGTGGTGCGTCGCCTGTTCCGCCTGCTGGTGAAGAAGCGGGGCCGTAACCTGCGTCCCGGGCACGCCGATCAGTGGACCGAGCAGTGGTTCAACGATCACAGCCTGTACCGCCTGCGTGGCACCGTTCGCTACCCAAAGGCTGGGTAACCATGTCAAGAAGATCATCGGTAAGCCGTGTGCGGGAAAACCGCACGCACGGATTGAAAGGGGATGGGGAAACGGGTCGGCCCCGCGGACACCGCGCCCCTGACTACCAATGCCGAGGTCCGGATTATGCCGATGTGGGTGGTGGATCCCCTGCGGGGCAACGGGTTTGTGGCATTATGGTCGGCATAATCAGAGCGTTTCGAGCCAGGCGAGCAGTACTTTCTCGTTCAGGTACCTGTCTGCTTCGCAGCCCGAGTTGATGGCGGTTGCTGGGACGCGCCAAACGATTAGGATTCTGAGTGCCGTCTCGTCAGCGTCGATCGCGGCTGGGCCGGACTTCGTCAAGTGCTCGGCGTACCGTCTGGCGGTCGCGTCGCCGCTGGGCCCGCACCGCACGCTGGTGATCGGCCTTGTCGGTCGGCAGCCGCCATGTACCAGTCCACGCGGTGATGCCAGCTGTTTTTGCGATCTCGGCCATTGGTGACACCTCCGTTCTGAACGATTCCGTTACATACTGTCTGCCCCAACTATCTCGAGGGCTGACGGATCTACTGCAACAGTCAACGTTCGATTGGTTCGGCTGGGTTCCGGCTAGCAGCAGCCGCTGGCGCATGCACCTTGGCCACGAATTCGTCAACGGCGCACTGCACGTCGCCAAGATCGTCCGGCGCCGCCATCCACAACACGCTCTGCCGGAAGAGGTCAACGGATACTTCGCGGAGGGGTCTATTTGACCCGAAGCTGATCGGGTGAGCGATGAAGCTTGCGCCGGCGACATGGCGTGCCCTGAAGAGTTGCCTGATCTCGTTGTGACGCCGCCGCGTTTCTGCCTGTCGAGGAACGGCTTGCGGTCAGCGCCGACGAGCCACGATGACAGGCACATGGGCCTCGTGCACAACGGCGCTGCTCACGGAACCGAGCAGCATCCCGGCGAATCCTCCCCGGCCGTGGCTGCCGACTACGACCAGCTGCGCCCAGTTCGACTTCTCCAGCAGGTGACGGGTCGGATAGTCGAACAGCACCAGCCTGTGCACGGTGACATCCGGATAGCGTTCGCCCCACCCGGCTAGGCGCTCGCCGAGCGTCTCGTCGGCCGTGGCCCGGATCGCCGACCATTCCCGTTCGGCGAAGTCGGGCCACTCGGCATCGCTCCAGGCGTGCAGCGCGACGAGTTCGACCCCGCGCCAGGATGCCTCGTCGAAGGCGATAGCGGTGGCCAATTCCGAGGCCGGCGATCCGTCGATGCCGACCAGCACCGGTGCGCCCGTCGGCCCGAACGGTTGCGGCGCGTCGTCGTGGATCACCGCTACGGGGCAGTGAGCGTGATGGACCAGCGCAGTGCTCACCGACCCAAGCAGAGCATGCGCCAGCGCTCCCTGACCGCGACAACCCACCACCATCATCTGCGCCTCTTTGGTCAGATCCACAAGCGTCGAAACAGGCGACGACCACACGATTTCGCTGCTCACCGGGAGGCGATCGTTGCCCTCGATGGCGGCGTCGACGACCTCGATCGCGTCGTCAACTACTTTGCGGGCTCGGTCTTCCAACGTTTGGCCTAAGTCCTCGGGCGGCGGCGCCGGCACACCCCATCCCGACCACGCACCAATGACCGGATAGGCCACGTGGACGATCCTGAGCGGCACGTTGCGCATCGCGGCCTCGCGGGCCGCCCACTCCACGGCCAGTTTCGCGCACGCTGATCCGTCCACGCCGACCACAATCCCGCTGTGGTTTGACAGATCAGACACTTTCGCCTTCTTCCTATGCAGTGCGGATCCGGTTCACAGTTCCGCGCGAGCGCGGCCCCTCAGCGGCGAGGTTATAAAACCAACCACCCACCGGTCAGGAGCCGTTCGTCCCCAGCGCGACAGCCATAGGTCCCCCGGTGCGGTGCGTGGCGCCCAGCGCGTGGATGCAAACGATAGACGGCCATTGCCCGCCGTCCTCGTCGAAGATCTCTATCCCATTCGCCAGCGCGATCGGCAAGCGGGTGGCGTCCCAGAAGCGGTGTGAAAGTGGCCTGACGTAGGCTCCGCTCGATTGCATTTGTGGTGCTATGCGATGGCGATGGAATCGGCTGGCGCCAGCCCCTGGGATACAGGCGTGCGGTCAGTGCGGCAGGAATCCGGCCAACTTCAAGCCTGACAGGGTGACCTCGACGGCCAGTGCTGCCTACAAGGCAGCGAAGATCCACCCCAGGACCACGAGTCGCGGCATCCGCATGGCGGGCTCGATTCTGTATCTGGTTCGACGATGCAGGAGGTGCTTTGGAGTTGTGCGAGCCACTCCTGATGAACAACGGCACCCGATTGGGTGAGGCAGCGCCTGATGCGTTCGAATGACGTTGCGGCCGAGGCGCTGCAGGAGCTGGCCGATTTGGTTGCCATCTCCGGTGGCGATCCATACCGGGTGCGTTCGTATGAGAAGGCGGCCCGTTCGGTCGGCGGTTACGCCCTCGATCTCGACACTCTCGAC